>JANMBR010000184.1:0-4045 GCA_031360505.1 Acidobacteriota bacterium
GACGCGATCGGACACGCCGAGCTTCGAAGCCATCTCCCGCGTTGCCTGAAGACTCCCGTCCTTCCTGTCCGGACCAACCATCGTCAGGCGAACTTCCGGGAAATCGCCGACCAACTGCGCGACCACGGCGGGGGCGAGCGAGGGATTGTAAATTTCGTGAAAAGCACGAAGCCACACGAGGCTCGGGCGGGGACGGGACCGAACCGCGAAGGGATATGCCGCCACTTCCAGAGGGTTCGGAAGCGTCACCACGCCGGCATGGAACGCCGTCATCTCGCAGAGGAGATAGCCGGAAGGCACGGTCACGGCCCTGGCTGAAGTCAACACGTATCGAACCAGACGAGGCCATCGCTTCGAAAAGTCGGGCAGGCTACCGCCGCGAAGCGCCAGGACATAGGGCTTTCCCACGAGGCGCAGAAGCGACGTGACGGCAAACGCCCAGAGGAACGCGGGGCCGCTGAACACGTCCACGTGCGCAACCGCGTACTCGCGACGCCCGGACCACACGGCGAAAAGCATGGCGGAGAGTCTTCGTATCCGGCCCGGCTCCGTGGACGTGGCCAGCACGTTCCAGCCTGCGCTGCGCAGGCGAATCGCAAGATCCTCGCAAACGCCGCGGGAGGCGCCGGCGGCGGACAGGAAGTTGCCAACGATCAGAACGCTCGAGGGTCGAGTCATGGGAATTTGCGCCCCGCCGGCCGCGGCTGATCGACTCTCGGAACCCGGGCGGCCTCGACGGTGGCGGGGCGACGGGCCGGCGCGACGGCGCGCATTCTGCGCCTGGCAACGACCAGTGTCACGCCGGAGACGCCGAAAACAAATGCCGGGGCCCCAAACCGCATCGCGTCCACCGCCATGAAGAGAAGCGCATAGGTGAGAAAGGCCGCGGAAACGGCCCTGGCCTGCGGCGTCTTCTGGTCGCGGATATTGCGGACCGCCATGGCGCCGAGCAAGACGAGGGAGACGAGGCCCAGCAGTCCGTGCTCGGCCACCATGCGCGTGTACTCGGTGTGCGCGGTCGGGACGTTGAAGTACTTCAGCCGGTTGGCCCCCCCCATCCCCGGTCCAACGCCGAGGAGCGGGTTCTGCGACCAGCTATCCAGATCTCCCTTGATGAGGAGCTCTCGCCCCGTCCCGCTCGTGTTTTCAAACCGCGAGACGAGGACTCCTCCGGTGATGGCCTCGAGCCGGGGGATCACGACGACGATCAGGATCACCGCCACGACGGCGCCGCCAGCCAGGAGCTTGCGTCGATAAGCCCGTTCCCGAAGCAGGTAGAAGGATGCGGCTGCAACGGCCCCGAGGGCCATGTAAATCCCGCCGCGAGACAGCGTGATCAGGCACTGCCGCAGGAGAAGCAGCGTCAGGAGGAGCATTGCTCCCGAGAGGATTCGATTCGCCTTGGCGACGATCAGGTAGACGAGGATCGCGACGATCCCGAGGCCGAGAATCGCCGACACCTGGTTCGGGCCGAAGCCGCCGCTCGTGGTCGCGTTGGAGGAGCCTCCGTAGAACTCAAAGTCCGGGTCCTGCAGCGCGGCCTGCAATGAGTACGCCGCGATCGCTGCGATCCCGACGATCGGCGCCAGCAGAGACGTCGCGAGCCACCGCATCTGCGCGGGCGAGAGCCGGATGGAGGAAAAGAAGAGCATCGAACATCCCAACGCGATCGGACCGCTCAGGTTGAAGCTCAACATCGCCTTCGCTTCGCTCCAGGATGCGGAGCTCAGAGTGAGGAAAACGGAAGGGACGAGCAGGGCGACGTAGGCCAAGGGAAGGGCGGGCCGCCGGATGCGGACCGAGAACACGAGGGCCACGACGAAGATCGCCACGATCGCGTACTTGTCGAATTCCCAGGGAATCTTCGCCGCCTTCATTCGCCAGAACACCGCGGCGCCGGTGATGTAGGCGGCGGTGTATGCGACGAAGTGCGACTTGCGCGGCATCACGGCCGCAACGAGCCCGATGCCGAGAGCGACGAGCGCGTGAATGGCAGCCAGCCGCGAGTGTTTCGGGATCGCCAGGGCCAGCGGCACGTGCGCGGCGATGAAGGCGAGCTGCAGGAGCCAGGCCGGCACGACCTCCCTCCGGGCGGTCACCTCCACGGGCCTCGCGAACGCAGCGGCACCACTTCTCACGCGGCCTCCAGATCGAGCAGGTTCCGAACAGCGGACAAATAAGCATCGTAGGTGAATGAATTCGCGGCCCCGGCGGCATTGCGAGACTCCGTCTTCCACAGATCGGGGTTGCGGACGTATCCGATGATGGTCTCGACGAAGCCCTCCGGGTCCTTCGCGTCGAGCGCCTTGCCGGCGCGAAAGCTCGCGAGTAACTGCGGAATGCTGCTGACGTCACTGGTCATGGGAACCACACCGTACGCCATCCCCTCGCTCAGGACCTTCGGCCAGCCCTCGCTGCTGCTCGAAGGAAGGAGCAGAAAGTGCGCTCTGGCGTAGTAGCCGGCCAGGGCCGGACGCGCAAGCCAGCCATGGAAATGGACCTCTTCGGCCAGCCCGGCCGCTGCGGCTTGCGACTCGAACCGGCCGCGATCGGGACCATCGCCAACCACGTCGAGCCTCGCCCGCACTCCCCGCGCCTTCAATCGGGCGAGGATCTCGATCGACCGCCCGCATCCCTTCTCGACGTCCACGCGCCCCACGAACAGGAGGCGCAATGGCTCGATCAAAATCTTCTGCTCGGCGGCCGCGGCGCCCTCGCGAAACTCCTCGCCCGTAAGGCCGGGATTGAGGAAGGAACGCACGTGGGGCGGTTGATTCGGCCATCGACCATTGACCGTGACCAGGCAACGAGTCATACGGCGATCCAGTATCCACCGCTGGAGGCGGTACGACCAGCTTTCCCGCCCTTTCGGCCGCCAGTTCCCGGCGTACTTGATCCACCGGACTGGGGGCCTGCGCCGGAAGATGAGGAGCAGTACGGCAACCAGGCCGATGTTCGACGGACAGCGCACGTGGACGACATCGCAATCGCGAAGCTCCCTCCAGATGGTGCCGGCATACCGCGGCAAGACCCGGAGCACGTCGAGCTTCTGTCGGAACGACTCTCCCCCGGCCGCAGGCACGGCGACGACCCGGACGTTGTCGGCCCGATACGGCAATTCACTCGCCCGCGCTGCCCCCGCGTGCACCGGCGCGACGTGAACGATCGTCTCGAAGAGACCCGCGAGATGATCAATCTCTCGCACGGTCGGCCCCCAACCGGCGAGACGGTCGCCGACGCGATGGTGCACCGTGTGGGAAATCACCAGGAGCCTCATCGCCCTGTCAGCTCGCGCAGGAGCGCGTCGTATTGCGCCACCCGGTGGGACCACGTCTGCTCGCGCTCGGCGCGCAACCGAGCGGCCTCTCCCATCCTCGCCCGCAATGCGTCGTCTTCGAGCAGGATCCGGACCGCATTGGCCGTTGCTGCCGGATCGTCCGGAGCGACGCACAGGCCCGTCTTGCCCTCGTCCACGGCTTCCGACAGGCCGGACCCTCCCGCGACGACCGACGGGCGGCCGCAAAGGGCCGCTTCGATCACGGCAATGCCGTACCCTTCGAAGTCCCCGTCCCTCGTGTGTCTGCTGGTCATGACGAAAACGTCGGCCGCATTCAAGAGCCGGACGAGACGTGTCGGATCGACCCGCCCGAGGAGATGGACCCGGTCGCCGACGCCGAGATCCCTGGCCAACCTCCGAATCTCATCCCCGAGGGTCGGCAGGCCAACGATCGCATAGTGAATGTCCGGAAACCTCTCGCGTATCGCCGGCAACGCACGAAC
The DNA here is from genome assembly GCA_031360505.1 of Acidobacteriota bacterium. GTDB lineage: Bacteria > Acidobacteriota > Thermoanaerobaculia > UBA5066 > Gp7-AA6 > DAHUXD01. Next base: position 3,781 of record JANMBR010000184.1, read on the forward strand.
CACGATGTCCTGCCCTTTTCTGGAGGTCACGTTGCCGACGGTCACGAGCAGGGGGACGCCGGAGAGCCCGAGCTCCTCCCGAATCGTCGCCGCATCCGCTTTCGGCAAGAGTCGAAAGCGGCCCGGATCCGCCCCGTTCGGAATCACCCGTTCCCGTTTCGGGTGTATCCCGGCCAGGTGCATTTGGTCCCGCGTGAACTCGCTGACGCACACCACGGCTGCCGCCCGGCCGAATGCCTTTCGCAAGACCGCGGCCCGCCATCCG
>JANMBR010000255.1:0-7290 GCA_031360505.1 Acidobacteriota bacterium
ATCGAGGAGCTCGCCTCCCTCGGCGTCACGGCCGGCTGCGGCAACGGCAACTACTGCCCCGACGCCGCGGTCACCCGAGCGCAGATGGCCGTGTTCCTGCTCAAGACCTTGAACGGATCCGCGTACACCCCGCCGGCCGCGGTCGGGATCTTCGAGGACGTGCCAGCCGGCGCTTTCGCCGCCGACTGGATCGAGAACCTCTATGCCCTGAACGTCACCGGAGGATGCAGCGCGAGCCCGCTGCTCTACTGCCCCGATAGCCCGAACACGCGCGGACAGATGGCCGTGTTCCTCACGAAGACTTTCGGGCTGCAATGAAGGCTTATGATGTGGACATGAGCTTTTCAAGGAGGATTTCATGTCCCATGGACAACGCAGGGGAAATGCCCGTGTAGAGTCGCGCTCGTCTCGTGTTTTTTCCGTACTGATCCTGTTCTGCCTTCCTGCCATCGGTCTCTCGCAGGCCATCACCGAATACGCAATCCCCACGTCTGGCAGCGGCCCCTCGTCCATCGCGTCGGGACCGGACGGCGCCCTCTGGTTCACCGAGTCGACCGGGCACAAAGTCGGCCGCATCACGGTCCACGGCGCCATCACGGAGTTCGAGCTTCCGCCGGAAGGCGACTCACCGACGGACATCACGGCCGGCAGCGACGGAAATCTCTGGTACATCAGCGGCTCGAGTCTCTGCCGGATGACTCCAGCCGGCGAGGCGACCTGCCAGCGCGTCGGTCTGTACGGCGCCCTGAAACAGATCATCTCCGGACCCGACGGTGCCCTCTGGTTCACCGCCGAAACCCGGCATGTCGGGCGCGCTCTGCCGAGCGGGGGCGTGAGCTACTTCGCGGCCTCCGGCGTCGGAGACCTGAACCGGATCGCCTTCGGGGGCGACGGCAACATCTGGTACTCGATGGTCCAGGGCGAATGGGTCGGCCGCATGACGACCTCGGGGACGACCAGGGACTTCCCCCTTCCCCGGCACCCGACGGCCGACAGCGGAGTCACAGCCGGGCCGGACAACGCCTTGTGGTTTGGGGGCAACGCCGGAGTCCTGCGGTTGACTCCGCCGGACCAGATCGGGAACTGGTCGACGAGGTCTTTCGCGACAGGACCGGCGACCGACCTCACCTTCGACCTGGAGGGAAACCTCTGGTACACGGGCGGCGAGGGCCTCGTGGGCAGCCTCACGCAGGACGGAACCGTCAACCGATACGGCGTCGGTTCCGCCGCGAGCATCACGAATGGACCGGACGGCAACCTGTGGTTCGTCGAGCCTTCGGACAATAGGATCGGCCGCATCGCTCCCGGCGTCATCGCGCCGCTCTGTGTCGCCGACGAGCACACGCTGTGCCTGAACCAGAACCGCTTCGCTGTCAACGCGTCCTTCCAGCAGACGCCGCTCGGCCCCTCGGTCGCCGCGACCGCCGTGCGCCTGACGGCGGACACCGGCTACTTCTGGTTCTTCGACCAGAACAACGTGGAGCTCGTCGCAAAGGTCCTCAACGGCTGCGGGCTCACCGGCTCGTACTGGGTGTTCGCCGCGGGCCTGACGAACGTGGGCGTCAATCTCACGGTCCGGGATATGCAATCCGGCGTGCTCATGCGCACCTATGAGAATCCGATCGGGACACCCTTCGCGCCGATCCAGGACACGGGAGCTTTCCGCTCCTGTCCCTGATCGGAACCACCGCAATGTGAGCGGCGTCACAAGCACAGTCCCGCGGCTCGGCTAGGGTTGGGGATTGGGATCCCCATGCGGACCGAGCTCGCCGAACTTTTTTTCGTGCCGGCCCTACAGGCCCCGGCGGCGCCGGTTGCGGGGAAGGCCGTCGTCCTCGTCAGGGCTTTCGGGTTGAGCTGAGAACTGATAGAAACGGCGATTCACCCGGGAGCTATCGTGGATCTCAGGCAGGCACAATCACCGAGGCCGGCAACGCGGGCCGCTGCGCAACGCGCTGGGGCGTTCGCACTTGTCTTTGCCTGCGCCGCGATGGCGCTGGCCGCGACGAGCTACAAGCAGCCCGGATTCTCCGAGGCCGTCGTCTTCACGGGGTTGATCAATCCGACGACCGTTCGCTTTCTGCCGGACGGACGCGTGATCGTCGCGGAGAAGAGCGGGCTCATCAAGCTGTTCCCGAACATCTCCACGAACACATACACGGTGGTCGCCGACCTGCGCACGCAGGTGCACAACTTCTGGGATCGCGGCCTGCTCGGCCTCGCGGTGGATCCCAGCTTCGCGACGAATAGTTTCATCTATGTCCTCTACGCCTTCGATGCGCCGATCGGCGGTACTCCCCCCGCGTGGGGACCGGGCGACGGCACGTCGGATGGCTGCCCATCCCCCCCGGGCGCGACCACGGACGGATGCGTCGTTTCCGGCCGCCTGTCCCGGTTGACGGCGATAGGCCCCGACTGGACGGCGAGCGAGACGCCGCTCATCAACGACTGGTGCCAGCAGTATCCGAGCCACTCGACAGGCGCACTGGACTTCGGCGCCGACGGCTACCTCTATGTCAGCGGAGGCGATGGGGCGAGCTTCAACAATAGCGACTGGGGCCAGTTTGGTGGCGGCTCGGGCAGCCCCACGCCTGCCAACCCGTGTGGCGACCCGCCCTTCCCCGTCGGCACCCCCCAGACCAAGCCTACGGCCGAGGGCGGCGCTCTGCGCAGCCAGAGCCCGCGCCGCACACTGGGCGAGCCGCGCCTCCTGAACGGCTCGATCCTGCGCCTGGACCCGGCCACCGGCCTGGCCGCTCCCGACAACCCGCTCATCGGCTCGGGCGACGTCAACGAGCAGCGCATCATCGCGTACGGCCTGCGCAATCCCTTCCGCACCATCGTGCGCCCCGGTACCAACGAGGTCTGGATCGCCGATGTGGGCTGGGGCACGTGGGAAGAAATCAACAGGATCCCCGACATCTCCGTCGCCAGAAATTTCGGCTGGCCCTGCTTCGAGGGCAGCGGCGCGCAGTACACGGGTCTCAACATCTGCCCGGCCCAGGGCCTCACGACCGCGCCTTTCCTCGCATACAACCACGGTGCTCAGGTAGTCGCCAACGACGGCTGCCCGACCGGCAGCTCCTCGGTGGCTGGCCTCGCGTTCTACACCGGCGGCAGTAACTACCCCGCAAGCTACCAGGGGGCGCTCCTCTTCTCGGACTACTCCCGCAAATGCATGTGGGTGATGTTCGCGGGCACGGGCGGCGACCCGGATCCGGCGACCACCGCGGCGTTCGCCTCGACCGCGCAGGGCCCGGTGGACGTGCGCCTGGGCCCGGACGGCAACTTCTATTACGTGGACTTCAACGGTGGCAACGTTTTTCGCATCGAGTACGGACTGCGCGCGGTCGCCAGCTCCGACGTCACGACCGGGGGCATCCCGCTGAACGTGCAGTTCGACGGCTCCGCCTCGCAGCCCGCGCAGGCTGGCGACACGCTCACCTACGCCTGGGACCTCGACGGGGACGGCCAGTTCGACGATTCGACTCTCCAGCAGCCTACCTATCAGTACGCCGCCGCCGGCACCTACACGGTGCGTTTGAAGGTGACCGACCAGCGCGGCGGCAGCGACGTCTCGGACCCGATCACGATCCTCGCCGACGCCGGCAACCCGACCGCGACGATCCTCACGCCGACTGGGGCGCTCACATGGGAGGTCGGCGACGTCATCGCCTTCTCTGGTCAGGGCACCGACCCGCAGGACGGAACGCTTGCCGCGAGCGCCCTCGCGTGGAAGGTGATCATTCACCACTGTCCGTCGAACTGTCACACGCACATCTACCAGACGTTCGACGGCGTGGCGGGAGGCAGCTTCCCCGCCCCGGATCACGAGTATCCGTCGTACCTGGAGATTGAGCTGACCGTGACCGACTCCGGCGGCAACACCGGCACGGCGAGCGTCGACATCAACCCGCAGACCGCAAACCTGACGTTCGCCACGGTCCCCGCCGGCCTCCTGCTCTCGGCGGGGACGACGACCGCGATCGCTCCCTTCACCCTGCCCTTCATCGTCGGATCGCAAATCTCCATCACGGCCTCTCCGACCCAGGGCGCGTACCCGACCATCTGGGAGTTCGGAGGCTGGTCCGACGGCGGCGCCGGGAGCCATACCATCACCGCCCCTGCAGCTCCCTCCACGTTCACCGCGACGTACGCAGCGCGCGCCGATCTCTCGTTGACGATGGAGGGCGCTGCGCCCGAGAGCTGCGAGGGCGAGCCCATCGCTTACACGCTGATCGTCGCGAACGCAGGTCTCTCCCGGGCAACGCTCGTGACCGTCGTCGATGCGGTGCCGGCCGGAGCCACGCTCGTGTCCGCAGACGGAACGGACTGGAACTGCAACGGATCGAGCCCCGTCATCTGCTCGCTTCCCACGCTGGACGTGACCACGGCTGCGCCACTGACGATCGTGGTCACCGCGCCATCCGGAACCACCCTGAATTCCGCCTCGGTCAGCTCCCAGACGGCAGACGTCAATGGAAGCAACAACGCGGCATCGGCCTCTGTGAACGTGCTCGCGGTCCCCGCGCAGCCGGCGGTCTCGGCGACGTTGTCGGCGGCCGTGGGCGCGACGGGAATCCTGGCAAGCGTCGCGGATCACGCGGGCTCGACCTACGCGTGGACGCTGACGGGCGGCACGATCGCCTCGGGCCAGGGCACCGCCTCGATCACCTTCAACGCCGGCACACCCGGTACCGCCATGCTGCTGTCGGTCGTCGAGTCCGACGCGGCCTGCTCCTCGCCCGCCGCCACCGCGAAGGTCCAGGTCGACTTTCTCGACGTGCCCCCCGTCCATCCCTTCCACGACTTCGTCAACACCATCGCCAGAAACGGCGTCACCGCCGGCTGCGCCGACGGCACCACCTACTGCCCCGATGCGCCCAGCACACGCGCGCAGATGGCCGTCTTCCTGTTGAAGTCCAAGTACGGCTTCGACCATGTTCCGCCGCCGGCAACCGGGTTCATCTTCCTGGACGTGCCAGCCTCGGACCCCTTCGCCCCGTGGATCGAGGAGCTCTTCAGCCTCGGCGTCTCCACTGGCTGCGGCGGCGGCAACTACTGCCCGCTCGCCCCGGTCACGCGGGCGCAGATGGCCGTTTTTCTCCTGAAGACGCTCGAGGGCGCGACCTACGTCCCGCCCGCGGCCACCGGCACCTTCGGCGACGTTCCCCTCGGCTCCTTCGCCGCCGCGTGGATCGAGGAGCTCTACAACCGCGGCGTCACGGGCGGCTGCCAGGCCTCGCCGCTGATGTACTGCCCCGACCGGCCCAACACGCGGGGACAGATGGCCGTCTTCCTGACGAAGACCTTTACGCTGCAGTAGCGGTCCGCAGCGCTACCCCGTCTCGGAGGAGCGGGGCTTGCCCCGCCCGCCTCAGCGCTACTGTGGCTGATGCGGGCGGCCCGAGGGCCGCCCCTACGACCCCGTTGGGCCGAATGCGTGTCTTGCGTCAGTACCCAGCCGCCCGATACACCTCTTTGCCTTCGAGCAGCGTCGAGAGCACCTTCGCCTCATGGATCTGCGAAACCGGGATCTCGAAGAGGTTCCGGTCGAGCACGATGAGGTCCGCAGCCTTGCCGACCTCGATGGACCCGGTCTCCTTCTCGTTGAAGTCGAGGTACGCGCCTCCGACCGTGTAGCCCGCGATGGCCTCGGGCAGCGCAATCTGTTCCTGCGGCAGCCACGCCGGTCCCGGGCCCTTCGAAAGCTCGCGGTGGCCGACCGCCACCTCGATGCCGTCGAGCGGGTTCATCGACGAGACGCTCCAGTCGCTTCCGAATGCCGTGATGCCCCCGGCGGCCATGACGCTCCTGATCGGATAGAGCCACCGCGAGCGCTCGGGGCCGAGGAACGGCTCGGTCAGCTCGGTGATGTACCTGTCGCCATTGGCCCACAGCGGCTGGAAGTTCGCGATGACGCCGAGCCGGCGAAAGCGCGGGATGTCCGGGGGCTCGATCAGCTCGAGGTGAGCGACATGGTGGCGCGCGTCGCGCCGGCCGTTCGCCTTCTCGGCCACCTCGAGCGCGTCGAGGGAGTCCCGAATGCCGCGGTCGCCGATCGCGTGGATGTGGATCTGGAAGCCCTCCCGGTCGAGCGCCGTCGTGAGCGCCTGGAAGTCCGCCGGCGCGAGATTCGCCTTGCCGCGATCGTCGCCGAACCCGATGTAGGGCTCGAGCACCGCCGCGGTGCGCGTCTCGAGCACGCCGTCGGCGAAGATCTTCACGCCGTCCGCCCGTAGCCGCTTGCCTCGGTACCTGTCCCGCAGCGCCTTCAACCGCGGCACCTCGGCGAGGCCCTTCTCCGTGTCCACGTAGATCGACGAGTTCACGCGCGCCGTCAGGGTACCGGCGGCATCGGCGGCTGCGTAGGCCTCGAGCTCCTCCTCCGACGCGCTCGCTTCCTGCAGCGACGTCAGCCCGTAACCGTTGGCAATCTGCAGCGCCTTGCGCAACCCTGCCGCGTACTCGGCCGGCGTGTGTCGCGGCAAATGCTTCGCCACCAGCCCCACCGCATCCTCGCGCAGCGTTCCCGACGGCTCCCCCGTCCTGGGCTCGCGCTCGATGCGGCCGAGCGGCGGGTTCAACGTCGCCTTCGTGATCCCCGCGATCGCGAGCGCTTTCGAGTTCGCCCACGCCGAGTGTCCGTCGCTCGCGTCGAGGAGGACCGGCCGGTCCGGCACGATTGCGTCGAGCAGCGCCTTTGAAGGATTGCCCTCCGGAAAGAGCGTAAGGTCCCACCCGCCTCCGCGAATCCACTTTGCGTCCGGGTGCGCGGCAGCGTAAGCACCGACGGCTGCGAGGGCCTCTTGCGCGGTCGCCAGACCGTGCAGGTCACACTCGAGGGCCTCCATTCCGCCGGAGATCGGGTGCACGTGGGAATCGTGGAATGCGGGGAGCAGCATCTTGCCGCGGAGATCCACGACTTTCGTCGCCGGCCCGATCCACGGCTTCGCGGCCGCGCCCGTTCCGACGAAGACGATTCGCCCGTCCGACACGGCCACGGACTCGGCCCAGGTGCGCGCGCCGTCGACCGTGTAAACCGCGCCGTTGGTGAAGACGAGATCCGCCGGAGCGGGCGCGCCGGTTGCCGCGCCGAGCGACGACAGGAGGAGGCAAACCGCGATGAGAATCCGGCGCATCAGGCCTCCTTCTTGCTCTTCTTTGACTCTTGCTCGATGCGCTTCCTGAATTCGTCCACGAGGTCGTTCGGAATCGTGATCGCGAGGTTGTACTGCGCGATCTTCCAGCCCGCGTTCGTCGCGACGAGGACCCCGGAGCCCCGGCACG
>JANMBR010000301.1:0-2450 GCA_031360505.1 Acidobacteriota bacterium
GATTTCACCCGACGCCCGCTTTGCCATCCACACCTACTCGACCTCCGACCGGCCGCCCGTCGTCGACCTCGTCCGACTCCCCGCGCACCAGAGCGTGCGCATGCTCGAGTCCAACGCCGCGCTCGTGGCCGCCGTGGCGCCGCTCATGACGCCGCCCATCGAGTTCTTCCAGGTGAGCATCGGAGAGGGCGTGAAGCTCGACGGCTGGATGCTCAAGCCGAAGGACTTCGATCCCGCGAAGAAATATCCACTCCTCATGTTCGTCTACGGCGAGCCCGCGGGAGTCGAAGTCGTCGACTCCTGGCGGGGCGACCGCGGTCTCTTCCATCGCGCGCTGGCCGACGCGGGCTACATCGTCGGCTGCGTGGACAACCGCGGCACGCCCGCCCCCAAGGGCCGGGAGTGGCGCAAGGTCGTCTACGGCGCCGTCGGCGTCCTCGCCTCCAACGAGCAGGCGGCGGCCGTGCGCCAGCTCCTCGCCGACCGTCCCTACCTCGACGCCGAGCGCGTCGCGTCCTGGGGCTGGAGCGGCGGCGGCTCCATGACCTTGAACCTGCTCTTCCGCTCGCCTGAGCTCTACAAGGTCGGCATGTCCGTGGCGCCGGTGCCCGACCAGACGCTCTACGACACCATCTACCAGGAGCGCTACATGGGCCTGCCGAAGGACAACGCGGCGGGTTACAAGAACGGCTCGCCGATCACCTTCGCCGACGGGCTCAAGGGCAAGCTCCTGCTGGTGCACGGCTCCGGAGACGACAACGTGCACTTCCAGGGCTCCGAACGCCTGGTCAACCGCATGATCGCCCTCAACAAGGCGTTCACGTTCATGGACTACCCGAATCGCACCCACGCGATCGACGAGGGTGAAGGGACATCCCTCCACCTGCACTCGCTGCTCTCGCGCTTCCTGATGGAGAACCTGCCGGCGGGGCCGGCGGCCAGATAGCCGGGAACCTCCGGTCTCCGCGCCTCGTTGGGACCGGTAGGGGGAACTCCATGACCAGACGGGCACTTTCCTGGACTGCAGCAGCCCTTGCGATCCTCGTCGCGACCGGGGCGTTGGGCCAGCCTGCATCCTCGGCGTCGCCGCCCCGGATCCACACGGCGACCATCCACGCGAAGTCCCTCGAAGGGAATCTGGCCGGGGACCCGGTCGACCAACGCGTCGCGGTCTACCTCCCCGCCTCGTACGCGGCGTCGCCGGCCCGCCGCTATCCCGTCATCTATTTTCTCCACGGGTTCGGCGCCGACGACCAGATCGTCGAGGACGCCACCCTCTTTGGCGACGCAATGGATCGGCTCGCCGCGGCCGGCCGCGTTCCGGAAATGCTGGTCGTCGTCCCCAACGGCCGTAACCGGTACGGGGGAAGCTTCTGGTCGAATTCACCGGTCACCGGCAACTGGGAAGATTTTGTCGCGAACGACCTCGTGACGTGGGTCGACGCCACGTACCGCACCCTACCGCGCCCGTCGAGCCGCGGCGTCGCCGGCCATTCGATGGGTGGTTACGGCGCTCTCGTTCAGGGCATGGACCATCCGGACATCTTCGGCGCGGTCTACTCGCTGTCGGCCTGCTGTCTCTCGATGCAGGCCGATCTCGGCCCGACGCAAGCGGCCTGGCGCCGCGCGATGCGCCTCGCGGAACCGCTGCAGCTGGGCGACGGGGACGGCATGGAGGAGTTCTGGACGTCCGCCGTCCTCGGAATGAGCGTGGCATTCTCGCCAAATCCTGCGCGCCCCCCGCTCTTCACGGACTTCCCGTTTCGGGAGGAGCAGAACGCGCTCGTGCCAAATGGCGAGGCCTATGCCGCCTTCCAGTCGCGGCTGGGCGTCAGCCGGATCCCCGCGCGACTCGCGAACCTGATCCGCCTGCGCGGTATCTATCTCGACGTCGGCGCCGAGGACGAGTTCTCGCACATCCCGGCCGGAACGCTCGCCTTCTCACGCGACCTCTCAGAGCGCGGTGTCCCCCACGTCTTCGAGTTGTATCGTGGTGACCACAATGGGAGCCTCGGTCGCCGCATCGCGACGAGAGTCCTTCCGTTTTTCGGGCAGAGCTTGGACGCGACGACGCCCTGAACTACCGCCCGCCCTTCTTCGGCAGCAGCCGGTAGCCGGCGAGCGTCTTCTCGATCCGGCGGCGCACGTCGTCCTGCACCGGCACGAGCGGGAGGCGCAGCGTCTCGCCGCACTTGCGCATCAGCGCGAGCGCGCACTTGACGGGCCCGGGGTTGGACTCGAGGAAGTTCATCTCCATCAGCGGCAGGTACTTGCGCTGGAGCTCCAGGGCCGTGTCGCGATGATCCTCGAGGGCCGCGCGCACGAGCTCGGACATCTCCTTCGGAATCTCGTTGGCGGCAACGGAGATCAAGCCGCGGGCGCCGAGGGCGACCAGGGCGAGCGCCGTCGCGTCCTCGCCCGCGAAGACGGCGAAGCCCTCCGGGATCGAG
>JANMBR010000313.1:0-6598 GCA_031360505.1 Acidobacteriota bacterium
AGGATCGTCGCCCCGATGAAGATCGGGTGTCCCCAGAACTTCGAGAGCAGCGGGCTCTCGAAGCGCACGTGCTTGACGTAAGCAGTGTCTTTCGGGACCTCGATCGGCGGGATCTTCCGGTCGAGAACGAGCCGGATCGTCTCGCTCGCGGCCGGGTCGAGATGAATCTTCCTGGGCTCGCTGTAGAGGTTGCCGGGCGAGACCGGAAAGTTCTGCCCCTCCCACTGGTCCATGTGCATCTTCACGACGTGCCCATCGGAGCGATGGAAGCTCGTGTAGATGTTCAAGAATCCCTGCACGGAGTAGTCGCCCGCCGGAAGCTCGGCGAGGCGTGCGAGCGGGTAGCCGTCCGAGCGGCCGTCGATGACAGCCTCCTGGCCCGGGCCGAGCGCGTCGACGTTTTCCCCAAAAAAGGGCATCGATCCGTACTGGCCGCCCCCCTTGCCAAACTGCAGACGTGGCTCCGGGTCGGCTTTCCGCGTCACGATGACGAAAACGCGGCCGTCGACAGGCTGGCTCTGGACACTTGCCGGAAATGAAAGTTGGAAGCGCAGGCGGGCCGGCTGGCCGGCGGCTCCGAGCGACTGAGCCAGAAGGATGGTTCCGAGCGCGGAGAGGTATAGACTCCTAATAAACTTAGGCATTCTTAGAATTTTTCCTTATTTTCTATCGTCTCTAAGGCCTGCAGCTTTAATCGTATTGCTCAGCAGCATTGCCACGGTCAGCGGCCCGACGCCGCCTGGCACCGGGGTAATCCAGCCCGCGACGGGAGCCACGTCGTCGAAATCCACGTCGCCGACGAGCACCCGCCTCTTCTCCTCGAGAGCCTTGCGAATGCGCGCCGAGCGCTTGAGGTTTTCAGGAGCGTCGTCGAGCGATGCGAGCCGGTTGATCCCGACGTCGATGACGGCAGCGCCTTCGCGGACGAAGTCGCGCGTCACGAAACCCGGCCGACCGATCGCGGCGACGAAGATGTCCGCTTCCCGGCAGACGGCAGCAAGATCCCGCGTCTTCGAATGGCAGACCGTCACGGTCGCGTCGCGCGCCGTCAGCAGCGCGGCCATCGGCTTGCCGACGATGTCGCTGCGCCCGAGCACGACGGCTCTGCGGCCCTTGATCGGAATCTCGTAAGCGGCGAGCAGCTCGATGATGCCGGCGGGCGTGCAGGGCACGAAGCGCGGCCGCCCCTGGTGCAGAAGCCCGACGTTCTCTGGATGAAATCCGTCGACGTCCTTGAGCGGATGCACGGAGTCGAGGACGCGCGCGGAGTCGTGGCCGCGCGGAAGCGGAAGCTGGACAAGGATCCCGTCCACTTCGGGATCGGCGTTCGCGCGCGCAACCTCCGCCAGCAACGCCTCGGGCGAAATGTCGACGGGCAGCCGCAGGGTCTCCGCGCGGATCCCAGCGTCCGCGGCCGCCCTCGCCTTCGAAGAAACGTACGCCTGCGATGCGGGGTTCTCGCCGACGAGCAGGGCGCGGAGAAATGGCGGCCTTCCGACCCGGCAGATCTCGGCGGCGGCCTCGCCGGCACTCGCGCGGATCGTCCTTGCCAGCGCGGCGCCGTCGAGCAGATTGGCGAGTCCCGGCGCCGCTGTCACTTCGCGAAGATACAGCGAGTCGGGGCGACTCGATTCACAGGATTCGCCCGCCCCGGGCCTGCGAGGCCGCCCATCCCGCGCCCAGCACGGGCGCGAGCAGGGCGGAGACGATGAGCGCAGTCGCGCCGTCGTCCATCAGGCTGGCCAGGGTCCAGAACAGCAGGGCGCCGAAGGCGGCGAGCGTCATGGCGCTCTCCTCGCGGTGCTTCTGGGAGCGCCAAGCCCGAAGGAAGAGAACGAGAAGCGAGATGGCCACGGTCGCGCCGAGCGCGAGGCCGATGAGGCCTCCCGTAACGAGGAGCTCGAGCGGGCCGGACGGTGCCTGGTCCACGAGGCCCTGGAGGTCGCGGGGCTGAACTCTCCGAAACGCCTCGCGGAACGTCCCCAGCCCGGAACCGAAGACCGGAAATTGCCGCCAGGCGGCGATGGAGGTCTTCCAGATGAGCCCGCGCGTCGAGATGTCCGTCGCAGAGTCGCTCGCCGAAGCGCCTGCTCGGCCGGCGAGGAGCACGCCGATAATGAGAAGAGCCGCCGTCGAGCCCGCGAGTCGTCGCGACACATCCTGCCGCCGGCGGGCGAAGGCCAGGCCGAGAAGGACGAGGGTCGCAACGAGCGCGCTCACTATGGCGGATGACTCGTGGATCCAGGCCAGCCCGACGGCGAGGGCCAGCCACAGGATGACGCGTCCAGCGACTGGCGCAAACCGGCGCTCGAACCGCTCGGCGGCGTCGGGGCTGTCGATGCCGCGCTCCTGGTTCGTGAGGACCGCGGCCCAGATCATGCCGAAGACCACGAAGAGAGCGATGCCGAGGCACGTCGCAGCGGCCGCTTCGATCCCGATGGGTGCGGTGAGTCCGTCCAGACCGGAGCGGAAAGCGGCCAGGCGTGATAGCTGCAATCCGGCCGATACCAGGACGGTCCAGCCAAACACCCTCCTCCGTGCCCGCGACCGCATGAGGGAGGCTGCCGCGAGGAAAAGGGCGACGCAGGCGAGCAATCCCAGTAACGCCGAAGCCGTCTCCCACGGGGCAATCGATATTTTCGGGCTCGGGGCCCGGCTCGACGGGAAGAGCCTCAGGATTTGGGCCGTTTCGTGGTAAATTTGAAGGTTCACGGAGGCAATTTGCTGCATGACTCCCTCCGGGAGCGGAAGGAGTTGGACGACGCCCAGAAGCGTCAGGCCCCCCACGGCTCCCAGGGGAAGCCGTAGCGGCCGCGCTTGCGGAAGCGCGGAGCGGGATAGCAGGGCGGCTGCGGCCGTCAGGAAGGCGAAGACGTTGAGCAACGGGCTGCCGAGCGGCGCGGGAGCGCCCGCGTTGAGCAACGCGGGCAGGATCGTTCCGTAGAGGAACGGTTCCGCGATGATGAAGGCAAGCAGCATGAGGAATGCGGCGCGATCCAGTGTGTCCGAGCCATCGGGCGCGAAGGCGCTGTGCGCGAGAGAGCGGAATCGATGAAGAAAGCCGAGCGTCATGCCATCCTTTTTCTGCTGTGCGCCCCGGCATGGATGATGTCATTGCTCGGCGCCGCACGCGCCGATGAATTTAACGACGAGCGCCTGCGCGCTGGTCAGGAGGCCTATGCCGCCAGGCATGATGTCGAAGCCATCGACCAGTTTCGGATTGCGGCCTTCGGCTCTCTCGACAAGCCGGTCGTCCTGAGCGAGTGCCTCGTGCGACTGGCGCTGGCCCAGTCGGGGGCGGAAAAGACGGCCGACACCCGGGCGACTCTCGATCGTTTCCTGGAAGTCGAGCGCCGGTTTGGCGGCTACGCGCAGGCCAACCTGCAACCGGAGATCCGGTCCGCTTTCAAGGTCCTGCTGTTCTCGCGCGTGCCCCAGGCCACTGTCCTTTCGATTCCCTCCATGGCGGGACTGATCGAAACCGAAGAACAGAAGATCGGCAAGCTGCCTCCGGCCGAGCGCCGGAAAGCCCTCGAAGCGGCGGCCAGGCGCGAGCCCGGAAACGTGCGCTGGATGCTGGCGTTCTCCCGCGACTCCCTGGAGCGCGGCGATCCGAAAGAAGCGGAGCGTTGGGCATCGAAGGCCCTCGCGACCCAGAGCGACAACGCGGATGCGCTGGCGCTGAGGGCGCGCGCGCGGGTGGCGCGAGGCGAATACGTGGACGCTCTGAAAGATCTCGCCGCGCTGGCGCAGGACGAGCGCGCGAGCAGGCCGGAGCTCTATGCGGACAACTTCGTGTCCCTCGTCGAGGTCCGGAATTTCGATGGCGCTTCGGAGATGGCGGGGCACGTTCCGGAAAGCCTTTCGAACCGGGCCGACGTGGTCCGAGCGAAGGCAAAGCTGACCGCCGAGCAGGAGCGCCACGCGGGCAAGACCACGACGGCCGCCCTGAAGTCCGCGCCGAAGCCCGCAACGCCGGCACCCGCCCCGGCGGCTCCTGCGTCCACTGCGGCATCGGGCGCGAGCAAGCCGACCGAGGCGCCTCTGGACCTGGCCGCGCGAAGCCGGGCCGCACTGGAGGAGAGCCGCCGCCTCGTTTCGTCGGGGAAGTCCGGCGCGGCCGAGAAGCTCCTCACCGTCGCGGTGAAGGGGGACCCCGGTAACCGGGACTTGCGGCTCGAGTTGCTCGAGGCCGCATGCCTGGTCCGTTCGTACCAGAACGCGGTCGCGCAAGTACCGCTCGTCACACCCATCGCGGATTCCGAGTCGCCCTCGCTGTTTTACGCTGCCGTCGCGCTCTACGAGACGGGCAAGACGGAGGAGGCCCGGGCGTACCTGCAACGGGCGATGCCGAGGGTCTCGGGTCCGCTGGTGGACGAGTACACGAAGAAGATCCTGGGTCCGGCTGCTGCACGATGATGAACGACACGAAAGCTCCCGCGGGCATCGAGGGCGGCAGGCGACGGCTTGCCGGCCTGGCGTGCGCGCTCTTTCTTGCAGGGTGGCTCGCGCCGGGCTCCGGCCGAGCGCAGGTTCTCGCCTCCGATGAAGTGCCCCGCGAGCGAACCATTCCCGAAAAGCAGTACATCGACGACGACATGGCCAGGAGCAAGCTGCACCTGGGCCCGGTAAAGATCTTCCCTTCGGCTACGGTCTACAACGCCGGATACGACAGCAACGTCTTTTCGACGACGACCGACCCAGTTGCCGACTGGACCGCCACGGTCGCGGCGGGGGTCAGGCTTCTCCTCCCGATGGGCTCGAAGCTCTACCTGAAAGCGGACGTGTTTCCGCACTACACCTGGTACGACAAGTTGAAGGACCGGAATCGTTTTGGAGGCCTCTACGACCTGTCGCTGCTCGGTTTCTTCAATCGCATGAGCTTCCAGGTCACCGCGAGCGACAAGCAGGACTACATTCTCTATAGTTCTGAGCTGCCGTCCTACGTTTTCGAAAACCTGCAGAGTGCCGTGGGAGGACTCGAAGTCGACCTGACGAAGTCCCTGTCGATCTTCGGCTCCGGCGGGTACCAGAAAGTGCGATTCACCCAGTACTCGGGCCCTCCTCTCCAGGACATCCAGGTCAAGCTCAACAACAGCGACGCTTCCGAAGCCGGTGGGGGCCTTCGCTACACGATCTCGAAGGACTGGTACGTTGCCGCGCTGGTCGACGCCACCTGGTCGGACTTTCAGTACCAATCCGAGCTGCGCGACAACCGGAGCCTCGCCTACCTGGGGGCCATCTATTTCAATCGCCCCCGACTCTTCGTCAACGTGAGGGGCGGATACCGCGAGGGCATGTCCAACAACGGTTCGTTCTATCCGAAGTACCAGACTCCGGTGGGCGCGTTCTTCCTCTCGTTTTTCCCCACTCGTTGGATCGAGCTTCAGGGCTACGGCTACCGCAAGGTGAACGTCAGCATCAGCCCGCTCAACCCCTACTATTTCAACAACACCCTTGGCGGCGGCGCGAATATCGAGCTCTTCGATCATGTTCTCGTGCGGGGCTTCGTTCAGGTCGGGCCGCACACGTACCCGGAGGCTCAGTTCGAGGGCGGAGAGCTCGTGAAAAGAGTGGATCACACCAAGAGCTATGGCGGGGGCCTTTCCATCAAGCTCCCCGCGAGAATTGTCCTCACGGGCCTGGTCAGCCGCCAGATCTACGTCTCCAACGTCCCGGCCGGGACACGCGACTTCATCCGCTTCACGGCTTTCTTGAATTTCACGGGGGTCTACGCGAGATGAAGCACTTCGGAAAATGGGCTTCGGGCTTCCTGCTCCTGGCTTGCCTGCCGCTCTCCGTCGCGGCGCAGGAGACGCCGGGGGACTATGCGATCGGGCCGAAGGACCTGCTGGACATCCGCGTCCTCGAGCTGCCCGAGCTCTCCGCCGACCGGCGGGTCAGCGACAACGGAACGATCGACCTGCCCATGGTTGGGGAAGTGCAGGTCGGCGGAATGACCGCGGCCGAGGTGCGCGCTCGCCTCGAGGCGCTCTTGACCGCAAAGTACGTCAACCGCGCCAGCGTCGTGGTCAACGTGAAGGAGTTCAACAACAAGCCGGTTTCCGTCCTGGGCGCCGTCCTGAAGCCCGGGTCCCTGAGCATCTCCGGGCGCTGGACGCTGATCAAGGCGATCTCCGCCGCCGGCGGCCTCACCGAGCGGGCGGGAAAGCGGATCCTCGTGCTGCGCCGCGCCGACAATGGCCTCTCGGACACGCTCGAGGTCAGCACGCAGGAGCTTTTTCAGAGCGCGACTGCCGTCTGGAACATCCCGATTTTTCCGGCGGATGTGATCAACGTGGTTCCGAAGGCCACCTTCACCGTCTTCTGCCTCGGCGAGGTCAAGGGTTCCGGCGCGCTGCAGTTCGAGAGCGACGACCGGTTGACCCTGCTTTCCGTCATCGCGAAAGCGGGCGGCCTCACCGATCGGGCTTCGAAGAAGATCCGTGTGAAACGCCGAGGCGCCGATGGCAAGGATACTGAGATGGTCGTGGACTACAAACGGATCCTCGCGGGAGACGATCCCGACCTCGAGATCCAGCCGAACGACGTCGTCGTCGTGAAGGAGTCGTTTTTCTGATGTCGGACCAGATGGATT
>JANMBR010000338.1:0-6133 GCA_031360505.1 Acidobacteriota bacterium
GACGGCCTGGTCGATGCCGCGCTTCAACTCCATCGGGTTCGCGCCGGCGGTGACGTTCTTGATGCCCTCGCGGTAGATCGCCTGCGCGAGCACCGTCGCCGTCGTCGTGCCGTCGCCGGCCACGTCGGAGGTCTTCGAAGCGACCTCGCGGACCATCTGGGCGCCCATGTTCTCGAGCGAATCCTGGAGCTCGATTTCCTTGGCGACCGTGACGCCGTCCTTCGTGATGGTGGGCGAACCGAATTTCTTCTCGATGACGACGTTGCGGCCCTTGGGGCCGAGCGTCACCTTCACCGCGTCTGCAAGCTTGTTGACGCCGTGGAGCACGCGCTGGCGCGCTTCCTCACCGTAAATGATCGTTTTTGCTGCCATTGTGATTGCTCCTTATTTCTCGACGACTGCAAGCACTTCGTCCTCGCGCAGGATCAGGTGCTCGACGTCGTCGATCTTGATTTCGGTGCCGGCGTACTTGCCGATGAGGATGCGGTCGCCCTTCTTGACGTCGAGGGGGAACTGCTTGCCTTCCTCGTTCACCTTGCCCTTGCCGACGGCGACGACTTCCGCCTCCATCGGCTTCTCCTTGGCGGTATCCGGGATGATGATCCCGCCCTTCTTCATTTCGCCGGTCTCGAGACGCTTGACCAGGATCCGATCGTAAAGTGGCCGAACTTTCATGAACTTCCTCCTGTGAAGTGTTGTTGCGCGAGTTTCGGGATGCGGATACTAGCACTCATCGACAACGAGTGCTAGTAAACGGCGGGCTGATACTTTCCGGAATTACCTAACACATTGACCTATCAGATCTTATATCGTCACTTCGACCCTTCGTGCTATCGTCCCGAAACCTCATGAGCAGCCTTTCCGGCAAGCGAATTCTGGTCACGGGCGGCCTCGGGTTCATCGGCTCCAACCTCGCGCGCCGACTCGTCTCCGAGGGCGCGCGCGTCACCCTCTGCGACGCGATGATCGAGGGCTACGGCGGCAACGCCGCGAACATCCGCGAGATCCGTTCCGAGGTCGCGATCGACACCGCTGACGTCCGCGATGCGGCCGCCATGGAGCGGCTCGTCGCCGGCCAGGACGTCGTCTATCACCTGGCGGCGCAGGTCTCCCACGTCATGTCGCTCTCGAACCCGTACCCCGACATCGACATCAACATCAAGGGCACCGCGGTTCTGCTCGAGGCCTGCCGCAAGGTGAACCCGGGCGCGCTCATCGTGCGCTCGGGCACCCGCGGCCAGTACGGGCCCGCCGTGAAGCTGCCGGTCTCCGAGCAAACGCCCTCGGACCCGCGCGGCATCTACGAGATCTCGCAGCTCTCGGCCGAGATGATCTGCCGCACCTACACGCGGATCCACGGGATTCGGACCGTTCCCCTGCGCCTGACGAACGTGTACGGCCCGCGCGGCCAGATGAAGCACTCGCAGTTTGGCGTCGTGAACTGGTTCGTGCGCCTGGCCCTGCAGGGCGAGCCCATCCCGATTTTCGGCTCGGGCAAGATCCTGCGCGACTTCCTCTATGTCGAGGACTGCGTGGACGCGTTGCTGCGCGCGGCCGAGGTGCCGGCAGCGGTGGGCGAGATCCTGAACGTCGGGCACGACCGCCCCTCGACCTTCCTCGAGGTCGCCGAGGTGCTCCGCGAAATCCTCCCTGAGACGCGGATCGAGTTCACCGACTTCACCCCCGAGCGCAAGGCCCAGGAGCCGGGAGACTTCGTCTCGGACATCACCAAGATCCGCGCCCTGCTCGGCTGGGAGCCGAAGACGAGCCTTCGGGACGGCCTCGCCCGGACGGTCGAGTTCTACCGCGAGCGCCGCGCCGACTACTTCTGACGCCCGCAGGCCGCCATCCGGTAAGCTACCCGCAGTCCATGATCGCGATTCACCCCACCGCGCTCGTCGCCACGCAGGCGATCGGCGACGGCACGCGGATCTGGGCGTTCGTGAACATCCTCGCCGGGGCCCGCATCGGCTCGGACTGCAACATTTGCGACCGCTGCTTCATCGAAAACGACGTCGTTCTCGGCGACCGCGTGACGGTCAAGTGCGGCGTCTCGCTCTACGACGGCCTCGTGCTCGAGGACGGCGTCTTCGTCGGTCCCGACGTCACCTTCGCGAACGATCCGCGGCCCAGAAGCGGCCGCCCCATCGATGCCTACCCGCGCACCCTCGTGCGCGAGGGCGCGAGCCTCGGCGCCGGCGCGATCCTTCTGCCCGGGATCACGGTCGGGCGCTTCGCGATGGTCGGCGCCGGATCCCTCGTGACGCGCGACGTTCCGGGCTTCGCCCTGGTCTACGGCAGCCCGGCGCAGGTTCATGGCCACGTGTGCCGTTGCGGGAACACGCTGCGCTTCGAGAACGGGAGCACGGCCTGCTCCTGCGGCTGCCGCTACGCGCGCGACGCGTCCGGCGAGGTCGCCGAGGCAGCATGAGCCCGGGCGCCGCCGGCCTGGCTCCCCGCGTGGCGTTTGGCGCCCTGGCCGACGACTACCGCGGCAAGCGAGGCGCTATCGACGCGGCCATCGCACGAGTCCTCGGGCGCGGATGGTTCGTGCTCGGCGAAGAAGTGGATCGTTTCGAGGAGGAGTTTGCGCGTGCGATTGGCGTGGCCCATGTGGTCGCCTGTGCCAACGGAACCGAGGCGATCGCGCTGGCGCTCGCGGCCGTCGGCGCAACGCCGCAGGACGAGGTCATCCTCCCGGCCAACACCTGCACCGCGACCCTCGCCGGCGTCCGGCAAGCCGGGGCGAAGCCGATCCTCGCCGACGTGGACCCGGACACCCTCACGCTCGACGCCGCCGCCGCCGAGCGCGCCGCCGGTCCCGCAACGAAGTTCCTGCTGCCCGTACACCTCTACGGAGGCGTCGCCGACGTCGACGGCCTCGGCGCGCTGGCCGAGCGGCGAGGACTGACGCTCGTCGAGGACTGCGCGCAAAGCCACGGCGCGGCCCTTGCCGGGCGCATGACGGGCGGATTCGGCCGCACAGCGGCCTTCTCGTTCTACCCCTCGAAGAACCTCGGCGCGTATGGCGACGGTGGCGCCGTTGCGACGAAGGATGCCGGCGTCGCGCAGGCACTCCGCCAGCTGCGCCAGTACGGGTGGAGCCGGCGCGACTACGCCGAGCGCGAGGGCTGGAATTCGCGGTTGGACGAGATCCAGGCCGCCATCCTGCGCGCCAAGCTGCCCTTCCTCGAACGCGAGAACGCGCGCCGCAGACAGATCGCCGCGCGCTACGACGCGGCGTTCGCCGGCCTGCCGCTCCAGGTCCTCCAGTCGCGACCGGAGTCCTCGCCGGCAAGACACCTCTACCCCGTGCGCCTGCCCGGCCGCGACGACCTGCGCGAGTACCTTTCGGCGCGCGGCGTCGAAACCGGCGTCCACTACCCCGTTGCGTTGCACCTGCAGCCCGCGTACGCCTTCCTCGGATACCGAAAAGGTGACTTTCCCGTCTCCGAGGCCGCGTGCGAGACGATCGTGTCGCTGCCGATCTACCCCACCCTCTCGGACGCGCAGGTGGATGCGGTGGTCGCGGCCGTCCGCGACTTCTTCGAGGGCCGCAAATGAAACGCGAGCTCGTCTCGATCGTCGTCCCCGTCTACTTCAACGCCGAGAGCCTGCCCCGCCTGGCCGAGCGGCTCAAGAAAATCGCGCAGGCCTCGGACCACGACGTCGAGGTCCTGTTCGTGGACGACGGCTCGGGCGACGAGTCATGGCCGCGCATCGAGGCCATTGCCCGCGACTGGCCGGCCGCGCGCGGCCTCCGGTTGACGCGCAACTTCGGCTCGCAGATGGCGATCATGGCCGGCCTCGGCGAGGCCAAGGGAGAGGCCGTGGCGGTGCTCTCGGCCGACCTCCAGGAGCCGCCCGAACTGCTTGTCGAAATGGTCGCCGCCTGGCGCCGCGGCGCGACCGCCGTTCTCGCCGTGCGCCGCAGCCGCCCGGAAGGGATCGCGACGCGCGCGGCCGCCGGCTTCTACTACCGGATGCTGCGCCGCCTCGCCTTCTCGCAGATGCCGACCGGCGGATTCGACTGCTTCCTAATCGGCCGGCCCGCGGTCGACTTCCTGGTCGAGGCCGGCGAGGTCCACACGTCGCTGCCCGGCCTCATCCTCTGGGGCGGTTTCCCGGCGGCGCTAGTCCCGTACGACCGCGTCGCCCGCGAGGACGGCGAGTCGCGCTGGACGTTCACGAAAAAGCTCAAGTACTTCCTCGACGCCGTGATCTCGTTCTCGTACGCGCCGCTGCGCTGGATGTCGGTGGCGGGCGCGATTCTGGCGCTCGCCGCTTTCGCCTACGCCATCTTTCTGATCACCTACAAGCTCGTTCAGGGCCAGCCGATCCAGGGCTGGACTTCGCTGATGGTCGCCCTCGCGTTCTTCTCCGGGGTCCAGCTTCTCTCGCTCGGGATCCTCGGCGAGTACCTCTGGCGCACTCTCGACGCCGCGCGCGCCAGAAAAGGATTCCTCGTCAGAGACCGGACCAGCTCAAGCGGGCCGTAGGGGAGGGGCTTGCCCCTCCCGCGGTTTACGGAGCCAAACTTTCGACCACCGCCCCGGCAACCCTTTCCACTTCCCCGTCCGTCAACTCCGGGAACACGGGCAACGCGAGCACTTCCTTCGCGGCGCGCTCGGTCTCTGGGAAATCGCCCTCGCGGCCGCCGAGCGAGGCGAAGCAGGTCTGCAGATGGAGCGGTACGGGGTAGAAAACGGCGCTCGCAACGCCGCGCTCGGCCAGGCGCCGCTTGACGCCGTCGCGGTCGGCAACACGCACGACGTACTGGTGGTAAACGTGCCGGCGGCCGGGGACCTCCACAGGCAGCACGATCCGCTCCGCGGCAACCGCGTCGGCTAGGAGCCCGGCATACGCGCGAGCGATCGAACGCCGGCGCTCGTTCCACGCCGCGAGGCGCGGCAGCTTCACGTTCAGGACCGCTGCCTGCAGGGCGTCGAGCCGGAAGTTGCCGCCGACGCGGTCGTGAAAGTACGTCGTCGACGATCCGTGCAGGCGCAGGCTCTTCAGGAGCGCCGCCGTGGCGTCGTCGGCGGTCGCGACGGCCCCCGCGTCTCCGGCGGCCCCGAGGTTCTTGGTGGGATAGAAGGAGAAGGCGCCCATCGCGCCGAGCGTCCCGGCAGCCCGACCCTCGTACGTCGCGCCGATCGCCTGGCACGCGTCCTCCAGCACGGGAATCCCCCTCCGCGCGGCGATCGCGAGTATCGGATTCATGTCGGCGCACTGCCCGTAAAGGTGCACGGGCTGGATCGCCTTCGTCCGCGGCGTGAGCGCCGCCTCGAGCCGCGACGGATCCATGTTGAACGTGCCGGGCTCGATATCGACGTACACGGGCCGCGCGTTCAGGCGCGCGACGACGCCCGCAGACGCGAAGAAGGAGAAGGGCGACGTCACGACCTCGTCGCCCGGCCCGACGCCGAGCGCCATCAAGGCAACGAGCAGCGCGTCCGTCCCGGAAGACACGCCCACGGCGTGCGGCGTCCCGAGCATCGCGGCGAGCGACTTCTCGAAGGCGTCGTTCGCCGGCCCGAGGACGAACCGCCCGGTCGCGAAGACCCCTTCGACGGCGCGGGCCACATCGCGCTTCACGTCCGCGTCGTAACGGGTCAGGTCGAGGATGGGAATCGGGGCTCGGTCGGGAGGGCTCACGCGTGCGGAATTGTATCCGGGCGCCGTGTCATCCCCAATACACTTCCGCTGCGATCCCCTGGCTGATCAGGAACGAGCAGACGGTCTGCGCGATTCGACGCCGCGCCGGTTCGTCGATCGGGCTTTCTTGCGGATCGGGCTCTCGCGCCCTCTGCCGCAGGCCTTCGATCAAGGCTGAATCCTGTCGGAGTTCGTACACCGTCTTCCACATTTGTTCTCAGGCAAATCCGTCCGTCCGGTCGTCAGGAAAGAGGCGGAAGCGGGCGCCATCGGTACGGATCGCACCTCACCATGACGACGAAGATGGAAGGCGGGCGGATGGGGACGGTCACGAGATCCGCCGGATCTCCGACATCGTGAGGCCGGCGACGACATCCGCTCCACCGGAAAAGCCGGCGAGCTAACGCCCAACAGCGCGCGGCCGTTCGGGGACGAGGCGCGGCGCTGGCCGCGGCAGCAAGCCCGCGAAGAGCCT
>JANMBR010000339.1:0-3267 GCA_031360505.1 Acidobacteriota bacterium
GACACGAAGGGCAACCAGATCTCGATTCTGACTTCGCCAGTGGGCAGTTATCGGCTCCCGGACGTCTACGAGCTCGACCTGCGATTCCAGAACACCTTCACCGTCGGGCCGGTGAGCATCACGCCCTCGCTCAACGTGTTCAATGCCATCAACGCGAATACGATCCTCGCGAGGCGGGGCAAGACTGGGAGCTACGACGCGACCAGGAGCGTTCCGTTCAAGCCCGACTCGCGGTTCAACGAAATCCAGAACTTCGAGAGCCCGCGCATCTTCCAGGCCGGCATCCAGGTGGCGTTCTAGCGCGTCGGCTACTGGGCAGCGCGGCGCGGCGGCGAAGGAAGTCCCGCGAGGCCGTCCACGCGGACGAGGTCGGAAGGCTGCTCGGTCGGAGCCAATATGATGCGGCGCCCATCGGGGGACACCGCGAAGCCGTCCACGAAGTAGTCGGCGTCGAAGCCGGCGACCTTGCGGATCGTCCGGGACGTATCGCGGTCCGGTTCGAAGTCCTGCACGAAGACGCCGGTCGTGCCCAGATCGTCGGCGCCCGAGAAGAGCAGGAAGCGGCCATCGGGCGAGAAGCGCAGGCGTCCCGTCGCCTGGCCCGTGGCCGGATTCATGATCAGGGGTCGGGAGAACGCGAGCGGCTTTCCGCTCGAGAACTCCAGGATGATGAGCTTCTGGTCGCCCCCGAGGGAAATGGTCGCGATGTACTTTCCGTCGGGAGACAGGTTCGGATCCCGAAACGTCCCTGCCGTGATCTGGCGCGGCTCGGACCCGTCGATTCGCATCACCCAGATACCGGCGGTCGCCGCACCGTAAGCGCCGTAGACGACCAATTGCCCGTCGGGAGTGACGGTGGGGTTTTCGGCGTCGCCCGGTGAGGGCGCGCCGGCACGTTGGGCCGCTTCCTTGTCGTGCGAAAGCTGCCGGGGACTCGTGCCGTCGGGGTTGGCGATCCAGATCTCGTAGTTGCCCGTGCGGTTGGAGCTCCAGAGCAGGTGTTTGCCGTCTTTCGTGAGGAACGGATCCCAGTCGTCGGCCGGATCGTCGGTCAAACGGCGCACGGCGCCCGTCGCCGGGGTCAGCTCCCAGATGTCCATGTTGCCGTCGCGGTTGGAGGTGAAGACGACCCTCTGGCCGTCGGGCGAATAGAAGGGTTGGCGGTCGACGCCGTAACCGCGCGTCAGCCACCGGGTGTCCGCCCGCGTGGCGAAATCCGGGCTCGTCGTGAACGTTTGCTCGCGCAGGTTCGCGCGGATCGAGTTGGCCTGGTACACGAGGCTGTTCGGGCCAACGGAATCGAGCGTGAATCCGAGGTTCAGAGCGCGCAGGAGCATTCGTGGCGCGCCCGACGAAACATCCTGCAGGACGATTCGTCCGCTCGTCGAGAAGTAGCCGGGGTCGCTCTGCATGTAGATGATTCCGCGGCCATCCCCCGTCCAGATCGCGGTGGAGACCAGGCCCGTGGCCCCCGCCGGGGAGAGGGCGCGGGCGGGCCCGCCCGCGAGCGGCACGATCGAGATCTGCCAGGGTACGCCGCCAAGGGCTCCGGTGAGGCTGTGGGGCAGCGTGATGAATCGTCCGTCAGGCGACCAGCGCGGCGGGGCGGCCACCAGCAGCTCGAACGAAGCGAGTTCGCGTTCGGCGCCGCCCGCGATGGGCACGACGAGCAGAAGGCCGCCCGAGTCCTTGCCATTCTTGCGGGGTCGGAGGAAGGCGATCTGCTTGCCGTCGGGCGACACGTCGGCGTCGGAGGCGTTGTCCACGACCTTGCGAGGTTCCCCGCCAACGGCTGCGATGCGATAGACCGCATCGAAGTCCGCCTCGCGGCGCGTGAAGAAGACCGTTGAGCCATCCGGCGAAAATCGCGGCGCGCGGTCGGGCCCGGACGTCAGCACGGCCTCCGAGCCGTCGGAGAGCTGCTTCAACCAGATCCGCTTTCGGCCGCTGCGCTCGGACGTGAAGGCGAGCACCTTTCCATCGGGTGAGACGGCAGGATCGGAGTCGCGGCCCGAGTAGGTGAGGTAGTGCGGGGAGGGCGGGCTCCATGGCGCGGGTTTCGGGCGCAGGAACCACGCGGCGCCGGCGCCGATCAAGAGCGCCGCCGCGGCCAGGGCGAGAGCGGGCGGGCCGAGGCGGGTCCTTGCCGCCGCGGGCGCTCGCACGCCGACCGAGCTTCCCGACGTCAGGTCGGAGAAGTGCTCGGAGAGCGCGCGCAGGTCGCGGGCGAGGTCCTTGGTCGCGGCGTACCGGTCTTCAGGGTCCTTGGCCAGGCAGCGTTCGACGATCCAGCGCAGGGCAGTCGGGGTGTCGGGAGCGGCGGCGGCCATCGGCGGCGGCTCCTCGCGGATGATCGCGACGAGCGACTCGGCGGGCGTCTTGCGGCGCCACGCGCGCTTACCCGTGATCATCTCGTAGAGGATCGTGCCGAGCGAGAACTGGTCGCCGCGAAAATCCACCTGCTGCCCCGAGGCCTGCTCGGGCGACATGTAGCCGACTGTGCCGAGGACGGTGCCGGGCTCGGTGCCCGTGATCCCGGCCGAGACGGTCTGGTCTTCCGCGGAGCCTCCGAACGACGCCGTCTTCGCCAGGCCGAAGTCGAGGATCTTGAGGACGCCGTCCTTCGTGACCATCAGGTTCTCGGGCTTCAAATCCCGGTGGACGATCCCGCGCGCATGCGCGGCCGCGAGCCCTTCCGCAGCCTGTGCGGCAAGCTGGAGCGTCTTCTTCAAGGGCAGCGCGCCCGGTTCCATCAGCTCGCGGACGGTCTTGCCGTCGACGAGCTCCATGAGGATGTAGGAGTGGCCGTCCACCTCGCCGAGGTCGTGGATGGTGATGATGTTCGGGTGGTTCAGGGCCGACGCCGCGCGCGCCTCGGCCTGGAAGCGCGCGAGGAAGTCCCTGTCGTTCGAGAGCGCGATCGGAAGGACCTTGATCGCGAGCTCGCGGTTCAACTTGGGATCGCGGGCCCGGTACACCTCGCCCATGCCGCCTGCGCCGAGGCGCGACAGCACCTCGTAGGGGCCGAGCTTCGTTCCGGCTGCAATTGCCATCGGGAGCGGGAATTATGCCGGATTCGGATCGTGTCAGGGACCGGGCGTCACGCCGTATTTCGCGAGGAAGGCGCGCACGGCGTTCCAGCTCCGGTCGGTCTCCGGGGGCGTGAAGCCGCCGTGGTCTCCGCCCGCGATGGTGATGAGCTCGTTGGGCGAGCCCGCCTTCGTGAGAGCGGCGTGTAGACGCGTGGCGTCGGAGTACGGCACGAGC
>JANMBR010000343.1:0-3177 GCA_031360505.1 Acidobacteriota bacterium
GACAAGCGGACCGGCATTACGACGCGTTATACGGATTCCTACGACATGGTCGAGGACGTCACGGCGGCCGCGCAGCAGGCCAAGGACAAATTCGGCGCGAAGAGCGTCGAGGCGGGTCAATACGATCTCGTGCTCGATCCCTCGCACCTCTGGCTGACGATTCACGAATCGATCGGTCACGCCACCGAGTTGGATCGCGTGTTGGGTTACGAGGCGAATTACGCCGGCACGTCCTTTGCCACCCTCGACAAATGGAAGAGCGGAAACTTCCAGTACGGCAGCCCGGGCGTGAACGTCGTGGCGGACAAGACGCAGGTGGGTTCACTCGGCGCAGTCGGGTACGACGACGAGGGCGTCCCGTGCAAGCGCTGGGACCTGATCAAGGACGGCGTGCTGGTGAACTACCAGAAGACGCGCGACCAGGCGCACATTCTCGGGCAGAAGGAGAGCGACGGCTGCTGCTACGCGGACAACTGGAACGACGTGCAATTCCAGCGCATGCCAAATGTTTCGCTCCAGCCCGGCAAGGCCAAGATGTCGGTCGACGACATGATCAAGGGCGTCGAGCGCGGCATCTACATCATCGGCGACGGTTCGTTCTCGATCGATCAGCAACGCTACAACTTCCAGTTTGGCGGCCAACTCTTCTACGAGATCAAGGACGGCAAGATTGCCGGCATGCTGCGTGACGTGGCCTACCAGGCGAACACCCAGGAATTCTGGAACTCGTGCGTGGCGGTCTGCGATGAGAGCGACTACGCGCTCGGAGGATCGTTCTTCGACGGCAAGGGCCAGCCCGGCCAGATCAGCGCCGTCTCCCACGGCAGCTCCACCTCGCGCTTCAACAAGGTGAATGTGATCAACACCGCCCGGAAGATTTGATCACGGATCGACTCCATCCCCTTCCCATTCTCCCACCATGACGAATCTCACCAAAGCCGAGGCCGAAGCGGTCATCAAGAAAACCCTCTCCCGTGCGAAAGCGGACGAGACCCAGGTGTCCCTGTCCGGTCGCCGCGAGGGCAACCTGCGCTTCGCCCGCAACGCCGTGTCCACCAGTGGCGGCACCGAGGCGCTGACGCTCGTCGTCCAGTCGTCCTACGGCCAGAAGACCGGCACCGCGACGATCAATGAATTTGACGACGCCTCGATCGAAAAGGTCGTGCGGCGCGCCGAGGACCTCGCGAAGCTCGCGCCGGAAAATCCGGAGTACGTCGAGTTCCTCGGGCCGCAGCAGTATCTCGAGCCGAAGTCGCATTTCGATTCGACCGCCGGACTGAACGCGGAGTTTCGCGCGAAGGCGATGGCCGACTGCATCAATCCCTGCAAGGCGAAGAACCTCGTGGCCGCCGGATTCCTCGAGCACAGCGCCGGCTTCAACTCGCTGGGGAACAGTCATGGCCTCAACGGCTATCACCGGGCCTCGACCGTGAACTATTCGGTCACGGTCCGGACCGCCGATGGCCTTGGCTCCGGCTACGGCGTCTGCGATTTCAACGATTCCGGCAAGCTCGATGCGAAACTGGTGTCCGAGTCGGCCATGCAGAAGGCGATGCGCTCCGCGGAAACCAAGGCGCTGGAACCGGGCAAGTACACCGTGATTCTGGAGCCGAGCGCGTCGGTCGATCTGATCAGCCACATGATCTCCGCGATGGACGCCCGCCAGGCGGACGAGGGCCGCAGCTTTCTCAGCAAGGCCGGCGGCACCACGCGCGTCGGAGAGAAACTCGTCGACGAACGCATTCAACTTTATTCCGACCCGATGAACGCGGAAGTACCGGGCAGTCCCTGGGCGCCGGATGGCCGCCCGCGGCGGAAGGTCGACTGGATCAAGGACGGCGTCGTCGCGAACGTCGGCTATTCGCGCTTCTGGGCGAAAAAGAAGGGCATCCCCGACGACAAGGCGTTCCCGACCTTCGGCAACGGTTTCGGCGGTGGCAACCGCGCGGTGGGCGCCTTCGAAGGTTCGCCGGGTTACATCATGGCCGGCGGCACCGCCAGCCTCGAGGAACTGATCAAGGGCGTGAAGCGCGGCGTGCTCGTCACGCGCATGTGGTACATCCGCCCGGTCGATCCGCAGACGCTGCTCTACACCGGCCTGACGCGCGACGGCACGTTTTACGTCGAGAACGGCGAGATCAAATACGCGATCAAGAATTTCCGCTTCAACGAGAGCCCGGTGATCATGCTGAACAACGTCGAGGCGCTCGGCAAGCCGATGCGCGCCAACGGCAGCCTCGTTCCGCCCATGGTCCTCCGCGACTTCACGTTCTCCAGCCTTTCCGACGCGGTGTGACGCCGACCGCGCGCCGCCGATGAGCCGGGCCGACTTCGTCTTCACACGCTTGCAATACGAGTCGGGCGATTGGGACATCGTGGACCAGCGGATGCCCTCGAATCTCCTCGATTCGCTCGTCGCCTACACCACGATCACGGTCGACCCGCACGAAGCCATCGTCGCGCTCGGCAGCCAGGAGGTGCTCGGCGCCTCCTTTTGCTACCTCAGCGGGCACAAGCTGGTGCAGTTCACCGACCGCGAGCGGGAGAATTTCGAGGCTTACGTGCGGCGAGGCGGCTTTGTCTTTGTCGATGATTGCAATCACGACCTCGACGGCCTCTTCGCCAAGTCGTTCGAGGAGCAGATGCACGCCATCTTCGGGCTTGGGGCGCTGGTCCGAATTCCGAACGATCATCCAATCTACCGATCGTTCTTTCGTTTCGAAAAGGGACCGCCCACCACCTCCTTCGAGCTGAATGGCTGGGGCGACGATCTCGTGCATGATTACCTGAGGGCCATCGTCATCAACGGGCGCATCGGCGTGCTCTACAGCAACAAGGACTACGGCTGCGAATGGGACTACGATTTCCGCAACAAGCGTTTTCTCGCGGAGGACAACACGAAGTTTGGCGTCAACATCGTGGTCTATGCGATGATGTCCTGACGCCTCACCCGGCCACGCCACCATGACCCACGAAACCGAACTCACCGAGGAAGCCGTTCACGACCTGCTCGCGAAGATCCCGCAGCTCCGGCGCGAAATCTCCAAGGTCATTGTCGGGCAGAGGGCGGTCATCGACGAGCTCCTCGTCGCCTTCATCGCCGGCGGTCATTGCCTGCTCGAGGGCCTCCCAGGGCTCGGCAAGACGCTGCTCATTCGCACCCTCGCGCAGGCCGTG
>JANMBR010000359.1:0-2285 GCA_031360505.1 Acidobacteriota bacterium
GGCTTTCAATTGATGCGCAACTACGGCCAGCACAACGCCATCCTCGCGGGAATCCGGGCCGCCTCCGGCAGGGTCATCGTCACCCTCGACGACGATCTCCAGCATCCGCCAGAGGAGATTCCCAAGCTCCTCGAGGCGCTGAATCGCGGCTGCGACGTCGTGTATGGGACCCCGCTCAAGATGCCGCATTCGCTGTCGCGAAACCTCGCCTCGTGGTTCACCAAGCTGGCGGTTCAGAAGGCGATGGGCGCCGACACCGCCCGCAACGTGTCCGCCTTCCGCGCGTTCCGGACGGACTTGAGGGATGCCTTCGCGAACTACCGAAGCCCTTTCGTTTCGATCGACGTGATGCTGACGTGGTCGTCGACCCGGTTTTCCGCGGTTGCCGTGGAGCATCGCCCGCGGGAGCTCGGCACTTCGCACTATACGTTTCGGACGCTCGTGCGGCACGGGCTGACGATGATCACCGGATTCTCGACGCTTCCCCTGCGCCTTGCAAGCCTCGTCGGATTTTCGTTCACGCTGCTCGGGCTCGGTGTCCTGTCCTTCGTGGTCGCGCGCTACCTGGTGCAGGGAGGGAGCGTTCCGGGGTTCCCCTTCCTGGCCTCGATCATCGCCATCTTTGCGGGCGCTCAGCTCTTCGCGCTGGGCATCATGGGCGAGTACCTGGCGCGCATGCACGTGCGCCTGATGGACCGACCCGCCTACAGCGTCGGCGCGACGACCTCCGATCTCCCGGAATGAGCGGCGCGGCGACCCCGATCGAGAGGCTCGACTGGGACAGCGACTTTTTCGGCTTTGGCGTCGGTCGCGTCACGGCCCCGCGCCTGACGCCAGCCGACGCTGCCGCCTGCGGGGCGCGGGCGCGAGAGATCGGCCTGCGGTGCCTCTACTTCCTCGCGGAGCCCGGCGACACCGAATCCTGGGGGGCCGCGATCGGGGCCGGCTTTGATCCCATCGACATCCGTGTCGAGCTCGACCGCGAGCTTGCTCCGCCCGGACCGGCCTCCCCGGACTGCGCCCTCGCCGCGGAGAGCGACCTGCCGGCGTTGATCCGGCTCGCGCAGGGCGCGTTCACCCAGTCGCGCTTCTTTCGCGACCGGCACTTCCCGCCCGGAAAGGCGGAAGAGCTCTTCTCGGTCTGGGTTGGGCGCGGGGTCTCGAATGCCGACGGGTTCACGGCGCTGCCGCGAACGTCCGGGGAACCCGGCGCCTTCGTCAGCGCGCGAGTTGCCGCGAGCGCGTCGGGGCGCATCGAGCTGGTCGCCGTCGCGCCGGAGCTGCGAGGTCGCGGCGTCGGCCTTCGCCTTCTCGCCGCTTGCCTGGACGAGCTCGCCCGCCGCGGGGCCCGGCGAGTTTCCGTCGTGACACAGGCATCCAACGTGGCCGCTCTCCGGTTGTACGAGCGCGCCGGATTCCATACCCGATCGGTCGGCGTATGGTTCCACGGCTGGCCATGACGTCCCCGATCCCATTCAACCGGCCCTCGTTCGTGGGACACGAACGCCGCTACATGGACGAGGCGCTCGCGCTGGGCCACGTCAGCGGCGATGGTGAATTCACTCGGCGTTGCCACGCGCTGCTGCAAGCCGAGCTCGGCGTCCGCTGCGCTCTCCTGACGACCTCGTGCACGCACGCTCTCGAGATGTCAGCGATCCTCCTCGACATCCAGCCGGGAGACGAGGTCATCGTCCCGACCTTCACGTTTGTCTCGACCGCCAACGCCTTCGTGCTCCGGGGTGCCCGGCCCGTGTTTGCCGACATTCGACCCGACACTCTCAACCTCGACGAGCGGCAGCTCGAAAGGCTCATCGGGCCGAAGACGCGCGCCATCGTCCCGGTCCACTACGCCGGCGTGGGCTGCGCGATGGACGCCATCGGCGCGATTGCCGCCGGCAGAGGGATCGCCGTCGTCGAGGACAACGCGCACGGGCTCTTCGGCAAGCGCGCCGGCCGGCCGCTTGGCTCGTTGGGGGCCATGGCGACCCTCTCCTTCCACGAGACCAAGAACTTCAGTTGCGGCGAGGGCGGAGCCCTCCTGATCAACGACGAGCGGTACGTGGCGCGAGCCGAGATCATCCGGGAAAAGGGAACGAACCGGAAGCGCTTCTTTCGCGGCGAGGTGGACAAATACACGTGGGTCGACATCGGATCGAGCTACCTCCCCTCGGACCTGCTGGCGGCCTACCTGTACGGCCAGCTCGAGCAGAAGGCCGCGGTGCTCGCGGCTCGCGGGCGGATTTTCCAGCGCTACCGGGACGGCCTCGCGAAATGGGCCGAGCGGG
>JANMBR010000404.1:0-4101 GCA_031360505.1 Acidobacteriota bacterium
TCGGCATCCTCTTCGCATCGCCAGTCAACTCGATCGAGTACGCCCTGCGTGACTGGATCGGCTACGGCTGGGCGCTGGCGTCGTTCGAGACGGCGACGATCCTGATTCTCGCGACGCTGCTGCTGTTCGGCGCGGAGCAGAAGGGGAGGCGGTTCGTGGAGGACGAAGCGGGGTAGATTTGGCGGAGGAGGAGGGATTCGAACCCCCGGTACCGTTTCCGGCACAGCGGTTTTCAAGACCGCCGCCTTAAACCACTCGGCCACTCCTCCGGGGTTCTAGTTTACGGCCGCCGCACCAGGTAATACCCGGGCGCCTCGAATCGCGTGACCTTGCCCGACGCATCCACCGTAAACGTGACGGTCTCCCCGGCCTGATCGCCGTCTTTCATCTTGAAGACGTCGCCGGACACGGGCTCGAGCGTGACCTTGGACTCCCACGGATTGTCGTCCGATGGGTCGAAGATCGAGAGCTTACCGTCGAGGATTGCGACGTGGACGGCGTCGTCTTCCCACGTGTAGACGCCGACGTACTTCTGCCACGCCGGATCGGCCGTCGGAGTCGTCGCTGCCTTGGCGGCCGCTTTCGCGATCGCGGGTGCGACGATGGCGTAGGCCTGGTTCACGTAGAGCGAGGGCCGGCCATCCTCGGCGTTGGTCAGGACGATGACGCCGAACTTGTCGGCAGGGATCATGGAGATCTGCGTGCGGTGGCCCGGGACCGAGCCGCCGTGGCCGATGCGGGTCTTGTCGTCGCGGCGCGAGATACCCCAGCCGAGGCCCCAGCCGTTCTTCCAGTCGGGCTGGAGCCAGTGGATGCGCTGCATCTCGGAAAGCGTCGAGCCCTTGAGGATCTGGGCGCCGCCGGCCGCGCCGGTGCGGAACTGGAGCGACTCGTACTTCGCGAGGTCCTCGACCGTGGACGCGAGGTTGGCCGCGGGCACCATGTAGGCGGCGTTCAGGAACGGCTCGATGCGGCGGGGCTGGCCGGGGACGCGGCGTCCGTATCCGACGGCGAGCGTTGCCATGTCGCCCTGCGGGATCACCCGAGTTCCGGTCAATCCGAGAGGTGCGAGGATGTGGCGCGCCACGTAGTCGGCGTACTTCTCGCCGGACGCGGCTTCGACGACGTAGCCGGCGAGTGAGAGCGCGACGTTCGAGTACTTCCACTCCTTGTCGGGCTCCCAGACGACGCCCATGCGATTCAGGACCGGTAGCATCGCCTCGCGCGACGGAAAGTTCATGTCGTTCCAGTAGGTCCCGTCCACCTCGCGCGGAATTCCGGCGGTGTGGGTCAGCAGGCTGCGGATCGTGATCGGCGGGCTCTGCGGATCGATTTTGGCGAGCTTCAACTCCGGGATCCACTTCGAGACGGGATCGTCGAGCTGCAGTTTTCCGGCGTCGCGCAGCTGGAGCAGGGCATGCGCCGTGAACGTCTTCGAGATCGACGCGATGCGGTAGGCCGTTGCGGGAGTGGCCGGGATCCTCTTCGCGAGGTCGGCGTAGCCGTAGCCCTTGGCCCAGATCAGTTCCTGGTCGTAGACGATGCCGATCGAGACGGCCGGCTGTTCGCGGTTGCGGGCGGTCCAATCGGCCCATGCGTCAAAGACCTCGAGGACGGAGGCGACGTCGGGGTTCTTCGCGAGCGGCGCGGGGGGATCGACTGCGGGCAGCGGCGGCGTTGCGGCGAGCATCGCAAGCGCCAGAATTCCAAGGCCCCGGAGTGCGGACTTCATGGGCAATCTCTCCTTTTCAGCGTTTCGAATCCTGGATCCGACGGGCGATTGCGGTGGCGAGCCGGCGCGGCGTGACGCGCAGGGCCTGGACGAGCGTGCGGTTGGTGGCGCCGGGAACGACGACGCGCTTGCCGCGCATCATCCCGTCGTAGCCCGCGCGGGCGACGGTGGGCGCATCCATGACGAGCGGGCTCTGGAAGAGCCGCGTCATCTCGAGCCCGGCTCGCTTCTGGAACTCGGTGATCGTCGGGCCGGGGCACAGCGCCGTCACCGTGACGCCGGTGCCGGCCGTCTCGTTGCCGAGCGCCTCGGAGAACGACAGGACGTACGCCTTCGTCGCGTAGTAGACGGCCATGAGGGGACCCGGCTGGAAGGCCGCGGTCGAGGCGACGTTCAGGATGCGGCCGCTCCGGCGCTCGAGCATCGCGGGCAGGAGGAGCTTGGTCAGGTGGGTCAACGCGGTGATGTTGACCTGGATCATCGCGAGCTCCTTCGCGAGCGGCGTGTCCGCGAAGAAGCCGTAGACGCCGAAGCCGGCGTTGTTGACGAGGACGTCGATCGAGATCTTGCACTCGGCCAGCGCCAGGAAAATGTCGAGCGGAGCGGCCGGATCGGTCAGGTCGGCAGAGAGCACGGTCGCCGTGACGCCGAACTCCTCGGTGAGGCCGCGCGCGATGCCATCGAGCCGCTCGCGTCCGCGCGCGACGAGCACGAGGTCGTGGCGACCTTTCGCGAGGAGCGTGGCGAGCTCGAGCCCGATTCCGCTGGAGGCTCCGGTGACGAGTGCCGTGGGCATGGAAGGACGATATGCGAGGGTGGCGAGCGGGGGAAGCGGTTCAGTGGGGATCGCGCTGCGTGCCGTAGGGGGGGCGCTTGCGGCCGCCCGCCAACGTCACAATGTTGCAGAGGCGGGTGGTGACAAGCCCCGCCCCTACGACCCCGTGGTTACGCCGTGGGGCTCCGCGGGGACGGCGGATGCGGGCTCGGCCTTCGCGATCGGCCGCGGCTTTACGACGTACGTCCACGCGTTCGCGAGCTCGGCCTTCCACCAGCGCAGCAGGCCATGGAAGAGCATCACCCACATGGCGGCGCGGACGGAGAAGCCGACGAACTTCGGCCGCTTTCCGGCGTTGTGGTTGCCGTAGATGCCGAGCGCCATCTTGCGCTTGGCGATCGCGACGAGCCGGCGGCTGTAGAAGCGAATCGGGTAGTAGCCGATTTCCGCGCCGTCTTCGAAGAAGGGCGGGACGCCGAGCCGCTCGTGCGACCAGCGGTAGATCGGCATGATCGCGGCAAAGTAGTAGAGCGCCGTGTCGAGGAGAAACGCGATCGTCATGGTGTCGTAGTCGCCCATGACGTAGTACTTGTCGCGGAAGATCGACTCGTAGAAATACTTGAAGAAGCGGTCGTAGCGCTTGTTGTGCAGCGCGTACTCCTTCTCCATCATCTCGGGCGCAGCCCCGGCGAAGTCCTGGAGGATGAGGCGTGTGCGCGTCCAGACCGAGAAGGACATCTGGTCGAGCCCCGGCGAGTAGAAAGGGTCGAGGAATCCGCCGGCGTCGCCGACGCATGTCCACCCCCGGCCGACGAACTTGTCGACGAAGTACGGCAGGTGCGCGTAGTAGCGGCAGTCGCCTTCGACGACGACAGCGCCCTCGATCATCTGCTTCGTCAGGGGGTTCGTGTCGAGAAAGCGCGTCAGCTTGTCGAGGGGTGTCGAGCCCTCGGGCGTCACGAGCCGCTTGTCCCAGACGAGACCGACGCTCATTTCGCCGTCGTGCAGCGGGATGAACCAGATCCAGTAGCCCCAGCCGGTGAAGTGGTTGGTCGCGAGCCGACGCGGCGCGATCACGGCGCGGTGCCAGGGATCGGCCGGGTCGGTGCCGGCGAGCGCGATGCCGTCCATGTCCTTGACGTTGTTGTAGCGGGCCCAGATCGCGGCCGTCGGGTGCGTGTCGATGGGCGTGACGCCGCCGCGCTTGCGCGCGAGCATCGCCTGGCGGCCGGTCGCGTCCACGAGCCAGCGGCAGGACACCGTGGCGGTCGTGCCGTCGCTCTTCTCGACCACGAGCGTGTTTGTGCTCGATCCGGATGCCTCCGCCAGCGTCCACGCCGTGACCTTCGCCGGCCGCCACACATCGGTTCCTTCTTCGCGGGCCGTCTTGAGCAGGTGCTCGTCGAGCTTGGCGCGGTCGAGCTGGAACGATGGGGTGCGCGCGAGCTGCGTCGGCCCGGTCTCCGAGGCCTCGCGCAGGCACGTGACGTCGTCGTTGAAAAACCAGTAGCGGAAGGCCTGTTTCGGGAGCTGGTCGCGCACGAGGTGGGACCACTGCTTCAGGACGCGCGTCAGGAAGTACGCGGACACCTCG
>JANMBR010000405.1:0-6126 GCA_031360505.1 Acidobacteriota bacterium
CTGGGGGCGGTTCGACGACCTGCTGCTCGCGACGGCGCAGTCTCCAGCCATGCTGTTCTATCTCGACAACGCCCGCTCCGTCGCCGATGAGGAGCACCGCCCGGCAGGCCCCCGCGCCGGGATGCTCGGCCGGGCGGCCGCTACGGGCAAGGGGCCGAAAGGCTTGAACGAGAACTACGCCCGCGAGCTCATGGAGCTCCACACGCTCGGCGTGGACGGCGGCTACACGCAGAAGGACGTCACCGAGCTTGCCCGCGTTCTGACGGGCTGGTCGATCTCGCAGGCGCGGGACCAGGACGAGGACCGCATGCGCGGCGCCCGGAGCGGACGCGCCGAGTCGGAGCCGGGCAGCTTCGTCTTCCGTGCGCGAGTGCACGACGCGGGAGAGAAGATGGTCCTCGGCCAGCGCTTTCCAGCGGGCGGCGGCCAGGACGAAGGCGAGCGGGCCATCCGCATGCTGGCGCAGAGGCCCGAGACGGCCCGGCACATCGCCTTCCAGCTCTGCCAGCTCCTCGTCGCCGACGAGCCGCCGCCTGCGCTCGTCGAGCGGGTCGCGCAGCGCTTTCTTGCGACCAGCGGCGACCTGAGGCAGACCGTCCGCGCGATCGTCACGAGCCCCGAGTTCTTCGAGCCCGTGTACTACCGCGCGAAGATCAAGTCGCCGTTCGAGTACGCGGTCTCGGCGATCCGCGCCGTAGGCGCCACGACCGACGGCCGGGCGGTGTCCAGGCACATCGCCGACATGGGGGAGCCCCTGTATCTCTGTCAGCCGCCGACCGGCTACGCCGATACGGCAGAGGCCTGGGTCAATGCGGGGGCGCTGCTCGCGCGGGTGAATTTCGCGGTGGCGCTCACCGAGGGGAAGGTCCCGGGCACGACGGCGGATCGGGCGGTCCTGGCTTCGGTCCCGAACATGGCCCTCGAGCTCGGCGGGCCGGACTTTCAGCAGCAGTAGCCAGTCAGCAGGCAAACATGTTCGATCGGCGGCTGTTTCTCAAATCCTCAGGCCTCGCGCTCGTCGCGGGCGGGTTCCTCCCGAACGTGTTCGTCCGGATGGCCGAGGCCGGCACGCCGCCGTCGCGGCGCGTCCTCGTCGCGATCTTCCAGCGCGGCGCCGTGGACGGATTGAACGTCCTCATCCCCTACGGCGAGAAGACCTACTACGATGCCCGACCGACGATCGCCGTGCCGCGCCCGGGTTCGGGAGCGAAGGCGGCCCTCGACCTCGACGGGTTCTTCGGCCTGCACCCGTCGCTCGCGCCAATCGTCCCATTCTTCCAGGCCCGCTCAGCCGCCTTCGTCCACGCCGTCGGCAGCCCTAACGCGACACGCTCGCATTGCGACGCGCAGGACTTCATGGAGTCGGGCACGCCCGGGGTCAAGTCGACGGCCGACGGCTTTCTCTCGCGCGCGCTCGCCGGAAAGAAAGTCGAGAAGGCCTCGCCGCTGCGCGCGGTGGCGATGTCCCCGGGGATGCCCCGCATCCTCTCGGGCAACTCCGGCGCGATCGCAATGACGAGCCTCGCCAACTTCGGCCTCCGCGGCGGCGGCGAGGCGCTGCCCGCTGCGCAGTCCTTCGAGTCCATATATGCCGGCGCCAGGCCCGGCGCGCTCCAGGTCACGGCACAGGAGTCCTTCGAAGCCGTGCGGATCGTCCGGTCCGCCGACCCGTCGCGGATCGCGCCGGGAAACGGCGCCGAGTACCCTCGCGGCCCGCTCGGGCAGTCGCTCAAGCAGATCGCCCAGCTCATCAAGTCGGACGTCGGCATGGAGATCGCCTTCACCGACATCGGAGGCTGGGACACGCACGCCGGCGAGGAGGGCCAGCTCGCCACCCGGCTGCGCGACTTCGGTCTGGCCATCGCCGCTTTCGCGAAAGACCTCGGGCCGCGCATGGCCGACGTCACGCTCGTAACCTTGTCCGAGTTCGGCCGCACGGTGAAGGAGAACGGCAACCGCGGCACCGACCACGGCCACGCGAATTTCATGATGCTGCTCGGCGGGGGCGTCAAGGGCGGCAAGGTCTATGGCCGGTGGCCCGGCCTCGACGCCTCGCACCTTTACGAGAATCGCGACCTCGCCGTGACGACCGACTTTCGC
This sequence comes from Acidobacteriota bacterium, assembly GCA_031360505.1. Classification (GTDB taxonomy): domain Bacteria; phylum Acidobacteriota; class Thermoanaerobaculia; order UBA5066; family Gp7-AA6; genus DAHUXD01. The sequence goes on from JANMBR010000405.1 coordinate 2,101, forward strand.
GACGTCTTCGGAGAGGTCCTCTCCCGGCGCATGGGAGTGGCGGATCTCTCTCGAGTCTTCCCGGGTTACGACTGTACCGAGTCGAAACGACTCGGCATCATCGGGTGAGCCTCCGATCATGCAGATCTCCGACTTCGGTTTCCCCGACGCGCCGGAAGGGCCAGCCTCGCCCCGCGAACGCCCTCCTCTGCTGATTCCCCACTCCGATCCCGGAACCGAAATGGCCCCGCCTCTGGAGACCCATCCGAGCGTCGAAGAGCTCCGGGAGCCCAGCCCGACCCGCCCGCGGTAGCGACGCTACTTCAGCCCGTCCACCAGGAAGAGCTCGTCGAGCAGCCGCACGTACGTGTAAACGTAAGACTCCCCGTCGGCCGAGAGAAACACGCGCGGGATGCCGAGCGTGCCGACGGTGTCCCGCGGACCGACTTGCTTCCACGCGGAGCGCTCGCCCGTGGCGATCTCGATCCGATCGATCACGGATGCGGGGCCATCGCCCCGGACCAGGACGTACAGCGCGCGCCCGTCCGGCGAGAAACGGATCGGAACGTCGCCGGCAAGGGCGCCGCGCACCGGTGCGGGCTCCCCTGCCTCCGCGCCGACGCGGTAGACCAGCAGGCGGCGGTCCGGGCCCGTCGCAACCACCGCGTCGCCATCGGGGAGAATGGCCCAGTCGGGCCCGATGCCCTCCGGTGTGAAAGGCCGCGGAGCCCCGCCGGAAACAGGTTGGACGTAGAGCCGCGCGGCGCGCCCCGGCGCGTTGGCCGCAAGCACGAGGCGCTCGCCACCGGGCAGCCAGGCCGCCCGAAGGACGTTCGCGAAGCTCCCGGTCGGCAAGCGCCGCGCCTGCCCCGCGCCCGTGGGAAGCAGCACGAGCTCGGCCGGCTGCGCCTGCGGCGTCGAGAGCGCCCACTTCCCATCCGGCGAAAGCGCGAGCGCGTGGCCCTCGCCCAGGCGCACCGCCGGCGCGTCGTCGGTCTTACGCACGTACACCGCGTACGCGGCGCCACCCCCCTCTCCCGTCTCGTCGAAGAGCAGGGTCGTGCCGTCCGGCGTCAGGTCGACCGGGCGCGACCAGTCGTGCCACGACAAGTCCCGCTCCTCGGCTTCGCCCGGCGATCGCCCGACGATGCCCTGGCGGGAATGCTCCTCGGCCAGGAGCACGCGGCCGTCGCGGGAGATGTCATGGAGCGTCAACGCTCCGGGGACTCGTGTGACGAGCCGGCGATGTCCGGCGAGCGAAACTGCGTGCAGCGCCCGCGAGCCGCCAGCCGACGCCGCCGTGAACCAGATTTCCGCGCCGTCGGACGACCAGGCGAGGCCGCGCGCCGTGATCCAGCCGGACGAGAGCACGCGCTGATGCCCCTGCCGGTCCACGACGGCGACGGCGCCCGCGTCGTCTCCGCGCATCGGGTGCTCGATGAACGCGACGAGGTCGCCCCGCGGGGACACGCGCAAGTGCGAAAGGAACCCCGCGGCCGTCTCGTAGATCGTCCGGCCGATCGGAAACTCCAGCCGATTGCGTCCCTCCACCACGCGCAGCACGGCGAGGCTCGCGCCGTCGGGTGCCCAGTCGGCGGACTGAACCGACTCGAGCAACTCGCGGGGAGCGCCGCCGGACAGCGACGAGCGCGCCAGCGTCCCGGACGTCGTGAAGGGACCGACTGCGCGAGCACCCAGGGAGATGGCCATCTCCCCCGCGGGCGACACGGCGAGCACGGTGGACGGAGGCAGCGGCAGCGCCGAGGACTCCGGCGCCTCGGGGCGCGTCGAGTAGATCCGGATGGGCGCGCCATTCCACGCCGCGCCGTAGACGATCGTGCGCGCGTCGGGCGCGAATCGGGCCGACCAGACCGTCCCTTCGCGAAACGTCAGGCGGTGAAACGAGGGAGGCGTCCGGTCCGCCGCACCCGTGCCCAGGAAGTACGCCGAGACGACCAGCGCCGCGAAGGCGGCCGCCACACCCGCCGAGAGCCAGGTCCGGGACCGGCGCGGGCCGGCCGAGACGAGGAGCGTCGCCCCGTCGGCGCCGCTGTCGATCTGCGAAAAATGATCCCGCACGCTCTGCAGGTCGCGCGCGAGGTCCCGCGTAGCGGCATAGCGCTCATCGGGGAGCTTGGCCATGCAGCGCTCGACGATCCAGTAGAGCGGCACGGGGATCCGCGGGCAGAGCGCGGCGAGCGGCTCGGCCTCTTCGCGGATGATCGAAGCGAGGGTCTCGGCGCGCGTCGGGCGCTGGAACGCCCGCCGGCCGGACAGCATCTCGTAGACGAGCGATCCGAACGCGAACTGGTCCGACCGGAAGTCCACGGGCTGGCCGCTCGCCTGTTCGGGCGACATGTAGCCCGCCGTTCCGACGACGGCCCCGTCGCGGGTCTCTTCGGTGATCGTCAGGCCCTGGCGGTTGGCGCCGTTTCCGTTCTCGCGGTACTCGATCTTCGCGAGGCCGAAGTCCAGGATCTTGATGAACCCGTCGCGGGTCACCATTACGTTCTCGGGCTTCAAGTCCCGATGCACGATGCCGGCCCCGTGGGCTTGGGCCAGCGCGTCGGCAAGCTGCGCAGCGAGGTTCAGGGCTTTGCGAACCGCCAGGGGCCCCGCGTAGAGGAGGTCGCGCAGCGTCTTGCCCTCGACGAGCTCCATCACGATGAAGGGCGTCGTCGCACAGCGTCCGATCTCGTGGATCGTCACGATGTTCGGGTGGTTGAGCGCCGAGGCGGACCGGGCCTCGGTCTCGAACCGGGAAAGCCGCAACGGGTCGCGGGACATCTCGCCGGAGAGGGCCTTGACCGCAACGTCCCTCCCGAGGCGCGTGTCGCGGGCGCGGTAGACCTCCCCCATGCCACCGGCCCCGAGGCGGGACACGATCTCGTACTGCCCGAGCCGAGTGCCTGCGGCGATCTGCATGGAGCTCAAGGTGGAGAGGGAGCCATGTCGAAGATACGTTTCCCGCGGCCAGGAGTTCCGCGCGGAGTGACGGAGGCAGCGATCGGGAGGATCGGGAGCCGATTCGGGCGGACAGGGCTACTGCATTTGAGTCTCGGTCGAGCCTCCGGCGGCGAAACAGCGGAAGGTCATGGCGGCGGGACCGACGCGGATCTCGTCCCCGTCCGCGAGCTGCTCGGACGACGCGATCCGGATCCCGCCGAGCCAGGTGCCATTCTTGCTCCCGAGGTCCTCGAGCGCCGCGCGGCCGGCGTGGATCACGATCCGGGCGTGCTGGCGGGAGACGGTGGCGTCCTCGATGGCAATCGTCGCGCAAGGGTCGCGACCGAGGAGGTTCTCGCCTTCGCCGAGCGCAACCTCGTACAGACCCCACACGAGACGGAAAACGCTGTCTTCGTCCGCCGTTGCGAGAGGTCCGTCCGAAAACGCGTAGCCGAATCCGTGCACCGTCCGCAGGAAGCGCGGCTCGCGCGCATCGTCACCGATGCCGCGGCGGATCTCCGACACGAGACCGGCCAGGCTTGCCTCGGTGACGAACGTATTCGGCCAGAGCGCATCGAGCAAATCCGCCTTCGACATTGCGCGCGGATGGCTCGCGACGAGAAGGCCCAGTAGCTCGAAAGCGTGCGGCGAGAGGGGCACGACGTCTGCTCCGCGCCGCACCTCGTGGCGAACCGCGTCAAAAGTGCACTCACCGAACTGGATGTGCATCTCTGGCCCCCAAGAAATCTCCATGAAATCCGAAGCCAACCCTCAAGACCTCGAAGCCTCCCGAGCGCGATCGTCAGGGATAGCGAAGGAGGCGCCCCGCGAATTCCCGGCCAAGCGCTCTCCGACGCGGGAGGCACCCCGTGGACGTGCTGCGCGAGGGTCCGGCCGGCAGGCGGTTGTCCCTGTTCGTCTTCGCGGCCTTGACCGTTGCCGCCGCGGCTTTGGCCGAATCCACCAACGCGCTTCCGGCGGCCGGCGCCCCGTCGCTTTCGGCCCCCTTCTTCGTGGACCGCAAGCTCGGCGACGCAATGCGCGGCACGCTCGAGGAGGCCGTGCGCCGGCTCTCGGACAGCCGCTGCCAGGAAGTGCTCG
>JANMBR010000164.1:0-6618 GCA_031360505.1 Acidobacteriota bacterium
GCACTGTCACCTGGCCGTTCTTGTAGCCGGACCGGGTGCCCGATTCGAGCGCCGCGTCCCACACGGCCATCTGCGCGCGGGAGAGCTCGGCGGGCACGGCCTTCGTCGGGACGGCGTAGGCCGCCTCGCGGTGCATGCCGATGACCTCGAGGAACGCATCGCGGTTGGGCGCGTAGCCAGCAAAGGGACCGAGCTCCGCAGCGATCTTCGAAGACTGGAGGTACGCCTGGCCGCACATGAGCGAGGTGATCGCGGCCGCGTAGGCGCGCCCCTCGTCCGAGTCGTACGGAACGCCGGCCGCCATGAGCATGGCGCCGAGGTTCGCGTAGCCCAGGCCCAACGGCCGGAACTTGTAGGAGTTCTCGCCGATCGCGGGCGTCGGGTACGAGCAGTTGTCGACGAGCATCTCCTGCGCGGAGAGCACGACGTCGCAGGCGTGGCGGAAGTTCGCGACGTCGAAGGATCCATCCTCGGCGTTGAAGAACTTCATCAGGTTCAGCGACGCCAGGTTGCACGCCGAGTCGTCGACGAACATGTACTCGGAGCACGGGTTCGACGCGTTGATGCGGTGCGTCGACTTGACCGGGTTCCAGCGGTTGATCGTCGTGTCGTACTGCATGCCGGGATCGCCGCAGACCCACGCGGAGTCGGCGATCTTCGCCATGAGATCCCGCGCCTTGTACGTCTTGTAGGGCTGCCCGGTGATGACTTCCTTCGTCTGCCACTGTCCGTCGGACTCGACCGCCTGCATGAACTCGTCGGTCACGCGGATCGAGTGGTTCGCGTTCTGGTAGAAGATCGACGCATAGGCCTCGCCGTTGAAGGAGCCGTCGTAGCCGGCGTCGATCAGGGCCCAGGCCTTCTTCTCTTCGTTCGCCTTGGAGGTGACGAAGTCCTCGATGTCCGGGTGGTCGATGTTGAGGATCACCATCTTCGCGGCGCGGCGCGTCTTGCCGCCCGACTTGATCGCGCCGGCGAACGAATCGAAGCCCTTCATGAAGGAGAGCGGGCCCGAAGCCGTGCCGCCCGCGGAGAGACCTTCATGCGATCCACGAATCGAAGAGAGGTTCGAGCCCGTTCCCGAGCCGTACTTGAAGAGCATGCCCTCGGTCTTGGCGAGCGAGAGGATCGAGTCCATCGAGTCGCCGCAGGCGTTGATGAAGCAGGCCGAGCCCTGGGGTTTCGGCTCGATGCCGACGTTGAACCAGACGGGGGAATTGAAGGAGGCGACCTGGTTGACGAGGATCGCGGCGAGCTCGTCGTGGAAGGCGTCGCGGTCGGCGGCGGTCTTGAAGTAGCCGCCCTTTTCGCCGTATCCGGTGATCGTCGCGGCCACACGCCCGACGAGCTGGCGGACCGACGTCTCGCGCTCGGGCGTGCCCATGCGTCCGTGGAAGTACTTCTGGACGACGATGTTCGTGGCCGTCTGCGACCAGGACTTCGGGACCTCGACGTTCTTCTGCTCGAAGATCGTCTCGCCCTTCTCCGAGATGATGGCCGCGGTTCGCAACTCCCACTCGATCGCGTCGTACGGCGAGACCGTGGGGTCTGAATAGACCCTCGTGAAGGTCAGCCCCCGCAGGCTCTTTCCCGCGGTTCGGGGCCTCTCCCCGACTCCAGCCTCGACGTCCTTCAGCCCTTTTTCCGTTGAACTCATCCCCCGGCCTCCCTTCCCCCTTCGATCCTTGAAAGCGAATGCTCCGCCCATTAACGTCGAAACCCGTCCACCCACCAGACGATGCGGAGACCCGCTTGCGTTGCCATTCAGAGTAAGACCGGCGGGAATACCGAGTCAAGAAAAAATACCAGATGTTGTGGTCTGGCCTCCGCTGGGCTCATGGGATGGTGGCGGCTCGAAAGGTGTCCTGGAATGGTGGCACGGCGATTGCTAGTTACATGGGCGTGAGACGAAACTCACGGAAGGGCAGCTAAAGAATATGAGCGAGAACTCCGCAAACGCCCCCAGGGCGAAGGTTTCCTTCCGGTCGGTCTTTCCGGTCTACGGCGTCCGCCTGGGGATTGGCCACTTCAACCGGCCGCTGGTCGACGAAGAGTGCCGCACGCTGCGCCGCGCGTGGGAGCGCTCGAGGCTGCCCGGGGTCGAGGATTTCGAGGTCACTGCCAAACAGGTCTCGTTCGTGACGCCGCCCGTCGCCGTCGATGCGACCTGGCAGTCGATCGACACGCTCCTCGCAAACGCTTCTTGAGGCGGGACTTGCCCGCGAGTTGCACCCTTTGCCCCGCGCGGACCATAATTGAGGCTTAGGAGAACCAACCAAATGTCGACTGTGACTTCTTCAACGCCGACTCCGATCACGGCTCCCGGCACGGGCGAGTTCCTGTCGCTGACGGATGCGGCGATTGCCAAGGTCAAGTTTTTTGCCGGCTCGATGGCCGACTCCGAGGGCAAGCCCCTGCGCATCTTCGTCCAGGGCGGCGGCTGCTCGGGCTTCCAGTATGGGTTCACGTTCGACGCGAAGAAGGACGACGACACCGTGGTCGCGACAGGCGGCATCGAAGTCGTCATCGACCCGCAGAGCGCGACGTACCTGAAGGACGCGAAGGTCGACTACGTCGAGGACTTCCGCGGCGCGGGGTTCTCGGTCACGAACCCCAACGCCACGGGCGGCAGCTGCGGCTGCGGCAAGTCGTTCAACGCGTAGGCCGCGAGTTACTGAGACTCGAAGCCCCGCACTCGCGGGGCTCTTTTGTTTTTGGGCGGCACGAAACGGAGTCGACGATCGGTTCCGTAGGGGCGGCCCTTGGGCCGCCCGGGCGACTTTTCGGAAACGCCCTCACGCGGTCGCCGACTGAGGTCTGGTGATCGTGGCCATAGTCGCCCGGGCGGGGCAAGCCCCGCCCCTACGGCACCGGAGAGCGTCCCCCCTCACCCCGCCACCGCCGCTCCTGAGATGATGCGCCCGTGCGCGCGCGCTCCGGAGGAAAGCTGCTCGTCGCGGCCCTCGTGGTCGCGGCGCTTCTGCTCGCGGGGCGCCTGCTGCCCGTGCGCGATCTCATCGACGGCTTCGGTCGGTGGCTCGAGGGCCTCGGCCCCGCCGGCTACGCGCTCTTCGTCGTTGCCTACGCGATCGTGACGGTCCTGATGATGCCGGCGGTTCTCATGACGATCGCCGCCGGGTACTTCTTCGGATTGTTGACGGGCGTCGCCCTGGTGTCGGCGGGCTCGACGCTCGGCGCGACCGCGGCGTTCCTCATCGCGCGTCATCTCGCGCGCGAGCGCGTCGCGCGCCGCGTGGCCGCGAACCCCCGCTATGCTGCCATCGACCGCGCCGTCGGGCAAAAGGGCTGGCCGATCGTATTCCTTCTGCGCCTCTCGCCCCTCGTGCCGTTCGTCCTCTCCAACTACTTCTATGGCCTTACGGCGATCCGCTTCTGGCCGTACGTCCTCGCGAGCTGGATCGGGATGCTCCCGCTGACTTTCCTCTACGTCTCGTTCGGCGTTGCGGGCCGGGAAGCCGCGGTGCCGTCGGCCGGTCCTGCGGCAGCGTGGAAATGGGGACTGCTCGCTGCCGGCGTCCTCGTCACGCTCGCGGCGACGGTGTATGCGGGGAAGGTCGTGCGGGGGGCGCTGGAGGAATCAGGAATCGCCAAGCAGTAAGCAGTACTGACTACTCCGGCTTCCTCTTCGCCGCGTCGAGCGTCGTCAGCGTCGCCGACTCTCGCTGGAGTACGTTGACCCCGTAGCCTTTCTTCGTGATGAACTCGACGTCCACCTGCTGGTAGCCCACGCCCTTGGGGAGCAGCTCCTTGCGGTAGTGCCAAACCTCGCGATAGTTCATGTTGGACTCCACGGCTTTTTGGCCCGGCGCCCCGGTATACGGGTCCGCGAACGACATTCCCTGGTGCTCGTCGGCGTCGTCGCCGCTCAGGAGCGGCTTTCGCCCGCCGTAGGTCGGCGGCCCGAGCAGGACGAAGACCATGCCCCGGTCCGTCAGGCTGCCGCGCTTCTTCTCGTCCTGCACGAACTTGGCATCGGCAAACGCCACGCGCCGCTCGAATCCCGTCCGGAAGGTGTTGTCGCCGCCGTTCGGGTTTCGGGAGCGCCAGAACTTCTCGACGAATTCCGCGCGCTCGCCATCGCTCGTGAGCTGCGACCAGGTTTTCTTCTCATCCGCCGTCATGAGCCAGTGGACCGGACCGTCGGCCCAAACCGTGCTCGGCAGCTCGCTGATGTTGGGAGGCGGCTTGAACTCCTGGTAGGCGTTGAAGAGCGAGGGCCCGCCGGTCCTCACGGTCTCGGAAGGCGCCATCGCAGTCCGCGCCTGTTCGAACGCCGCGACCGCCTTCTTCGAGTACATCGCGGGATCCATCGAGGCGTTGGGTGTGCCGCGCAGGAACATCTCGAAGCTGGCGCGGGCATCCTCGGCCCGGTCGAGGTTCGACTGGCAGACGCCGCGGTAGAAGGCGAGCGGCCCCTCGAGCTGCTTGCGGAAGCCCTCGTTCGCGGGCTTGGCCGCCTCGGTGTCGACGCTCGCGAAGGTCGTCAGCGCGTCCTGCCACGCGCCCGCCTTGACCTGTTCCTTGCCCTTCTGGAAGAGCTCGGGCACGGTTTGGGCCGCGGCGGCCATCGCGGTGAGGAAAACGGCGAAAAAGAGCGCAAAGCGCTTCATCGGGGAAGCCTCCATGCCGAATTCTATGCCTGGAATTGATCTCGACTTCTTTTCCGACAACCGCGGCGGATGAAATATATTTCCTCCGCTCCCATGGCTCAGATCTTCCATCGCAGCACCAACACCATCTCGCGGGTGTCGGTCTTCGGCGCCGTGTTCTTCATCGGACTGCTGGGCTGGCTCTTCGATGCCCTGAACCGCTCCCCCTACACGACCCAGCAGGGCGTCGCCCGAGTCCAGCCGGTCCAGTTTTCCCACCAGCACCACGTCGGGGCGATGGGGCTCGACTGCCGGTACTGCCACACCTCGGTCGAGCGCGCGGCCTTCGCCAACGTACCGCCGACGAAGACCTGCATGAACTGCCACGCCCAGATCTGGAACCAGTCGCCCGAGCTCGAGCCCGTGCGCGAGAGCTGGCGGACGGACCGGTCGATCGAGTGGGTCAAGGTCTACGACCTGCCCGACTACGTTTACTTCAACCACTCCATCCACGTCGCCAAGGGCGTCGGCTGCGAGACCTGCCACGGCCGCATCGACAGGATGCCGCTCGTGTCGCAGCACCCGAACCTCCAGATGTCGTGGTGCCTCGACTGCCACCGGGCTCCCGAGAAGTACCTGCGGCCTCGGGACGAGGTGTTCACGATGGGGTACGTGCCGGCCGGGACGCAGGAAGAAATTGGCGCGCGGTTGAAGGCCGAGTACCACATCCGGCCGACGTTCGAGTTGACGGATTGCACGACGTGTCACCGTTGAGCACGGATATGGCAGACGAGCGCGTCAGCATCGAGGAAGCGCGAACGAAGCTCGGAGAGCTCCGCGGCCGCGAGTACTGGCGCAGCCTCGAGGAGCTGCTCGAGACCGAGGATTTTCGCGAGCACCTGCACCGCGAATTTCGCGTCCCGATCGATTCGGGCCTCGGTTCAAAGATCGACCGGCGCGAGCTTTTGACTCTGATGGGCGCCTCGATCGCGCTCGCGGGCCTGACGGGCTGCACGCGGCAGCCGACCGAGCGCATCTTCCCGTACGTCCGGGCGCCGGAAGAGCTCGTCCCCGGCGAGCCGCTCTTCTACGCGACCGCGCATGTGCACGGCGGATACGCGCGCGGCATCCTCGCGAAGAGCTACGAGGGACGGCCGGTCAAGATCGAGGGCAACGAGCTCCACCCGGCGAGCCTCGGCGGCACGGACGTCTTCGCGCAGGGCTCCATCCTCAACATGTACGACCCGGACCGCTCGCAGGCGCTGACCGAGCGGGGGCAGATCCGGCCGTGGAGCGCATTGCTCGCGGCCATTCGGCTCGCCGTCGAGAAAGAGCGCGCGGGGCGCGGCGCCGGAATCCGGTTCCTGACGGGGACGGTCACCTCCCCGACGCTCGAGAAGCAGATCGGCGACTTCCTCGCGGCCTTTCCCGAAGCGAAGTGGGTCGCCTGGGAGCCGGCCGGGCGCGACAACGTCGCGCGCGGCGCGCTGCTCGCGTTCGGTGAGGTTGTCGAGCCGCGCTATGCCTTCGAAAAGGCCGACGTCGTCCTTTCGCTCGAGGCGGACTTTCTCGGGTCCGGACCTGCCATGCCGCGCTACGTCCGCGACTTCGTGTCGCGCCGCAAGGCCGAGGGGACCAATCGCCTTTACGTCGTCGAGTCGACGCCGACCCTGACGGGCGCGAAGGCGGATCATCGGCGGCCGATGTCTCCCGCCGAGATCGAGGCGTTCGCCGCGGCGGTCGCCGTCGCGGTCGGCGCGATCGCCTCGGCCGCTGTGACGGATCCCTTCGTCGAGGCCGTCGCAGCGGACCTGAAGGCGCATCGCGGAACCGGCCTCGTCGTCGCGGGCGAGTCGCAGCCGCCGTCGGTGCACGCTCTCGCGCACGCGATCAACGAGGCGCTCGGCAACGCCGGGACCGTCACCTACTCGGCGCCCGTGGCTGGTGGACCGCAAGACCAGGGCGCGGCGTTCGCGGGCCTCGTCCAAGACATGGAGGCGGGCAAGGT
>JANMBR010000223.1:0-2079 GCA_031360505.1 Acidobacteriota bacterium
CCTGCGCCGCGCCGCGCGCGTTGACCTCGGTGGCCGCCATGTGATCCACGATCACTTCCGTCCCGTGCTTCGCGCCCCACTCCTTCGTGTAGACGTCGTCGAACCAGCGGTCGTAGCCCGGAACGAAGTGGCTCCACTGCAGGATGCGCAGCGTCTTCGCCGCCGTGCGCGGCTTCTTCCCGCCGGGCGCGCAGCCGAATCCCGGCAACGCCCCGGCCGCGAGCGCGGTCCCGGCCGCCTTCACGAATTGCCGGCGCGAGAGCCGGCCGCGCTTGGATTGGTTCATGCGACGCTTCGCCTCCCGGCGCGATCTCGACAATCCGAATCCCGAATCCCGATCGCGACCGGCCCGAAGTCTATAATCCGCCCGTGGCCGCCCTGGAACCCGGAGCTCGCTTCCCGCCGCTCGCGATGCATGGCGAACGGGGAGAGCGGCTCGATCCTGCCGCGGCCGAGACGCTCTACGCCATCTTCAAAACCACCTGTCCAACCTGCGAGTTCACCTGGCCCTTCCTCGAGCGCATCCGTCACGCGATTCCCGAGGGCGGCCTTCGGATCCTCGCCGTTTCGCAGGACGACCCGGGCAAGACGGCGGCGTTCAACACGCGCCTCGGCGTGAACCTCACGACCGCGTTCGACCTCGATCCCTGGACCGCGTCGGACGAGCTCGGTTTGACCACCGTCCCCACGCTGTTCCGCGTCGGGCCGACGGGCGTCATCGAAGAGACGATCGTCGGCTTCGATCGCGCGGCGATGGAGGGCCTCTCCCGCCGCTCGGCCGCCATCGCCGGCAAGCCAGCGACTCCTCTGTTCCGGGCGGACGAGCACGTCCCAGCCATCAAACCCGGCTGAAGCTCGCGCAACGCCGGCAGGTAGCCGGTGAATTTCGGATGTCGGATTTGAGATTTCGGATTTGGGAACCATCACTTTTTGGGGGGCCACCTGGTGAAGAGAGCTCAGACTTTTGGTGAGTTGAAGGCGTCCGGCTACAAGTCCCGCGGCGTCAAAGAAGAGTTGCGGGAGAATCTGCGCCACGCGCTCTCGCGCGGCAAGAGCCCATTCGAGGGAATCCACGGCTACGAACGCACGGTGCTGCCCTCGCTCTACAACGCGGTTCTCTCGAAGCACGACTTCCTGCTCCTCGGCCTGCGGGGCCAGGCCAAGACAAGGCTGCTGCGAATGCTGGTCAATCTCCTCGACGAGGAGATTCCGGCGATCTCGGGCAGCGAGCTCAGCGAGGATCCGTTCGCGCCGATCACGAAGTATGGCCGCCGCGTCCTCGCGGAGAAGGGCGACGCCGCTCCGATCACGTGGATCCCGCGCTCCGAGCGCTACCGGGAGAAGCTCGCGACGCCGGACGTGACGATTGCCGATCTCATCGGCGACATCGACCCGATCAAGGCGGCCACGCAACGCCGCTCGTACTCGGACGAGGAAGTCATCCACTTCGGCATCGTGCCGCGCACCAACCGCGGCATTTTCGCGATCAACGAGCTCCCGGACCTGCAGCCGCGCATCCAGGTGGGCCTGCTGAACATCCTCGAGGAGCGCGATCTCCAGATAAGGGGATTCCCGATCCGCATCCCGCTCGACATCCTGCTCGTCTTCTCGGCCAACCCCGAGGACTACACCAACCGCGGCAACATCATCACGCCGCTCAAGGACCGGATCTCATCCCAGATCTTCACGCACTACCCGGAGGACGTGAAGACCGCCGCGAAGATCACGGCGCAGGAGGCCTGGGTCGATCGCGACGGCGGGCCGACGATCGAGGTTCCCGAGCTCTTCCGCGAGCTCGTGGAGGAAATCGCCTTCGCGGCGCGCGCCTCCGAGTTCGTGGACCAGTCCTCGGGCGTCTCGGCGCGCATGCCGATCTCCGCGGTCGAGATCCTGGCCTCGAACCTCGAGCGCCGCGGGTTGAAGAACGGCGAGACGAAGGTTTCGCCGCGCCTCTGCGACCTGCCGGCGACCCTGCCCGCGATCACCGGAAAAGTCGAGATGGTTTACGAAGGCGAGCAGCAGGGCGCCGAGGTCGTCGCCAAGAAGCTCATCGGCACGGCCGTCAAGAAACTCTTCGAC
>JANMBR010000240.1:0-14629 GCA_031360505.1 Acidobacteriota bacterium
ATGGGGGAGGTTTACCGGGCGCGGGACACGCGTCTGGGGCGCGAGGTGGCCGTCAAGGTGCTGCCGGAGCGGCTGGCCGGCGATCCGAAGGCACTGTCGCGGTTCGAGCGCGAGGCCAGGGCCGTGGCCGCGTTGTCGCACCCGAACATCCTCGCGATCCACGATTTCGGTCAAGAGCGGGGGATTCGCTATGCGGTCACGGAGCTCCTCGAGGGGCAGACGCTTCGCGAGCGGCTGGTGCACGAGCGTCTGACGTGGCACAAGGCAGCAGAGATCGGGATCGCCATCGGCGACGGGCTTTCCGCGGCGCACGCCCGGGAGATCGTCCACCGGGACCTGAAGCCCGAGAACATTTATCTGACCTCCGGCGGCCACGTGAAGATCCTGGACTTCGGCCTTGCCCGTGCCGACGCCGTGCCCTCCGAGCAGTTGACTGCCGCGCCGACGGAATCGGTTGCCACGGAGGCCGGGACGGTTCTTGGAACGCTCGGATACATGTCGCCCGAGCAGGTCCGCGGGGAGCCTGCCGATGCCCGGAGCGACCTCTTTTCCTTCGGTTGCGTCCTCTACGAGATGCTGACGGGAAGCCGGGCATTTCCCGGCGAGTCACCTGGCCAGACAATGGCGGCGATTCTGCGAGATCAGCCTGCGGAGTTCGCGGCCCTGGGAACGCAGGTTCCCGAAGGCGTGGATCGCATCGTGAGGCGATGCCTGGAGAAGAGCCCGGGCGAGCGGTTCCAGTCGGCGGGCGACCTGTCGTTCGCGCTCAAGGAGTCTCTCGGCTCGGGGATTTCGACGTCCGCGCCGAAGCGGCCGAGTTTTTCGGTTCGTACCGGCCTTCTCCTTGTCGGAGCGGCGATCGTTCTGGCCGCAATCGTCCTGGTTTTCCGGCCGTTTGGCCGCGGCGCGGGTCCAGGCCGGATCGAGTCGCTCGCTGTCTTGCCGCTGGCCAATCTCTCGGGCGATCCACAGCAGGAGTACTTTTCGGACGGCATGACGGAGGAATTGATCACGGCTCTCGCGAAGATCTCGGCCTTGCGTGTGACTTCGCGGACTTCGGTGATGCGCTACAAGAATTCGTCCAAGTCGCTGCCTGAGATCGCGAAGGAGTTGGGAGTCGATGCCATCATCGAAGGCTCGGTGACGCGCAGCGGCTCCGAGGTGAAGATCACGGCACAACTCATTGAGGCCTCGAAGGATCGGCACATGTGGGCCGACACGTTCCAGCGGGACCTCAAGGACGTCCTCGCGCTTCAGAGCGAGGTCGCGCGGGCGATCGCCGAGAAGATCAATATCCGGCTCAAACCGGAGGAGGCGAGCCGTCTGGCGTCATCCCGCACCGTGAACCCCGAGGCGTACGAGGCCTATCTCCAGGGGCGCTACCACTGGTACCGCCGCACGCCTGCGGACGCGATGAAGAGCCGCGACTTCTTCCAGAAAGCGGTGGATCAGGACCCGGACTACGCGGCCGGCTGGGCCGGGCTTGCGGCGGCATACCATCTGCTGAGCTCGACGCCTTACAGCATGATGGCGCCCCGCGACGGTTATCCGAAGGTGCTCGAAGCCTGCCGGAGGGCGATCTCGCTCGACCCGAACAACGCCGAGGCCCATGCGCTGCGAGGGTTAGTTCGTTTCTTCTTCGATCGGGATGAAAAGGCCGCGGAGAGTGACTTCCGACGTTCCCAGGAGCTCGATCCGCGACATGCCCAGGGCCGTCAGCTCTACTCCTTCATGCTTCTGTCGCTCGGGCGCTTCGAGGAGGCGATTCGCGAGGCGAAAGCAGGATGGGATGCCGAACCACTTTCCCTCGTCCAGAATGCAAACGTCGCGTTTGCATTTTACTTTGCGGGCCGCTACGACGAATCGATCGAGTGGTGCCAGAAGACCCTCGCCATGGATCCGAACTTCCTGCGAGCCCACTACGTTCTGGGGATGGCTTACGAGCAGAGGAAGATGTATTCGGAGGCCATTGCCGAGCTCGAGACGGCGCGCCGGATCTCGGAGGACGGGCCACATTACGTCGCTTCCCTCGGCCACGCCTACGCCGCGGCGGGACGGACTGCCGACGCGCGGCGTTGCCTCGAGGATCTGAACGAGATGGCCCATAGACGTTTCGTGGGCTCTGAGCAGATCGGCCTCGTCCACGTCGGCCTCGGGGAGCGGAGAGCTGCGCTGACTCTCCTCGAGAGGGGGGAGGAGGAGCGAAACAACTGGATGATGAACCTCGCCATTGACCGGCGGTTCGACCCGCTGCGCTCCGACCTGCGCTTCGCCGGCCTTCTCAAGCGCCTGAACCTGCCGGCGGCAGCGGCCCAATGACAACATGACGCTCGATCAACGCCGTCGGCACGATGACTACAGCCCGGGGAACATCCAACCTGAGGCGATTCGTTTCGTCAGCGAGCTCACGCACTCCACTGTCGCGCTGGTGCTCGCCGGAGGGCGCGGCACACGGCTCAAACAACTCACCGACTGGCGCTGCAAGCCGGCGGTGCCATTTGGCGGCAAATTCCGTATCATCGACTTCACGCTTTCCAATTGCGTGAATTCCGGCATTCGCCGCATCGGAGTGGCCACGCAGTACAAGGCGAACAGCCTGATTCGCCACATCCAGCGTGGCTGGAGCTTTCTCGACGGCCGCTTCGAGGAGTTCATCGAACTGCTGCCGGCGCAGCAGGAAGCATGGTACAGCGGCACTGCCGACGCCGTATTCCAGAACCTGTCGATGCTGCGCCGGCACGCGGCGAAGTACGTACTGGTGCTCGCCGGCGACCACGTTTACAAAATGGACTATGGCCGAATGCTCGCTTTTCACGTGGCGAGCCGTGCTGACCTGACGGTGGGGTGCGCGGAGGTGCCGCTCGCGGATGCCAGCGCTTTTGGCGTGATGGGCATCGATGGGAACGGGCGCGTGGTGAGTTTCGAAGAAAAGCCCGCGCAGGCGCAACCGATTCCCGGCCAGCCCGAGCGGGCACTGGCAAGCATGGGGATCTACGTGTTCAACGCCCAGTTTCTGAACGAACAGCTGATCCGCGATGCCGAAGATCCTGCCTCATCGCACGATTTCGGCAAGGACGTCATTCCGTACGTCATGTCGCGCTATGGCGTGTTTGCGCACAGTCTTGCCGACAGTTGCGTTGGCACGACCACGAGCGGCGCGCCGTACTGGCGCGATGTCGGCACGATCGACGCGTACTGGGAAGCCAACATGGAGCTGACCCGGGTGGTGCCGGAGCTCAACCTGTACGACAGCGCCTGGCCGATCTGGACCTACCAGGAACAGATGCCACCCGCGAAATTCGTGTTCGACGATGACGACCGGCGCGGTATGGCGCTCGATTCGATGGTGTCGGGCGGCTGCGTCGTGAGCGGCGCGACGGTGCGGCGCTCGCTGCTGTTTACCGACGTGCGGATCGAGTCCCGCAGCGTGGTCGAGGACTCTGTGGTGCTGCCCAACGTCCGGATCGGAAACAACGTGGTGTTGAAGCGCGTCGTGATCGACCGGGGCTGCGAGATCAAGGACGGCATGGAGATCGGGGTCGATGCGGAGCAGGACCGCCGCCGTTTCCACGTGACCGAAAAGGGCATCACGCTGGTGACTCCGGACATGCTCGGGCAGAGCATCTACACCGCGCGATGACGCGATGAGCAACAGTCACACTTTGAGAGACCTGACCCCATCTCGCGAGCCATCTCGCACATCCGGTTTTACGTCTCAACTCGAGCGGAACTAACGATTGGTAATGGCTCCCTAAGACGGACATGCTCACTCACGTGGATAGAGACGTTGGACAGCAGAGAGTGGAGACCGGGCAATGTCACGAGAAGTGAGGACACACATGAATCGAAATGAACTGGAAGGCAAGAGACAAAACATCGAAGGCCGCATCAAGGAAGCCGTGGGCGCGGTGATGGCTAACAGGAACCTCGAATCCGAAGGTGCCAACGAGCGGGCAGAGGGTGCGGCTCGGGAACGGATTGGGGAGGCCAGTCGCAAGGTTGGAGAAGCAATCGAGGATCTCGGTAACAAAATCAAGCGCTAGGCTGTGGGCACACGTCGGACCGCGCAACCTCGATTCTCGAGCGCCGGGAGGAGGCTCCCCGCGCTCTTCTGTGAGTTTCGCCACCGGTGCGAAGACATGTCGACCTCTCGTTCATGGTGGAGGATGAAATGAACATGAACTGGACGTGCCCCAACTGTCAGGCTCGGAATGCGACGATCATAGCTCGCGATGCCGAGGCCGGGAGGATCGTCGCAGTCGACTGCCCGCCCTGCGGGGCGCAGCACCAAGCCTCCGTTGTCTTCCCGCACTTCTCGAAGGCCGGGCCGCTCATGGCCGTCGGCGTCGTCTGGGTCTGAGGGACTCCGGCGTTTGAAGGATCGGTTTGGAGAATCTGTGCTTGCAACCCACGGGAACGTTCTTTGCCTCGTCTTTGATGCGCACCTGAAAGGAACTTGCTATGACGATGTCGCTTCCGGAACTTTTGCTTCTCATCTTGATCGCGGCTATTTGCGGCGCCATCGGGAAGGCCATCGCGGGTAGTGTCCGTGGTGGGCTGGTCGTCTCGATCGCTCTTGGCTTCGTCGGAGCGCTTTTTGGTCCATGGGTTGCTCGGTCGCTCAAACTCCCGGAGCCTCTAATGGTCACCATCGGCGGGCATCCATTCCCGGTTCTGTGGTCCATCATCGGCGCCGCCCTCTTCGTGGCGATCATTCACCTGTTCTCCGGACGAAGGTGACCGCGCTGCCGAATTCCCGCCGGGTCGCCAGGAATCCTCGCCGCTCGGAGTGGGATCGCTGCATCCGGAGTCACGGGTAGACGTCACGCCCCCGATGCGACGGTCACGCGGCGCCGGATGGCCGATCTTCCTGGCCTGGTGCAGATGTTCGGATGGCTCGTACAGAAGTACGTGGCGAGGGAACGCACCGCAAGTGGTGCTGGAACACGTGCGGGTCATCGACGGTACGCGAGGCCCACCGCTGGAAGACCGGAACGTGGTGATCGAGCGGGGCAAGATCACGGCGATTCGTGCGGTTCGAATGCTCCTCCGGCGGACGGAAGCACAATCCTCGACCTGCGCGCGTACACGGTGATGCCGGGCATCGTTGAATGCGTCTCCGGACACGGCATGGTTCCTGCAGATTGGGCCGGGCAGGGCAATTGGGCCCGAAGATCCGAAGCGAGGAGAATATGACTGAGCCGCAGAATCGTGGTCGCGACAAGAAGCTCGACGACTCGAGCCGCACCGGCGAGAACGAACGGTCCTCCCCGGGCGGACAGCAGAGAGATCCGGACTCCACAGTCGAATCCTGGCAGGGGCAGGGCAAGCCGCCGGAGCGCGAGTACCCTGGCGAGGGTGTGACGTCGCACTTTCCTTCCGATCCGTCCACCGGGGAGAAGAAGCTATCGCAGGCGGATGGTGACTCCGACGAGAAAGACGGCGAGTAAGAAGCCGGTCTGATTCCTCCCTGACGGGCCCTCTAGCGCCCGTCGGGTCTTTTATGTCCGGACATTTGCTCGTTCCCCACCAGCGCGGCGATCGCCATTCATCGTTCGCGCGGATGGTTTCGATCGGATCAAACTATCGATCGCAGGGGCTTGGGCCGTGTACGCTTGGGCCACCGATGTCACAGGTAGCAACGCCGATTCGTCCATTCCCCGCTGGACCCCTCGGGTCTACCGGAGGGGTCTCTCCCCAGGCTCGACGGGGCCGCTCCGCGGGCCGCAGGAGCGGCGACAGCCGGGAGACTCTCCTGACTGCGAC
The DNA here is from genome assembly GCA_031360505.1 of Acidobacteriota bacterium. Lineage (GTDB taxonomy): Bacteria > Acidobacteriota > Thermoanaerobaculia > UBA5066 > Gp7-AA6 > DAHUXD01. The sequence continues at coordinate 5,767 of JANMBR010000240.1, forward strand.
GGCGGTCGCAGCGGAGGCCCGGACCCGCGAGGCAGCCGAGGCGGTCCTGTTGCAACGCGATCGGATGATCGCGGTCTTCGGCCATGACCTGCGCGGGCTTCTCAACGCGCTGACCGTCAATGCGGAGCTCTTCCTGCGCCGAGAGGGGGAGTCGGCGTTGGAAAGCGCGAGGTCCGTTCGACTCGCCGTCGGACGCATGGACCAGTTGATCTCGAGCTTGCTCGACTACGTCCAGGTCAAGGCGGACCGACTTCACGTCGAGCCCCGGCCGCTCGATGCCGCAGGACTTCTGCGGGAGGCGGTGGAAATCTTTCGCCCGCTCGCGCGCGTCAAGTCCCTGTCGCTGATCCTCGCCATCGCCGAGACTCCCCTTTGGGCGATCGCGGATCACGACCGGATGTTTCAGGTGCTCTCGAACCTTCTCTCCAACGCCATCAAGTTCAGCTCGGTGAAGGGCGAGATCACCGTGCATGCGACGACGGCGGGACAGGACCTCCATGTCACAGTGCGGGACGAGGGGCTCGGAATTCCGGAGGGCGACCTGGAGCGCGTCTTTGATTGCTTCTGCCAGCTCAAGGAGCAGGATGCGCGGGGGCTCGGCCTCGGGCTCTACATTTCGAGATCCATCATCCTCGCGCACGGGGGGAAGATCTGGGCGACGAGTCGGCCCGGCGAGGGCAGCACGTTCTCTTTCACGATCCCTCTGTCGCCTGCGAGCGACGTCGTCGAGGCGCCAGGCCCGACCGCCTGAGCCGGTTGCCGCGCGTTCGGCGACGGTGGCAACCGCGCCGTTCTCGCTAGCGAGCTCGAAGTTACGGCCTCCGCGGGGTCGGAAGGCCGCTTTGTCCAGATTTGGCCCGGCCGGCGAATCCCGGACCCCGACCGGGCGGCCGAATTGCCCCGCATGGCGGTTCCCTGAAGGGCATCCGGATCGGCCCGAATCTTGAAGAGATTGCGGCGAGAGAAGGGAGGAAAGAATGATGATCGAGGATTTCACGAAGCTGCCCCCTGGATCGATCGTCTCGAATGCGAGAACCATCATTTCGTGCCCCCTCTGCCGTAGGCGAGGAGCCCTCGAGTTGCGAAGAGATGGCTCGCAGCTTTGCGTGCACCTGGAAACCTCGGTCATCCACACGGATGGGATGCTCGTGGAGCCGAGGGACTCGTGTCCGCTGACCGCCCGCTTCGAGGCGGGCGCCTAAGTACGGTCGCGGCACAGTGGATCCAGAAAGCCGTGATCGGGGTCACCGATCCGGACGCGGACCTATTCGCCTTCGAGGGTGGGAAGCCAACCTCACCGCTTTCTCCGTTAGAGTGACTCCATGTCCACCACCCGTCGCCGGGGAGAGTCCGCCCGCCGAAAGAGCCCACTGATCGACCCGACCGCGCGGCTCATCCGGTACCTCGAAGCGAAGAACGACATCCTGCTGCTGACCACGAGCAATCGTTTTCAAGGGCACGCCTGGGATGTCCCGAAAACCACTCAGCTCGCGCTTCGGATCCGGGACCACCTGAGGCGCAAGCGCAAGCGCGTCACGCTGTTCGATGTCGCGAAGCTCACGATCCACACTTGCGAGGGCAACATCAGCGGCAAGCGGGGCAACGATTGTGGCGTGCTCGCGGCGAAGCTGCCCGACCGCTCGAAGAATCCGACGGGCCAGCACCGGTGCTGGGCCTCGATCAACAACAAGGATGACCAGCTCTACAAGATCAGCCGGGAGTTGTTCCGGTCACGAGCCGTGGTCTTCTTCGTTTCCGTTCGTTGGGGACAGACGAACAGCGTGTATCAGCGCCTCTTCGAGCGCTTGAGCTGGATCGAGAACAGAGTCAGCTCGCTCGGAGAAGCGCCGATCCGCCAGTTGCAGAAACTCGAGGCCGGCATCGTCCTCTTCGGCCAGAACTGGAACGACGAGGCAGTTCTGAAGACCCAGAAGCAGAACTTCAAGTGGTTCGGATGGAAGACGCCAGCGGCGCTCAGTTTCAACTGGCAATACACCAGGGATGCGGAAGAAGAGTCGCCCGAGTCCTACCTCGATGCCGCCAGGGAGTTCGCAGCACTGTTGAGGACCGGCCTGCCGCGCTAGCCCGCCGGGAGACTTCCGGAATCGATCGTCGATTGCTCCCAATTCCGTCGAAAGTAACGATTGGACGCGCTTCGGCCAAGCGCGCATGCTCCTTGCTCGGCCGGGCCTCGATCGAAATGCGACGAACTGGCCCCGGCGAGAGGATACAAATGAAGAACATAGGTCGAGTGCGCAGGCTCGAGACACCGGTCTCTTCGAAAGATCACGTTCGCGGTTCTCCATTCGCGAAGGTGACCCTCGTGGGTTACGGAGACTTCACGTGCGCGGGCTGTGCGAAAGCGTATCGAACCGTCAAGAAGATCCAGGCGGAAATGGGCTCCCGGCTCCGTTACGTCTTCCGCAGCTTTTCTCAGGCCGCGCTCGGCGGGAAGTCCGAGGCCCCCGCCGAGGCGGCAGAGTCCGCAGGGGCCCAGGGAAAGTTCTGGGAGATCCACGACCGGATGTTCGAAAACCAGGGTGGCTCGAGCCAGCTTCAATTGGCCAAGCTCGCCAAGGACGCCGGCCTGGACGCGAGTCAATTCCGGCGGGATATGCGGGGACACGTCCACCTGGCAAGGGTCCGCAGCGTGCGGCGAGGGGGTGTGCGGAGCGGCGTCGCCCAGGTGCCGACCTTCTTCATCAATACCCTGCAACACGAGAGTGCCTTCGGTCTGGCCACCCTGCTGCCTGCAGTCCAGGCTGCCGCAGAGGCCTGATGACAACGGGGAGCGGCGATGCGGCCGCCGCATCCTCGAGTTCAGTTTTACATCTCGATTCGAGCGGAACAAACGATTGGAAATGGCTCGGTGAAGCGCAGAAACTCATTTCGCAAAGGAAGACGTCGGAAGTAGAAAGGACAAAGTATGGAAACCATCCTCATTGTTATTCTGGTTCTTTTTCTTCTCGGTGGAGGCGGATTTTGGTACCGCCGCAGACGTTCCTGATGGAGCCGTCGGGCGCCGGTTGATTTCAGAAAGGGGCGAGGTCATGAACCGAGATGAGCTGGAAGGCAAGACAGAAAACCTCAAAGGCCGGGTCAAGGAAGCCCTCGGCACGTTGACGGGCAACAAGAATCTCCAAGACGAAGGCGCCGGCGAGCAGGCAGACGGTGTGGCTCAGGAACGGATCGGGGAGGCTCGTCGCAAGGTCGGAGAAGCGGTCGAGAAACTTGGGAAGAAGATCAAGCGCTAGGCGGCCGGCGACTCGAATACCAGCCTTGCAGGCCGGGGGGAGACTCCCGGCCGTTTCATTTCTGAACGCCGCCGGGAGCCGAACGCACACCGGCCCCGCGCGAGGCGGCCCCGGGCAGCGGACGCGGGGTTGCCGCAGTGTCCGAAGGCGTCGCGGCGTTCCGGCCCGCGCTGCGGCCATCCGGCTGCTCGTCGAACCACCGCTTCGCACCGATGAGTCGGATCTTCGTGGCGTTCTGCTCGAGCTCCAGCCCGAGGCTCAGAGCTCCCGACTCGATCAGGAACGCGCCTTCCCGCTTCGCCTTGCGGCGAAGGTAATGTCCCTGGATGTGAAAGCTCCCTCCTCGGGCGTCGAGACCGCGGACCCGGGTCACTGAGGGACCCATGTCGACGTTCGCCGTCGCAGTGAAGTCGTCGAGATTCACGAGTCCTCGAGTCCAGGCGGGGAGGTCGACCGCGAGAAGTGCGAGGAGGGGCCGTGCATCCCGGGTGGTGGCTTCGATTCCGGCCGATGTCGTCCTTCCGATCGTTCCGGACCGAATGTCGAATCGGCCCCACCAACGCCGCGACTCGTCCGAGCCGGAGGAGCGGACGTCCGACAGAGCGAGCCGGCTTCCCGAAACCTCGAGGGGCCCGGAGGTCAGATTCCAATGCGGAATGAGCAGGCGCAGGTCGGCGTCGCCGCGCAGGCTCATTTTTTTCAGGCGCACCAAACCGTCCTGGATGGCAACCCGGATCTCGCCTTTCGCGATCCCATGCTCGATGGCCGCACGGACCGTTCCCGGCCCCGCACCGTCTTCGAGGCGAGCGCCGGCGGCCGAGCGCACGAGGTGCTCGAGCGACTCGAGCCGCTCGAACCGGGCGTCGAGCGTCACCTCTCCGGAGACTTTCTGCCAGACCTGGCTGCCATGGACGCGGGGCGGCTCGAATGGCTCGAACGCGCCGGCGACCGTACCGGAGACGCCGATGCCCGTGGACGCTTTTCCAATGCACAGCGCGCCGCTCTCGAACAGGACTCGCGCCGGGCCGATGCGGGCGAGCCGGCCCGGCCGCAGAAAGAATCCGCCTTCGAGCCGGGCAACTCCTCGATAGTGAAAGGCGTCGATCCATATGTCGTCGAAGTGGTCGATCAAAAGCGTGCGGACGTCGATGCGCCACGGGTCGCCCTCGAGCGCCGTGCCCTGGACCTCTGCCGACCGCAGCGGCGGATCGGCGAAGCCCGGCACGGCCGGGAGCACGGAGGCATCCGTCGCCATCGGATCCTCGGGCTCCAGCTTGTTGCGTAGGAAGAAGGAGAGACCCGTCCCGTGAAGGCGTTTGACCCGGAAGGTGCGCCGGGCGAGCGCGAGGACGGAGTAGTCGAGGCGCGCCCGGTCCAGCCGGATGATCCATTGGACGTTCTGGTCGCTGCCTCGCAGCCGGAGATTCCTGATCGCGAGGTGGCCGGGCCAGAAGGAGGTCGCCTCGTCATAGTCCAGGTAGAGCGACTCTGCGTCCGCATTGATCAGCGCGCGAAGCCTGGGACCCGAGAGGAGCCAGCGCGCGGCGCCGATGTAGGCAGCCAGAGACAACAGAGGAGCCAGGACCAGCATCAAGATCCATCGGCGCGGGGTGCGAGCGCGCCCGGCGAGCTTTCTTTTCAGATTGCCCTCCAGGCGCCTCAAAGAAGACAGGAGGTCAAAGGGCATCGGTGGTCTGTGGACTGCAGGATTCGTGCCCCGACTCGTGAGCTAGTCGACGCCGATCCCTGCGCCGACCAGCTCCACGCTGACGTGCCGAGCCGCCTGGAAGCGTTCGGCCACATCCGTCCAGTTCCACACGTTCCATACGGCTTCGAAGAACTCTTCCTTGCGATTCTCATACTGGAGATAGAACGCATGCTCCCAGGCATCGAGCACGAGCAGGGGAGTGCCGGCCTGCGCCAGGTTGGACTGGTGGTCGTAAATCTGCGTCACGAGGAGTTTCTTGCCGAGCGGCTCCCACACGAGCGCCGCCCAGCCGGAGCCCATGATCGTCGCGGCAACGGCGTTGACCTGCTTCCGGAGCGTCTCGAAACTCCCGAATTCCTCGGTGATCGCAGCAGCAAGCTCGCCCTGCGGCCGGCCGCCCGCCCTGGGAGCCATGTTTTGCCAGAACGCCGAATGGAGAATGTGGCCCGAAAGATTGAACGCGAGGGCCCTCTCGAGAGCCCCGATATCCTCGAACCGTCCCTTGTCACGCGCCTCGGCAAGGCGATCGAGCGCGGCGTTGGCTCCCTTCACGTAGCCGGCGTGATGCTTATCGTGATGGAGCTCCATGATCCTGGCGCCGATGTGGGGCTCGAGCGCGCTGTAGTCGTATCGAAGCTCGGGAAGTGTGTAGGTGGCCATTGAGCGATCTCCCATGGTTGTCGACATGTTCGGACTCGAGCCTCGCGTGAATGACACGATGGCCCTCAACGAATCGAATGACCGCCCCCCGCATCCCTCGTCCCGAAGCCCGCGCGCAGGAGATCCTGAACGTCGGCATCGGAAAGACCCAGTTCCAGGGCCTCTGCCGATCGGACGTACTTCCAGCTCTCGGCTCGGGGCAGGAGCGAGACGGGAGCGTTCGGCGCGAGAAAGCCGTACTGGCGGCCTCTACGGAACCCCGACGATACGTACACATTGACCGTCATCGCGCCTCCTCACGCCACCGGACCGTCCTGTGGCACGATCCCCGCAGCATGTGCGACCGACGAGCCTGTCGTCCAATAGTTGATTGCGCTCAACATCTGAGCTCGCAGCGATCGATCGCCGCGGATCCGACACCTGCCAATTCATCGCTCCGATGTCTCGATGTCGGACGAACAAACGATTGGACCCGGCTGCGCTCCTGCAGACATGATGGCGATGGACTGGAAGGCCGGACGACGAATGCCAACGGCCGACGTGTCCAGGGCAGGAGGCGCCCCATCGAAAACCAGATGCGACCGAGGACCCTGATGAACCGGCGAAACGCGGGAACGGTTCTGCGTTACCGGACGACCGACCCGCTTGCGCTCATGGGAAAGGCGACGACCACGGCGCAAGGTTCGACCGACGGGGGAGTTGCCGACGGGCGCGAGCTCAGGAGCGTCGCGACGAGACTCAGAGCGATTCGTAACGAAACGTCCGACTGAGCGATCCCGGCCCGTTCTGACGCGTTCCCGGATCAAGGAGGGTGCAGGAATGTCTGCTGGCAGGATGGAACGACACCGCACGGAACGCATCGGTTGGCTGCGGGCGGCCGTCCTGGGCGCCAATGACGGCATTCTTTCCACATCGAGCCTCGTGCTCGGCGTCGCCGCCGCGCATGGTACCCACGCCAGCGTCCTCGTCGCCGGGGTGGCTGGCCTGGTGGCCGGGGCCATGTCGATGGCTGCCGGCGAGTACGTCTCGGTCCACTCTCAGGCGGATACCGAAAAGGCCGACCTCGAGCTCGAGCGGGCGGAGCTCAAAGCCGACCGAAAGGGCGAGCAAAGGGAACTGGCGGCGATCTACGTCGGTCGAGGGCTCGACCCTTCGCTCGCGGAACGGGTCGCCGGGCAGCTGATGGCCCATGACGCGTTGGGCGCGCATGCCCGCGACGAGCTCGGGATCTTCGAGACGCTCCGGGCGCGTCCGGTTCAGGCGGCGCTGGCATCGGCCGTCAGCTTCGCCGTTGGGGCGGTCCTGCCCCTGCTGGTCACGGTGCTCGCGCCGCCAGGGCATTTGATCCCGCTCGTCTCCGGAACCTCGCTGATGTTCCTCGCTCTCCTGGGAGGGCTGGCGGCGCGCACGGGTGGCGCGGGGGTGATGATCGGCGCCCTGCGGGTCACGTTCTGGGGCGCGCTGGCCATGGCGGTGACCGCGGGCGTCGGTTCGCTCTTCGGAACGGCCCTGTGAACGCAAACCCGTAACCGTCGCTCGCGGGCGGTCACCCGGAGTTCAAACTCCAAACGTTACTCTGACGGGAGCCCCCGGGTTGCGGAGGGCCAGCTTCTAGACGACGCGTCGTCCCTGAATGAGCTGGATGACGAGGACGACGACGGCGATCACGAGAAGGACATGGATGAAGCCGCCCATCGTGTAGCTCGTCACCAGTCCCAGCAGCCAGAGCACCAAGAGGATGATGAAAATGGTCCACAACATAGCGCCTCCTTGAAATCCGTTTCTTCGGGCACCGCTTCGTGTCGTAAGCCTACATCATCGTTGATCGCGAAGCGATGGCTCACGAGCTTCTGCGGCTTTCCGGACTCCACGAGTTTGAGCATGCCTCCATGTTCGTGGCGTACGGGGTCCGGTGGTCGCCGGGCCCGCGCGAAACACCATTCGATCGTTCCAACGGCTCAGTCTCGACGTAACTAACGATTGGACGCATTCGAGGGGGAGGCGGAATGATGTCGATTCCGTCGACGCTCGGTCACGTCGAGCTGCCGGACTTTCGCCGGCGACCGGGCATGCGGGCCAATTTCGGTCCGCGCTTTGAAAGGTTGAGGATCATGAAGAGAATCACTCTCGCGACCGTCGGTCTCTGTTTGCTGGCAGGAGCGCAGGCAATCGCCCAGGCGCCCGAAAAGCAGGCGGTCGAGACGACCACCAAGCAGACTCTGCCGGGCGCCACTCTGAAGTCCGAGACGCAGTCGGTATCGGGTACCGTCAAGGAGTACGAGGCGGGCAAGAAGATCAAGCTTTCCGGCCCCGACGACAAATCGTACGCGTTCGATCTCAGCGAGACGGCCAGGGTCGAGGGGAAAATCGTCGTTGGGCAGATGGCCACGGTCAAGTACACCAAGGGGACCGACGGCAAGGAAACGGTTGCGGTCGTCTCGGAGGCCACGGCCAACGCGGTGACGGCGGCCGAAGCTCCGAAGATGCACTCGGAGTCGGTCGTGAAGTCGAGCGGCCCGGCCGCGACCACGAAGACGAAAACGGAAACCGTCGTGGGAATCGTGAAGGAATATACGGCGGGCAAGTCGATCAAGGTGACCGGCCCCAAGTCCAAGGACTACAGCTTCGATCTCACGGGCATGGTCGCCCTGAAGACGGAAGTGAGCGTTGGCGAGCGCGTCAAGGTTACGTTCACGAAGTCGGACGGCGGCGACAAGGTGACGACGATCGTTGCTTACGCGCACAAGGCATGACGGGCTACATCATGAAAAAGCGCTTTACTCTCGGCTTGATCCTCGCGATCGGATTCGTCGGGCTCTCCGCCGGATGCAAGAGCAAGGAACCCTCGACCACCACGGAAACGACGACCACGCAAGAAGCTCCGGCGCCTTCGGGGACGCCTCAGACCTCGACGTCCACGACGACGACCACCGTGGACACGGTGGCACCGACGCCGTCCAGCAAGTAGGTCGCTTCTCAGTTTTGATTCGTCAGCGCCGGGAGGAAACTCCCGGCGCGTTTTTTGTGCCGGTTCTCATCCAGTGCGGGATCCCGCGCTCAGCTCGGGATGATGACTCGCTCTCACCGAACCGCTCGTCGAGCCCTGGCGGGAACGGCCCGAGGTTTTGACGAGCCGGCGTTCTCGTTCCTGGCGTCGGTCTGGGTCTCCGCTCGTCTGCGAGGAGTGAGCCGGACCTCATGGAGAAAAGATTCCAGCAGCGGCGAGGGGGCCTCGCTCCGG
>JANMBR010000262.1:0-7451 GCA_031360505.1 Acidobacteriota bacterium
GAAACCGCGAACGCCAGGATGTTTCTCGCTTTCATGGATCCTCCTCCTTCTTGAGTCAACAACACCTCATCGAGGCTATCACCGGGCGCGGCCGGATCACTGCTCTGCCCGCCGTCATCCCAGGCGGACTCGATGGACCGCGCGACGCGTCTGCCACGCCGTCATCGCGACCGCGACCACCGCCGCCAGAGGCGCGGCCCAGGCGTCGGGCGCCTCCATGGCGGAGAGAAACGCTCCCGTCGTCGCTCACCAGATCACCGGGATGATCATCAGCAGCTAGCGGCCGCGGCCTTTCGCGCACAACAGAATTCCGAGGGTGGCGGCGCGTCCGCGTGGAGCGCCGGCGATCGCGTCGTTCATCCCGAGCGCAGCGAAGGATCCCGCACTCGACACGCACGTCCGAGACAATCGAGCCCCGGATTCCTCGTCACGGAGCCTGCTCCGAGCGAATTCGAAGACCCCTCAGAATGATGCGTTCCGATCAGACCCCGCTGCTGCCTGATGCGATACGGTGAAGATCCTTCAAAGAAGTAATCGGCCTCGGAACCTTGTCGTCGCCGACCTTCCTTCGAGGTCGGGGGACTCCCGACGAAGGCCACCCTCTCAAGGACTCAGGAGATTCCGTCATGAGATACGCACGCAACGTCCACTTCGAGATCAAGAGCGGTAAGGAGCAGGAGTTCACCGGCCTGTTCGAGAAGGAAGTCCTTCCGATGCTTCGGAAGCAGAACGGCTTCGTAGAGGAAATGACACTGGTCAACCCGAAGGGCGCCTACGCCATCAGCCTCTGGGATGATCGCAAGAGCGCCGACGCGTATCAGACGTCGACCTATCCGCAGGTTCTCGCCAAGCTCACCAACGTCATCCAGGGAACCCCGACGGTCGAGAATTACGAGAACGCTTCTTCGTACGCCCGCGTCTAACGACTAACGCAACGGCGCGAGAGCGTTCGTTCGACCGAGGCCCCGATTGGGGCCTCTTTTTTTGGGGCTCGCGCGAGAGACCCCTCCGCCCGCCGCCACCGCGGCCGGGCGAGGCCCTTCTCGAGGTCGAGATTCCAGGCCACGTCCTTGAAGCTGTTGTCCTTGTGCTCTGCGGCGTAGTCGGTCGTGAGCCGCCGCCTTGACGGACGCCGAGACCGGGGCGGAGAATCCAGGCCCACTCAGAGAGGACACACATGAGCCAGCGCATTCGGCGCCTGTTGGCGTGCTCGCTTCTGCTTCTGACCTGCTCTTCGGCCTTCGCCCAGCCTGCGAAGAGGAAACTGGCGCTCGTCGGGGGGATGCTGATCGACGGCTACGACGTGCCGCCGGTGCATCACGCGGCGATCCTGATCGAGGGCAACCGGATCGTGCAGGTGGGGCCCGCGTCCGAGGTGGCGATTCCGTCGGATGCCGAGGTGATCGACACCAGCGGGCGCGTGATGATGCCGGGGCTCATCGAGATGCATGCCCATCTCCAGATCCTGGGGCACGGCGACTACGACCGGTGGGACCCCTGGATCGCGAAGAACAACCTGGTCGAGAGGGTCGGGGAGATCTCGGCGAAGCAGCTGCTGATGGCGGGCGTGACTTCGGCCGTCGACCTCGGGGGGACGCTGAAGGAGAGCCTCTCCGTTCGCGACCGCATCAAGAGCGGCGCCATTCCAGGGCCGCGGATGTGGATGAGCGGACCCTGGATCACGCGGGATCTCGGCGACTACTCCCCGGTCCTCCCGAACCAGGTCCTGGTGGACACGCCCGCACAGGCCGCCGCCGCGGTGGACAGGCTGGCCGCCGCGGGAGTGGACGTCATCAAGGCCTACGTCGGGCTCGGCCCGGCGCACTACAAGGCGATCGTGGACGCGGCGCACCGGCACCATCTCAAGGTCCATGCGCACGTCTACGATCCGGTCAACGTGCGCGACGCCTTCGAGGCGGGCGTGGACGTTCTGACGCACGTGGGATCCGCCGGCATGCCGACGTACGATCCGGCGCTCGTGAAGGCGATCGCGGCGAAGGGGACGGCGGTGGTCGTGACCGCGGCGCACCGCGCGTTTCTCTTCCCGGCGACCGTGGACTTTCCAGAGCGGCTCCAGGATCCGCAGCTGAAGGAAGACTTCGGACCGCAGATCTGGGAGGAAGTACAGAACTCTTTAAAGGGGTTCCAGCGCCTGAGCTATTTCTCGACGACCGATCAGGAGATTCGCTTCTCGAGGGCGTCGCTCGGGCAGTGGATCGAGTCGAACGCGACGATGGGCATCGGGACGGATTCGGGCACGCCGATGAACTTCCACACCGAGGCGCTGTGGCGCGAGATGAAGGCGCACGTGGACGTCGGCATGTCGCCGCGGCGGACGATCTGCGCGGCGACGCGGGTCAACGCGGAGATCCTCGGCAAGGGCAAGGAGCTCGGCACGATCGAGCCGGGGAAGCTGGCGGATGTGATCGTGGTGAGGGGAAATCCGCTGTTCGACATCACGGCGCTAGCGAATGTGGAGGTCGTGGTGAAGGACGGAGTGGTTTACAAGGGCGGAGGGGCGAAGAGGAAGTAACGGAGTCGGGGCGCGTCGAGTACGGGATCCCTCGCGGAGCCTGCCCCGAGCGAAGCCGAGGGGCTCGGGATGACACGACTCTTCGTGATGACGGCAGGAACGCTCCGCGGCTCGCTTTGACGTGGCAGGGCACTCCGGATAGAGTCCGTCCAAGTTTTTCGCCTCAACATGGAGTGAACACGATCTGGCTTGGCGTCGTGTCAGCCGGTTCCATTCCATCGTGGCGACGCAGGTGCCGCGCACCAAGGAGGTTCTCATGAGACGTGTTCTCGGCCTGATTCCCCTTCTGCTACTGGTCTTCGCCTTTCTCGACGCTCCCGCCGCCAGCGCGCAGACGGGCAAAGAGATGAAGCCGCCGACGTCGCGAGTCGCGCTCTATCGCATCGCTCCGGGCAAGCAACTCGAATTCTTGAAGTGGGTGGCTGAGAACGACGCGATCGACAAGGAGGCCGGCGTTCCGATCTCACAGATCTATGCGCACACGAGCGGCGACAGCTGGGATTACATGCAGATCGCGCCGGATCTGACCGACGCTCAACAGGCCAAGGTGGATGAGGTTGCCAAGAAACGCGGCCGCAAGACCGGGTTCGCCGCGAACCTCGAGTTTCGCACGATGGTCGCCTGGCATTCCGACACGATGACGATCGGGCCGACGACCGCCGCCGACCTCGTCGCGGCGGCGAGCAAGTAGAAAAGTCAATCCTCCCCTCCCCTCTCCCCGGAAGTGGGGAGCGGGGAGGGCCGGCAGGGTGCAGTTAGAAGTCCGGCGAAGCCTCCCCTCACTCCTTTCGCGCGGCGAGGGCCTCGACCAGGCCGCGGGGCGCGTCGAGTACGGAGTAGCGGGATGACTCACGCCTGTCATCCCGGGCGTCGCGAGGGATCCCGGACTTGAATAGGAGGGCAGCTCGTCGAGTACGGGGTCCCTCGTCGCGGGGCCTGTCCCGAGCGAAGCCGAGGGGCTCCTCGGGATGACGGGCCATTCGGGATCTGGGCGTCCGGATAACATGACGGTCGCGATGCGCGAGTACGTGGCGGCGGTCGATCAGGGGACCACAGGCACTCGCTGCATCCTGTTCGACCTCGAGGGCAATCCCGCCGCCGCGGCTTACCGGGAGCACGAGCAGATCTTCCCGCGGCCCGGCTGGGTCGAGCACGACCCGCTCGAGATCCGGGAGCGCGTGGACGAAGTGATCTTCGAAGCCGTGAGCGCGGCGCCGCCCGGGCGTGTGCTCGCCGTCGGGATCACCAACCAGCGCGAGACCGTCGTGGCCTGGGATGCGCGCAACGGCCGTCCCGCCGCGAATGCGATCGTCTGGCAGGACACACGAACGGCCCCGGAGTGCCGCGCGGCCATCGAGCGGGGATGGGAAGAGGACGTGCGCGCCCGCTCGGGTCTTCCGATTTCGACCTACTTCTCGGCGACCAAGATCCGGTGGCTGCTTGACAACGTCGACGAGGTGCGCGAGCTCGCCGCCTCCGGGCATCTGCTCATTGGGACGATCGACACCTGGGTGATCTGGAACCTGACCGGTGGGCCGCGCGGCGGCGCGCACGTGACGGACCCGACCAACGCCTCGCGCACGCTGCTGTGCGACCTCGCAAAACTCCAGTGGGACCCGGTTCTCTTCGAACGGTTCGGGGTGCCGTGGGGCGCGCTCCCGGCGATCCGACCGTCCATCGCGCGCGAGCCCTACGGTTACACGCCGACGGGCAGCCCGTTCGGCGCCCGGGTCCCCGTCTGCGGCGACCTGGGAGATCAGCAGGCCGCGCTCGCAGGACAGGGCTGTTTCGCGGCGGGCGAGGCGAAGAACACTTACGGGACGGGGTCGTTCCTGCTCGAGCACGTGGGCGACGATCCGGTGCCGAGCACCTTCGGGCTGCTCTCGACCGCGGCCTGCGCCGGTCCGGGAGAGCGGGCCTACGCGCTCGAGGGTTCCGTCGCGGTGTCCGGTGCGGCCGTGCAGTGGCTGCGGGACAGCCTCGGATTGATCGCCAGCGCCGCCGAGACCGAGGCGATCGCCGCAACCGTGGCCGATTCCGGCGGCATCTACTTCGTGCCGGCGTTCTCGGGACTCTTCGCGCCGCATTGGGACATGCGGGCGCGCGGCGCGATCGTGGGCCTGACCCGCTTTGCGAACCGCGCCCGTCTCGTGCGCGCGACGCTCGAAGCGATTTGCTTCCAGAGCCGAGAAGTTGCCGACGCGATGGCGGCGGACAGCGGAAAGCCGCTCTCGGCTCTGAAGGTGGACGGCGGCGCGAGCGTGAACAACTTCCTGATGCAACTCCAGGCCGACGTCCTCGGCGTTCCCGTGGTTCGGCCGGTCGTGAGCGAGACGACGGCGCTCGGCGCGGCTTACGCGGCCGGTCTCGCCGTGGGCGCCTTCGAATCCACCGAAGCGTTGCGGCGGCTCTGGAAGGCCGACCGGACCTTCGAGCCCGAGTGGGACGAGGACCGGCGAGAGTCGGCCTTCCGCGGCTGGAAGCGCGCGGTCGAGCGCACGCGGGGGTGGATCGAGGAGGAAGGGGCGGGCGGGCAGTAGAACGCGTCGCGCGACTCGGATCCACCACCGGCACTGGACGGCTCGGCTCTTCGACGATCAACCAGACTCCAGCATGGGGTCGAGGCACCGTGAAATGCGTGAGAAGCGCCACGGGATAAGAAAAAGGCGGGGGCTGCCCCCCGCCTTTGCGGATTCCAGTCAGCCGTTCGAGTCAGGGACGCGTCACAGGAGCCGGCCTCGCCTCGGGGTGAATGCTCGTGAAGTCCACGATCGAGGTCGGGCTCCGCAGTCGCCTGCGCAGGAACTTGGCGGCGATGCCGGCAATGGCAAGGAAGGCGAGCCCGAAAAGAATCCAGCTGCCGATGCTCAGCTTTTTCCGCGGGACGGCTTGCTCGGAGTGAGTCTCGACCGTCACCGATTTGGCGGAAGGCGGCGGAGGCGCGATGCTCTCCGGGGGCGCCGTGCTCGCCGCGGCGTTTGGAGGAGGCACGCTGCCGGTCGTGTCGACGGCCGTTGCGCCCACCGCGGCTGCGGCCGGCTTGGCGGATTCGCTGACCTGGATCGCGGGCTTCTCCACAGGCTTCTCCGCGGGCTTCTTGACGGCCTTCTTCGTCACGGCCTTGGTGGTCGTTACGACCCGCGGCTTCTCCACGACGGGCGGCTCTACGGGCGCCACAACGACGGGTACGATGGCCGGGGCGATCGGCTCTGCGGTGACCGCAGGCTCGACGACCGGCGCGATTGGCTCCGCGGCGGGGACCTGCGGGAGCTCGGGGGCGACTGGTTGCGCGACCTCGGGCGCAGGCGTCGGGGGCGGAGCGCTGGGCTCCTGCGCGAGAACGACTCCGGCCGCCGCGGTGAGAAGAATCGTTGCCAGAAACAACCGAAATGTGGATCGCATGCCTTCCTCCTTCGCCGATCGAAGTCGAGCGGAGACACCACGGCGCGGCGCTCTGCATTCTCGTTATTTGTTCGGTCGGGATTCGTCAGAAGGATTCTGGCAAAGGACGAGCGAAGCGAGAACGCATCGAATCTAACACCGCCTTCGGGCGATCTTCGAACGTTAGAAACGTCGAAGTTGATCGCTGCAAACAGCCGGCCTCGTCCGCGCCGCGTGATAGAATGAACAGTTCAAACAATCATGTCACTCACCGTACAGCAGGCCGAGCGGGAAGCCGCCTGGAGATGGGGCGGGCTCTTCGCCCGGGGCTTCGCGCGCCACCTGCAGGCTCAGCGGCTCTCGTTCGAGGTCGGGACCAAACGATTCGGGACGATCAAGATCCGAGGCCAGGGAACTTCGTGGGAAGGCGCGTTCGAAAACGCGGCGACCCTGACCAACGCCGGGCGCCCACGCAAGTAAACGACGGCCCTCCTCGGGGTGTCATTGCCCCGAGGCCTTCTTCACGAGCGCCAGTGCTTTCGGGCTCTTCTTGTAGGCTTCGGCGTACGCTTTCGCCGTAGCGGGATCCAGGCGAGCCCCCGCGGCGATCAGCTCCTCGAGCCCCGGATTGCCGGAAACGATCCCCATCTGGAGCGCAGTCAGGCCGGCCCAGTTCTTCGCATTCAGCTTTGCCCCCGCCTTCAGGAGCATGCGCAAGGTCTCCCGATCGCACTTGTCCGCCGCGAACATGAGCGCGGTGTTCTGTTGCGCGTCCTGCTGATTGACGTCCGCACCCCTCTTCAGGAGTAGCGCGACAATCGCGTGGCCCTTCTCGGGAGCGGCGCAGGCTTCTGCCCCGAAGAAGACGATCATCAATGGCGTGCGGCGATTCGTATCAACGAAGACGTGATTCGCGGACATGCCGCCGTCGAGGTACGCGTGGACCGTGTCGGCGTCGCCCTCGGACAGCGCGCGGTAAAAGCTGGGCTCGTTGAATTCGAGCTTGTGCTCGCGCAACGCCGCGAGACCGCGCTCCTCGTTTCCCTTGCCCGCCGCCTCCGCGGCCGCCGGCGGCGCGGCTGCGCCCATGGCGGGCGAAGCGGGGGGCGTCGCGGGCGACGATGCCGCGACGCTCCCCTTGATCGGGCTCGGGCTACCCGCGCCGCCGCGGTCGATCCACTCGATGGCCGTCTTTGCGTCGTCCGCGATCAGCGCATCCGACGACCGGGTGAGCGGCCGTATCGTCTCCAGGACGCTTCGGGCCTGGCTCTGCCGGTTGCGCAGACACTGGAGCGCGCGCTGCCGGGCGGCGACGTCGGCGCCGGACACGGCCACGTCGGCGAGAGTCACAACGACTTCCGTTGTGTCCAGGTACATCGCGTTGTAAGCGGCGACGGCCTCCACCGCGAGGTCGTGGTCTTTGCCTTTCATCGCGTTGACGAGCGCGCTGCTGGAAGCCGCGGCCACTGAGATCTTGGCGGCCTTCGGGATGGCATTGGACACGTTACCGATTTCCTCGAGCGCGCCGGCGGCGCTC
>JANMBR010000287.1:0-1938 GCA_031360505.1 Acidobacteriota bacterium
GCCGACGATCGTCTCTTCGATGACGCCCGTCGGCCCGACGCGGAACAGCGTGGGGACGGTGGTCAAACCGAGCTCGTCCGACGCGGTCCAGGGATCGAGGTCGAACGCGGTCGTGAGGTGGACGCCGAGTCGCTCGTTGAAAGCCGCTGTCTTGCGCGAATCGTCCTGCGAAACGGCGAGGATCCGAAGGCCGCCCTCGGGAATCGCCTGGCGGATGCGCTCGAGGAAGGGCCAGGTGAACTCGCAGGTTGGACAGGCGGTCTTGAAGATGGCGTAGAGCGTCTCGCCCGCGGGAGGATCGAGCCGCTCTCCCCGTTCGCCATGAATCGCGAGCGGCGGAAAGGGAGCTCCGGGTTCCAGGGCGGCCACGGGCGCGATTATAGACTTCGGGCCGGCCGCGATCCGTGCTTCGGGATTGCCGAGATCGCGCCGGGAGGCGACGCGTCCCATGAAGAAAGACAAACGCGGCCGGCTTTCGCGCCGGCAGTTCGTGAAGGCGGCCGGGACCGCGCTCGCGGTCGGGGCGCTGCCGGGCCTCGCGTGCGGGCCGGGCGAGAAGAAGGCACGGGCGGCCCCGAAGACGCTGCGCATCCTGCAGTGGAGCCACTTCGTTCCGGGCTACGACCGCTGGTTCGACGACGTCTACACGAAGGAGTGGGGCGCGAAGCACGGAACCGAGGTGATCGTGGATCACATGGCGGCCACCGAGGTCAACGCGCGCGGCGCGGCGCAGGCCGCGGCGAAGAAAGGGCACGATCTCTTCCTCTTCATTTCGCCGCCGGCCGCCTACGAGGGCCAGGTCATCGACCACAAGGAGATCGTGGACGAGGTCGAGCGGCAGCACGGCAAGATGATTCCGCTGGCGCAGAAGTCCACGCTCAATCCGAAAACCGGCAAGTACTTCGCCTTTTCCGATTCCTACGTGCCGGATCCGGGCAATTACCGCATCGACCTCTGGAGCGAGGTCGGCTTTCCGAACGGACCGGACACATGGGAGGACCTGCGCTCGGGCGGTCGCAGGATCAAGGAGAAATTCGGCAACCCCGTCGGAATCGGGCTCTCGCAGGAGATGGACTCGAACATGGTCGTCCGCGGCCTGCTCTGGTCCTTCGGAGGGGCCGAGCAGGACGAGAGCGGCAACGTCGTCCTGAATTCGAAGGAGACGGTCGCGGCGCTCGAGTTCATGCGAGCCCTCTACAAAGAGACCGAGACGGCCGAGGTGTTCACCTGGGATCCGGCGTCGAACAACCGCACGATGCTCGCCGGTCGAGCCTCATTCATCCAGAACGCCATCTCGGTTGCGCGCACGGCCGAGAAGGAAAACCCCGCCATGGCGAAGAAGATCGGCCTCGTGCCGGCGCTGAAGGGCCCCGTGCGGCGGATCGCGGCCGAGCACGTCATGAACTGCTACGTCATCTGGAAGTTTGCCGAAAACATCGACGGCGCGAAGCAGTTCCTCGTGGATCTGGTCGGAAACTTCGGATCGGTGTTCAAAGAGAGCGAGTTCTACAATTTCCCGAGCTACCCGACGACCGTGCCGAACATCGCGGGCCTGCTCGCGAACGATCCGAAGGCCGATCCGCCGGGCAAGTACAAGGCGCTGACCGGCGTGCTCGAGTGGGCGACGAACGTCGGGTACCCGGGGTACGCAACTGCCGCGACGGACGAGGTCTTCAACACGTTTGTGATTCCGACGATGTTCGCCCGCGTCGCCCGGGAGGAGGTGACCGCGCAAGCGGCGGCCGAGGCGGCGCAGAAGGACGTGGAGCGAATCTTCGCGAAATGGCGGTAATCCGCCTCGTTTTCTTGGTGTCGTCGGGGGGGCCCGTGGGCGGGCCCGGCGCCTAAACCGGCCCCAGTGGGGTAATATGAGTTTTGTCGCCGGTGGGGCGGGGGGGGGGGCTCCCGCCCCAACGACCCCCCCCCCAACTCGCGCCC
>JANMBR010000340.1:0-7398 GCA_031360505.1 Acidobacteriota bacterium
GAGTTCGACGATTCTGTCGATCGTGAAGGCTCGGCGCCCGTCGCACTCGTCAACGAGGCGATGGCGAAGCGCTACTGGCCGTCCGAGCGCGCGGTCGGCCGCCGCATCACGATTGGCGGCGCCGAGCGCACGGTCGTCGGCGTGAGCCGCAACTTCCGCACCCGGACCCTGCGCGACGCCCCGGCTCCCGAGGTCTACCTGCCGCTGGCGCAGGGTGGGCCGAGCGCGGGCCTGCAGCGAATGACCCTCGTCGTGCGCGGCGAAGACCCCCGGATGGACGTGGGCTCGATCGTGCGCTCGGAGATTCGAAAGCTGGACGCGGCCCTTCCGGTCGCCGACATCCACCCGTACGAAACCGAGCTCGCCGGACAGCTGGTGCCGCAGCGCCTCGGCTCCGCGCTGCTCGGTCTCTTCGGCCTCCTCTCGCTCGCCCTCGCGGCCGTAGGAATCTACGCGGTGATCTCCTACTCGGTGGCGGGGCGAACGCGCGAGATCGGGATCCGTATGGCGCTCGGAGCTCGGGCGGCGGACGTGCGCGCGCTCGTCGTCGCACAGAGCGCGAAGCCCGTTGCCGTCGGTCTGGCCCTCGGCCTTGCCCTCGGCGCGGCCGCCGCGTACCTGCTGCGCGGCTTTCTCTATGGCGTCTCGCCCGCGGACCCCGTCACCTTCATCGGCGTGACCGGCCTGCTCGCTCTGTGCGCCCTCCTGGCCGCGTGGCTGCCGGCCCGCCGCGCGTCGACGATCGACCCCATGGCCGCCTTGAGAAGCGAATGATCCGGGACCTGCGCTACGCCCTCCGGAGCCTCTGGAAGAGCCCCGGCTTCACGGCCGTCATCCTGCTGACCCTCGGGCTCGGCATTGGCGCCGATGTCGCGATCTTCAGCGTCGCTCGGGGAGTTTTGTTCAAGCCGCTCCCCTATCGAGATCCCGCCCGCCTGTATCGCATCGGCCACGTGAAAAAGGACTCGACGTCCGTCGGATCCAGTTTCTCGCCGCAGGACTTCGACGATCTCGCGCAGGCGCATCCGGGACTCGAGAGCGCGGCGGCCTGGTCGTATTCGCCCAATCTCTCAGGCGTCAACGTCACGGGCGCCGGCGAGCCGGAGCGCCTCCCTGCCGCCATGGTCTCGGGCTCATTCTTCGAGACGCTCGGCATGCCGGCTCGCATCGGCCGTACGCTCGCTGCCGGCGACGATCGGCCCGGCATGAACCACGTGGCGGTCATCAGCTCCGCGCTCTGGCAGCGCAGGTTCGGAAAGGACCCCGGCGCACTCGGCCGGGTGCTCGATCTCGACGGAACCAAATTCACGATCGTCGGCGTCCTGCCGACGGCCTTCGACCTGCCGGCGCCGGAAGTCGAGCTCTGGTTGCCGCTCTCGACCGTCGGCGAGGACAAGGTTCCGCACCGCCGGGAAGTTCGCTGGCTCGACGTCCTCGCCCGGCTCCGGAAGGACGCGGCGCCGGAGTCGGTCCGCGCCGGCCTCGACGCGCTCTTCGCGCGCCTGGCCGCACAGTTTCCCGACAGCAACTCCGGTTTCGAACGCGCGCGACTGATCTCGCTCCAAACCGCCATGACCGGCGACGCCCGGGCGCCCATCCTGGTGCTCCTCGGCGCGGTCAGCCTCGTTCTCCTGATCGCATGCGTCAACGTCGCCAACCTCCTGCTCGCGCGGGCCAACACGCGCCGGCGCGAAGGAGCGATCCGCTCCGCCCTGGGCGCCTCCCGCGGGCGGATCGTGCGGCAGATGCTCGTCGAGAGCCTCGTGCTCTCGGTGTCGGGCGGGGCGCTCGGCCTCCTGATCGCCCGCTGGGGAATCGACGGTCTCGCCGCGCTCTCGACGGGACGCATCGCCCGCGCCGCCGAGATCAGGATGGATCCCGCGGTCCTCGGCTTCGCGCTCCTGCTGTCGATCGCGACGGGCCTCGCGTTCGGCCTCCTGCCGGCCCTGCAGGCCTCGAGCGGCAATCTGCGGGTCGCGATCGACGCGGCGGGGGGCCGCTCGGAGACCGGATCTCGCGGCGCAAGGAGGCTGCGCAGCGCGCTCGTCCTCGGTGAAACGGCGCTGGCCGTAGCGCTGCTCTTCGGCGCGGGGCTCCTGATCCGCAGCTTCTGGCGGCTCACCCATGTGGACACGGGCATGCGGGCCGAGTCCGTTCTGACGCTCTCGATCTCCATCCCGACCAAGATCTTCGACGCCGAGCGCGATCCGGCGTATCGCGACGCGATCCTCTCGCGCATCCGCGCGCTCCCCGGTGTCATCGCCGCCGGCGGCAGCAAGACGATGCCGCTTCAGGGCGGCGGCGAATCGTACGGCGTCCACCTCGAGGGGCGGCCGGAAAACAAGCCGATCCAGCCCGAGGGCGGAACCATCATCGTGACCACCGGCTACTTCTCGGCGCTCGGAATTCCTGTGGTTCAGGGCCGCGACCTGACCCAGGCCGACCTGGATGCCAGCAGTCCCGTCCTGCTGGTCAATCGAGCCCTCGGCCGCCAACTGTGGCCGGGCGAGAACCCCGTCGGAAAGGGGCTCATCTTCGGCAAGAACAGCCGGTTGGGAGTCATCGGGGTGGTCGGCGACATTCGGCAGGACGGGCTCGAAGTGGCTCCCCGGGCCGCGATGTACGTGCCCATATCCCACTTTCCCAGGTCGAGCCTCAAGATCTTCGTGCGCAGCAACGGCAACTCGAATGCACTGGCGGCGGGAATCCGCAGCGCCATTCGCAAGCTCGAACCCGATCAACCCGTCTCCCGGATCGTTGCGCTCACCGAGGTCGCCTCCGAGGCGGCGGCACGCCCCCGCCTGCTCACCACCCTGGTCGGCGCGTTTGGCGCGATCGCTCTCCTGCTGGCCGCGCTCGGAATCTATGGAGTGATCTCGTATGGCGTCGCGCAGCGCAGACGCGAGATCGGCATCCGCATGGCCCTGGGGGCGGGCCGCGCCGACGTGCAGCGCCTCGTCGGGCGCGAAGGGATGTCGCTGGCGGCGGGCGGCCTGGCGCTGGGCCTTCTGGCGTCGCTCGCGCTTTCGCCCATTCTGAGCAGCCTCCTGTTCCAGACGCGCACCCGGGATCCCTTGACGCTCCTGGCGGTCGTGGCCTTGCTCGGCGGCGTGGCCCTGCTCGCGTGCTCGATTCCGGCGCGCCGCGCCGCGCGTCTGGACCCGCAGGCAGCGCTGAGGGCGGACGAATGAAGATCCTCCAGGACGACGGAAGGACGCTTCGATGATCGAGCTCAAGAACCTCGAGAAGTCCGTCGCGAGCAAAGCCGGGCAAACATTCCTGCTGCGGCGCATCGACCTCACGATCGCGGAGGGCGAGTTCGTGACGATCATGGGCCCCTCGGGCGCGGGCAAGTCCACGCTGCTCGCGATCCTCGGCATGCTCGACCACGACTGGCGGGGCGAGTTTCGGCTTCTGGGCCACGACGTCCACGCGATGAAGCCGAAGGATCGCATCGAGCTCAACAAGAAGAACGTCGGCTTCGTGTTCCAGCAGTACCACCTGCTCGACAACCTGACGGTCGCCGAGAACCTCGACGTTCCCCTCTCCTACCGCAACGTCAAAGGCTCGGAAAGGGCCGCGATGGTGGCCGACACGCTCGACCGCTTTCAGATGGTGGGCAAGAAAGACCTCTTCCCGAACCAGCTCTCCGGCGGCCAGCAGCAGCTCGTGGGCGTGGCGCGGGCGCTCATCGCAAAACCCAAGCTCCTGCTCGCCGACGAGCCCACGGGCAACCTCCACTCCGATCAGGGGCGCGAGATCATGCGCCTCTTCAAGAAGCTGAACGACGAGGGCACGACCATCGTGCAGGTGACGCACTCGGAAGAGAACGCCACCTACGGCAACCGGATCCTCCGTCTGCGCGACGGATGGATCGTGAACGACTGAAGGGGATCGCGATGTCGGCTTTGCTCCAGGACCTGCGCTACGCCCTGCGAAGCTTCACCAAGAACCCGACGTTCTCGGCGGTCGCCGTCGCCACGCTCGCGCTCGGGATCGGCGCCAACGCGGCGATCTTCGCGCTCGTCGACCGCGTCCTCATCCGGACGCTCCCGGTGCACGACCCGGGCGCGCTCGTGCTGCTGCGGTCCCCCGGACCCAAGCAGGGCCGGACTAGGTCGGACGGGGATGACGCCTACTGCTTTTCCTATCCGACCTACCGCGACCTCGCGGAGCAGTCGAAGATCTTCTCGGGCCTGATCGGCGAGATACCTTTTTCCGCGAGCATCGCCGCGCGCGGCGAGACCGAGCGGGCGTCGGGCGAGCTCGTGACCGGCAACTACTTCGGCGTCCTCGGCGTGCCGCCCGCGCTCGGCCGCGTCCTGACGCCGGCCGACGACCGGACGAAGGGCGGGCACCCGGTCGCCGTGATCTCCCACGGCTACTGGCAGCGGCGCTTCGGCGGCGACCCGGCGGTCCTCTCGACGTCGGTGATCGTCAACGGCCAGTCCCTCACGATCGTCGGCGTCTCGGCGAAGAGCTACGAGGGCATCCAGGCCGGCCGGCGCGCGGACCTCTTCGTGCCGATGATGATGAAGGCGCAGATGACGCCCTTCTCGGACGGCCTCGACGACCCGAAGGACTACTGGCTGCAGATCGTGGGGCGTCTGAAGCCCGGCTTCTCGCCGTCGGGGGCCGAGCGGGAGCTCGTTCCGGTCTATCGGCCGATCCTCGAGCAGCTCCTGCCGCGGATGACCGGCTGGAACGACGTGCGCAAGAAGCAGTTCCTCGACAAGCGCATCGAGCTCGTCTCCGGAGCGCGCGGCCGTCGGAACCTCCAGCAGGGGGTCGGCACGCCGCTCGTCTCCCTGATGGGGATGGTCGGCCTGGTTCTTCTGATCGCCTGCTCGAATCTCGCCGGCCTGCTCGCGGCGCGCGGAGCGGCCCGACAGCGGGAATACGGCATCCGGCTGGCGATCGGCGCCAGCCGCGGTCAGCTGCTGCGCCAATCGATCGTCGAATGCCTCGTCTTCTCGATCGTGGGCGGGGCGCTCGGCCTCCTGCTCGCGGCATGGCTCCTGAACGGCCTGCTCTCCGCGTTCCCCCCCGACGCGGACCTGCGCCAGATCGCGGCTCAGATCGATCCGCGCGTGCTCGGTTTCGGAGTCGCCCTCTCGCTCGTCGCGGGAATCCTGTTCGGCGTCGGCCCCGCCTACCGCGCGGCGCGCTTGGATCCCGCGCGGACGCTGCGCGGCCAGGGTCGCGGGACCACGTCTCCGGGGCGCGAAGCGCTGCGTGTGCGCAATGGCCTCGTCATCGCCCAGGTGGCGCTGACGCTCGTCCTGCTCGTCGCGGCCGGGCTCTTCACGCGGAGCCTGCGCAATCTCTCGAAGGTCGAGCTCGGGGTGAAGCTCGACAACGTCATCGGATTCTCGATCGCGCCGGAGCTCAACGGCTACACCTCCGAGCGCACAGCGGCGCTCGCGCGCCAGCTGACCGAAGACCTCAAGGCGCTGCCCGGCGCGCGGTCCGTGACCGCAGCGCAGCTCCGCACCTTGACCGGCAGCGACATGGGCAGCGGGGTCATCCTGGAAGGGGCCGACAAGACGGCCGACACGCCCCATTCCCTCCTGAACCGCATCGGGCCGGACTACTTCGTCACGCTCGGGATTCCGCTGCTCGAGGGGCGGGCGATCACGTGGGCCGACGACGCCAACGCCCCGAAGGTCTGCGTCGTCAACGAGACATTCGCCCGAAAGATCTTTCCCGGCCAGCGCGCCATCGGCCAGCGGTTCGGAATCGGCGGCCCCGACGCCAAGCCGGACACGGAAATCGTCGGCGTGGTGCGCGACAGCAAGGGCTCCCAGGTCAGCGAGGAGCCCGGGCCCTTCGTCTATCTCCCCTATCTCCAGTTTTCGCAGCTGGGATACCTGAGTTTCTACGTCCGCACCGAGCGCGACCCGGCGCACCTGGCCGGCGCCCTGCGCGAGGCGGTGAAGCGTCTGGATCCGCAGCTTCCGGTGGACGAACTGAAGACGCTCACGACACAGGTGCAGGAATCCCTGCTGACCGAGCGCCTGACCATGATGCTGTCGGTGGCCTTCGGCGGCCTCGCCGCTCTGCTTGCCGCGATCGGCATTTACGGAGTGCTCGCCTTCGCCGTGGCGCAGCGCCGGCAGGAGATCGGCGTGCGGATGGCCCTCGGCGCCGATCCCGCCGCCGTACGCCGTCTGATTCTCGGCGAGGTCGTGCGATTCGTAGTCATCGGCGCGGCGATCGGCCTCCCGGTCGCCTACGCCGTGGCGCGCGTCGTGGAGTCGATTCTCTTCGGAGTGCGCGCCGCCGACGTCGAGATCTTCGGCTTCGGCCTGCTGCTGATGGCCGCGGTGGCCCTGCTCGCCGGGTACCTTCCCGCGCGCCGCGCCGCGCGCATCGATCCCCTGGACGCTCTCCGCAGCGACTAGTAGTCCAGCAAGGGTGCGAGACCGGTTGGTGGTAGATTCCCGCCGTGGTCGAGGACAAGGCCGACCGCGTCGAGAAGACCGACGACGAGTGGCGCGCGGGGCTATCTCCGGAGCAGTACCGGGTGCTCCGGCAGAAGGGTACGGAGCGCGCCTTCACGGGCAAGTACTGGAACCACCACGCCCCGGGCGCCTATGCGTGTGCGGCCTGCGGCAATCCGCTCTTCGACTCGGCCGCGAAGTTCGACTCGGGCACCGGCTGGCCGAGCTTCTCGACGCCGGCCGCGCAGAACAGCGTGAAGACCCACGAAGACGGCAGCGCGTACATGACCCGCACGGAAGTGCTGTGCCGCCGCTGCGATTCGCACCTCGGGCACGTCTTCGACGACGGCCCCGAACCCACGGGCCTGCGCTACTGCATGAACTCGGCGGCGCTCGACTTCCGGCCCAAGTAGCCGCGTGCAGCCGCTCACGCTTTCGGTCCTGCCCGAAACGCTCGCGGTGTGCCGCCTCGGGCCCGAGGATCCCCTGCCCCCGTGGGCGAGCGCGGGAGACTTTCGCGCCGTGACTCGCACGGCTTCGGAACTCTCGATCGTCTGCCGCGACGCGTCCGTCCCGGCCGCCGTCACCGCCAATCGCGGCTGGCGCGCGATCGCCGTCGACGGCACGCTCGACTTTGCACTGACCGGAGTGCTCGCGGCCCTCGCCGCGCCGCTGGCGGCCGCCGGCGTCTCGATCTTCGCGATGTCGACGTACGACACCGACTACGTCCTGGTGAAACACGACACACTCGACGACGCGGTCGCCGCGCTCTCGGCGGCGGGCCACCGATTCTCCGGGCTCGCGTCGTGAAGACCGCCGGCCGCATCCTCGTCGCCGACGACCAGAAGGACGTGCTCGAGGCGCTGCGCCTGCTGCTCAAGGGCGAGGGGCTCGAGTGCGAGACCGCCTCGTCGCCCGCGGGAGCGCTCGCCGCCCTCGAGGCGCGCGACTTCGA
>JANMBR010000351.1:0-12676 GCA_031360505.1 Acidobacteriota bacterium
CCGCCCCTACGACTTTTTGTTGTTGTCCGACGGCGGGTCGTCGCCCTTGACCGAGTCCTTGAAGTTCTTCAGGCCCTGGCCGATGCCCTTGCCGAGTTGCGGGAGCTTGCTGGCCCCGAAAATGATGATCACGATTAGCAGGATGACGAGAAGCTCCGGAAGACCGAGTGAGCCGAACATCGTTATCTCCTTCTTCGTGAACCCTGTCCCGCAGGGGTCAGCTTAACAGACCGGGGCGCGAGCGGGACTCCAGGACCTCGCCGAAACGGCGGTCTTCGGGCGAGTCCCCGAGCAGGCGCCGGACCAGATCGAGCTCGCCGGGCAGATAACGGCGGTACGTCTCGCCCTTGCCCTTGACCACCGCCCGGGCGAACGTGCCGCACACTTTCCACGCGCGCTGGAGAAGCACCCGGCGCAATCGTGCGCCGAGCGCATCGGCGTCGGCGCCGCGCGCCCTTGCAAAACGGGCGACGACGGCCGCCGCCTGCGCGTCGTCCATCCAGTCGAGCGTCGTTCGCTCCCAGAGCAGCGAGGCGAGGTCGTACGAGTCCGGTCCGCGGCGCAGGTCCTGGAAGTCGATGACCGCCACGCGATCGTCCGCGGCGAAGAGGTTGTTGCCGTGGAAGTCGCGGTGGCAGAGCGCGAAAGGGTGTCCGAGGATCTCGTCGACGAGCGCGGCCGCGAAGGCGTCGTGCGCGGCGCGGTCCGCGGGAGAAAGAGGAGCGTCGAGGTACATGTCGAAGACGGCCTCGCGCGCGAGTTCGAGCTCGCGCCGGAAGAGCGCCGCGTCGAACGGCGCATTGACACCGGGGTCCGGCAGCTCCGCGATGGCGGCGGCGGTGTCGGCCGCGCGCCCGAGCCATACCGGCCGGTCGGCCGGCGACGCCGCGCAGCGCGCGGCGAGGTCGTCAAATCCGAGGTCCTCCACGATCTGGTTTCCCCGGCCGTCATCGGCGTAGAGCGCCGGCACGCGCACGCTCGGTTCGAGCAGCGCGCGCGCCTTGCCCCAGCGCAGCCGGGATTCACCCTCCTCGGCGGGATAGACGACGCCGAGGACGGTTTGGTTGTCGGTCAGCGCGATCCGGAAGTAACGGCGCCGGCCGACGTCGCCGGCCAGCGCCTCGATGGAGACGGGAGAAAGATGCGTCTGACGGGCCAGCGCGTCGAGGCCGGCAACGTCGGAAGGGATCAGCGTGACCCCTAGCTCGTGCTCTTGGCCTGCGAGAGCAGGATCTTCTTGATGTGGACCGGCTGGTTCGGCTGATCCTTCGCGCCACGCGGCGCGGCGGCGATCTTGTCCGCGACATCCAGGCCGGAGATCACTTCGCCGAAGGCCGAATACTGGCCGTCCAGAAAGTTCGAATCCTTGACGACGATGAAGAACTGCGACGAGGCGGAATTGGGGTCCGATGAGCGGGCCATGGACACGATCCCGCGCTTGTGCGGCGTGTCGTTGAACTCGGCCTTGACCCGGGTGCTGCCGTTGCCGCCCGTGCCGTACTGGCTCGAGGGCGTCTCCGGCTTCTTGGTGTTCGGGTCGCCGCCCTGGATCATGAATCCCGGGATCACCCGGTGGAAGAAGGTCCCGTCGTAGAAGCCCGACTTGGACAGGTCGATGAAGTTCTCGACGTGCCTGGGGGCCTTGTCGTAGAAGAACTTGATCTGGATGTCGCCCAGATCCGTTTGCAGCGTGGCGATCGTGTTGGCGTAGTCGGGGGCCACTTTCTTACCCTTCCCTTTCGTGGCCTGCGCGGCGAGCGGGAGGGCGCAGGCGAGCATGAGAGCAATGGCGGTGCGTATTTTCACTTCGGCTCCTTTCCAAATCGGGCGAAACATAGCACGGGGCTGTAGAATTTCCCCGTGTACACGGCCCTTGCCCGCGCAGTTCTGGACGAGACGGACCGGGAGCGCGTCGCCCGGGAGGTCCGGCGGCTCCGTCAGCGCCATCCCCGGGCCTCGCGCGACGAGCTGGCGGGCCGACTCATCCGCAAGGCCGCGCTGCGTTGCGCCGCGGCCAGCGGGATTCTGACCGGCCCCGCCGCGTTTTTCGGCGCGATGCCGTTCGGGGCGGACCTGGCGTACCAGGCCGTTGCGCTGAACCGGCTCGTCCTCTCGCTGGCCGCGCTGTATGGCCATCCACCCTCCGCACGCGACCGCGCGGCTGGTCTCGGGGCCGGCGCGGGCGCGGGTGTCGCCTCCGAGCTTTTGAGGCAGGGTGTCGTGCGCCTGCTGCGGCACGCGTTGCCGAGACGCCCTGGCCTGCGCACGATCGCGGGGGCGCTCGTGGGGGGAGCGCTCGGTTACGGCGCCGCGATGGCCATTGGGCGGTTCGCGCAGGACGTGTTCCGCGGAAAACGCCGGGTCCGGCTTCCCCTGCGGCTGACGCGATGAGCCCGGAGCGGACCGACGTCGTCGTCGTCGGCGGCGGCGTGATCGGCTGCGCCCTGGCGGCGGAGCTTGCCGCGCGCGGCCGCGACGTGATCGTGCTCGAGCGGGCCGAGCCCGGGGCGGAGGCGTCGGGCGCAGCCGCCGGGATGCTCGCGCCCCAGGCCGAGGCGCGGGCGCGCGACGCGTTTTTCGAACTGGCTCTCGAGAGCCGCGGCCTCTACCCGGCCTGGGTGCGCAGCCTCGAGGAAGAAACCGGCGTCGAGGTCGGCTACCGCCGCACGGGGCTTCTGCATTGCGACTTCGCGCGCGCACCCGCGGGGAGGCTTGCCGCGCAGATCGCCTGGCAGCGGGCCGCCGGCCTCGATGTGGTCGAACTTCGGGTGGACGAGCTTCCGGGCGAGCTCGGAGGCCGCCTCTGCCCCGAGGTCGCCGCGGCCGCGTACTTTCCGGAGGAGGGCGTGGTCGACCCGCGCCTCCTGACCCGGGCGGCGTGGCTGCTCGCGGATCGGCGGGGCGTTCGCGTGCGAACGGGCGTCGCGGTCCTCGGTTTTCGCATTGAGGGCGGCGTCTGTCTCGGCGTCGAGACGGACGCGGGCACGCTGCTTGCAAACGCGGTCGTGGATGCGGCGGGCGCCTGGGCTGCCTTCGATTCGTCCCTGCCGCTGTCCGTTCCGGTCGAGCCCGTGCGCGGACAAATTGTCGAGCTGCATTTGCGAGGGCGGCCGCTTTCGACGATTCTGTCCTGCGACGAGGTCTACATCGTTCCCCGGGCGGACGGGACGGTCCTCCTCGGCTCGACCGTCGAGCACGTCGGATTTCGCAAGGAAGTCACCGCCGAGGCGGTGGAGCGCCTGATCGCGGGGGCGGTACGGTTCGTGCCGGAACTCGCCCGAGCCCGGTTCGTGACGGCCTGGTCGGGCCTGCGCCCCGGCACGCCCGACGGGCTGCCGATCCTGGGCCCTTGCCGGGTGCCGGGGCTTTTTTTCGCCGCGGGCCATTTCCGCAACGGGATCCTGCTGGCGCCCGTGACGGCGCTGGCGGTTGCCGACGCGGTGGCGGGGGCCGGCCGACGTGATCTCTCGCCGTTTTCGATCGAGCGCTTCTCCGAGGTCCTTCGAACGGCTTGAGGCTTGGACAAGGGTCCTCTGCCCTCCCGATTTCGGCTAGAATCGGTCCTCGGATGTTCCCTTTTCGGGTTTGAGGGGCGCACGCAAACCGTAACGGCGGAAGGAAATATTTCCAAAATGAGAAGACTGGTCTATGCCGGGGTGCAGCACGCGGCCGATTCCCTCTGGCGTTTCGCGCGCGCGGTCGATCGGCGGTTTGCGGAGCGGTCGTTCCAGCCGAAGTGGGCGCCGGCGCCGCTGCTCAAGCAACGCGAGAAGACGTTTCCGCCGCTCGGCTTTCCCCGCAAGACCGATTCGCTTTGTCCGCGCTGTGTCTCCGAAGTCCGCGCCCAGATCCTTTCGGGCGAGGCGGACTGGAAGGTCCTGATCGAGGGCAAGCCCGGCGAGATCCCCGCCGACATCGTCGAGGAAAACGGCCGCATCCTCATGAAGAAGGATTGCCCCAAGCACGGGCACTTCGAGGACGTGATGTCCACGGACCCGGCCTTCTTCAAGCGGCTCGAATCCATGTACCCGGGACGGGACTTCGTCATCCCGAAAGATGGGCTCCACGAGCACGGCACTTCGTCCATCAAGTACGGCCGCGGGGCGGTGCTCACGATCGACCTGACCAACCGCTGCAACATGATGTGCGATCCGTGTTTCATGGACGCCAACCAGGTCGGCTACGTTCACGAGCTCGAGTGGGACGAGGTGCAGAAGCTCCTCGACGACGCGGCCTCGATCAAGCCGCGCCGCCAGCTCTCGGTCCAGTTCTCCGGCGGCGAGCCGACGCTGTCGCCGCACTTTCTCCCGGCGATCCGGCACGCCCGCAAGATTGGCTACTTTTCCGTCCAGTGCGCGACCAACGGAATCCGTTTCGCGCAGGACGAGTCCTTTGCGAAGGAGGCGGCGGAGGCCGGGCTGCGCTTTGCGTACCTGCAGTTCGACGGCGTGGGAAACGAGGCCAACCAGCACCGCAAGGTTGGCAATCTTTACGACGTCAAGCTGCGAGCGATCGAGAACCTGAAGAAGTATGCGATCGACGTCACGCTCGTCGTGACGATCGTCAACAGCGTCAACAACGACCAGGTTGGCGACATCCTGAAGTTCGCCATCGACAACATCGACAAGGTCAACACCGTCGCGTTCCAGCCGGTTTCCTTCACCGGCCGCGACGAGGACGTCGACGAAGAGACGCGCACGCGCCAGCGCTACACGCTCTCGCACCTCGCGCACGATGTGAAAGCGCAGGCCGGAATCGGAGAGGTCATGCGCGACTGGTACCCGTTGTCGGCGTCGGGGCCCTTTTCGGATCTCAAGGACCTGCTCGGAGGCCTCGAGTCCGAGTGGGGCTCCTTCAAATGCGGCTGCCACCCGAACTGCGGCATCGGGACGATGCTGCTCGTCGAGGAGAAGACGAAGAAGGCCGTGACGGTGCCGTCCATCCTGAACGTGGACCAGATGCTCGCCGACATCAAGTCGCTCACCGACTCCGGGCGCCAGAAGAAGTGGACCGCCATTCAGGTGGGCCTCTCCATCCTGCGCAACCTCCGCCCCGAGGGCGTCCCGGCGGGACTCTCGCCGTGGAGCCTGGCCAAGATCATGGACGGGCACACGGGAGGCAAACTCGGCTTCGCCGAGAAGAACCGCTACCCGTGGCGCGTGTTCTTCATCGGCGGCATGTGGTTCCAGGACCTCTTCAACTATGACTTCCGCCGCACCGAAATGTGCATCATCCCGTACGCCACGCAGATGGGGGAGATCTCCTTCTGCGCGTACAACACGGGCGTGGGCTGGCGCAAGATCATCGAGGAGATGTTCCAGACCGCCTCGCTCGCTGAGTGGTACAAGACGAACGGGCGCCACGAGGTCTACGCGCGCGGCCGCAGCGTCCCCCTTCCGGTGCTTCCGGGCCAGACCGTCCCGGCGATGCCGTCCGCCCCGAGGCCGACGCTGCCGCCAGCCCTTGGAACGCTCCCGGTTTACGGCGCCGCCGGAAAATAAGCGGGGTCTGACCCCCGAAGGGGGTCTGACCCCAGGGCCCTACCCTCTGCGCCCCCACCGCGCCTGACCCGACGGAGTCTGGGGTCTAACTCCCGAAGGCGTTCTGACGCCACCCCCCCCCGAGGGAGCCGGACCCCGAAGCTCCGGGCCCCTGCTCGAGGATCGCTGCGGCCCGCGCGCCCTCTGCGCGCTCTCGTGCGCGACTCTCCGTTCCGCCTTCTCCCTGGCGCGCTTCCTCTCCTCGCCCTTGCGCGCGCGGATTGCCGCAATGCGCTCGGCGATGGGAACCTCGAAGCGCTCGGCCGGCGCGTGGGTGTAGTCGAAGCCCGGCACCGTGATGCGGGGCAGGCGTTTGCCAATCTCGCGCTCGATCGCCGCGAGGTCGGTCGTCTCTTCCGGCGCGACGAACGTGAAGGCGTCGCCCGTCATCTCCGCGCGCGCCGTGCGGCCCACGCGGTGGATGTAGTCCTCGGGAACGTTGGGAACGTCGAAGTTGATGACGTGCGAGAGCGCCTCGACGTCGATCCCGCGGGCGGCGATGTCGGTCGCCACGAGGACGCGATGGCGCCCGTCCTTGAATCCGGCCAGCGCCTGTGTGCGCTGCGCCTGCGTGCGATTGCCATGGATGCGCTCGCAGGACACGCCCTTCTTCAGGAGCGTCTCGGCGAGGCGGTTGGCGCGGTGCTTGGTGCGCGTGAAGACGAGCACGTTCTTGATGTCGCCGCGCTTGAGCAACTCGAGCAGCAGCGGGGCCTTCAGGTTCTGCGGGACGGGATAGACCGCCTGCGTGATGCCGATGGCGGGCGCGGCTTTGCGTTCCTGGTTGACCGTGAAGGGGTTCTTCAGCATTTCGCGCGTCAGCTGCGCGATGGGCGGCGGCATCGTCGCCGAGAAGAAGAGCGTCTGCCGTTTCACGGGCAGGTGCCGGAGCACCTTGCGGATGTCCGGGAGAAAGCCCATGTCGAGCATGCGGTCCGCTTCGTCGAGGACGAGGACCTCGAGGTGGTCGAGCTTCGCGTAGGGATGGCGAAAGTGGTCGAGCAGCCGACCCGGCGTCGCGACCAGGATGTCCGCGCCGGTGCGGAAGGCGTGTTCCTGCGGTCCCATGGACACGCCGCCGAATACGGCGGCTGAGGACATCGCCGTGTGGACGGTCAGCTCTTTCGCGTGCTCCTGGATCTGCGCAGCAAGCTCCCGGGTCGGAGTCAGGATGAGGGCGCGCGTCGCGCCGCGCTTCTTGCCGATCAGGCGGTGGAGGATCGGAAGCAGGAAGGCGGCGGTCTTTCCGCTGCCGGTCATGGCGCAGGCGAGCACGTCGCGCCCCTCCATGGCGGGCGGGATGGCGTCGTTCTGGATCGGCGTGGGGCGCGTGAAGCCCATTTCCTTGACGCCGCGCAAGAGATCCGGGTGAAGCCCGAACTGGGTAAAAGGCAAGGGAATCCTCCTCGAGGGGAAAATCCGGCTGGTTTTTGTTTGGGAACGGAGGATTCGCCGGCGAGGCCTACGTTCGATGCGGGCGGCCCTGGGAGGCCGGCCACGAGAGGGCGCAGAGTGTCACAGAAGGGGCCGAAAGGCAAACCGCGGGGGTCTCAACCCTCCGGTCACTCCTTGGCCCAGATGCCTGACAGTCGTCCGCTTGCGATCGCCGCGGTTCCCGAGGGCGACGGCGAATAGTGCGAGATGTCGTTGTAGAGCGAGAGGCGCGCGTGGGAGACGTCCTTGAAGTCGAGGATGTTCAGCGAGGCGGGGCTCTGGTCGAGGTGGTCGCGGTAGCGCCGCAAATCGAAGCCGAGCAGCGAGCCGATCAGCAGGCGGATCGTCGCCTTGTGCGAAGCGACGAGCACCTGCACTCCCGGGTGCGCGGCGACGATCTCGAGCAGCGCTGGCAGAGCGCGGGCGGTGACGGCGAGGCCGGTCTCGCCCTCGGGCGGCGCGAAGGAAAAAGGGTCCGCGTTCCAGAGCGCATACTCCTTCGGGTAGTCCTTCTCGACCGAGGCCCGCGTCTTGCCTTCCCAGTGGCCGTGCGAGATCTCGCGCAGGCCCTCCTTCGCCGTGACGGGTATGGCGTGGGGCGCGGCCAGGATCCGCGCCGTCTCCATCGTGCGGCCGAGCGGGCTTGCGTAGACGGCGGCGACCGGCTCGCCGGCGAGGCGCGCGGCGAGTTTTCTCAACTGCTCGCGCCCGATGTCGGAGAGCGGCACGTCGGTTTCGCCGGCGAAGGCGTCCTCGGCGGAAAGCTCCGTCGCTCCGTGGCGAACCAGAAAAATGCGGGTCGCCGTCATCCCTTCACCAGAAATCCTCTCTTCACGAGCAGCTCCCGGAGCCGTTCGCGCTGGTCGCCCTGCAACTCGATCCTATTCTCGCCGACCGTTCCGCCCGTTCCGCATGCCTTCTTCAGGTCGCGGCAAAGAGTGTCGAGAAACCCATGGTTGTCGGGCAGCCCGTCCACGACCGTGACGTTTTTACCGGAGGCCCGGTTATCGAGCCGCAGCTTCGCCGTGACCTTGTCCGGAACGATCTCGGTACCCGCGGCGAGATTCTTCGAGCAGCGGCAGTCGTCCTGCGGCCAGCCGCAGCCGGGGCAGATGCGCCCCTGCCCGCTCGAGTAAACGACACGCCCGGGGCGCGGCACTAGCGCTCCATCGCCGAGGTCTTGATCATGGGTTGGGCACCCGAATACGATGGGGCTCTGTGGCCGCGCACTACGCATTCTCCGCGCCGAGCAGGGCGAGAAGGTCCTTGCCGTAGGCCTCGAGCTTTGCCGGGCCGATGCCGGGGATCTCGGACAGTGCGTCGAGCGTCGAAGGCCGCGCTGCCGCCAGCGCGGCGAGCGTCCGGTCGTGCAGGACGACGTAGGCGGGCACGGAACGCCGCGCTGCTTCCTGACGCCGCCATTCCCGCAGCGCGTCGATGCTCGCGGGGTCCGCGGAAATGCCCACGGCCGCCGCGAGGGCCTTCGACGTTTTTGTTTTCTTCTTTTGCCTCGGGCGCGGCGGCTCCGGAAGGGTCAGCGCCACCCGGAGTGTCCGGCCGGACATGACCTCGCGGCCCGCGCGCGTCAGCGAGAGCGTCCGCTAGACGTCCAGCGTCGCCGCGAGCAGGCCGCCGCCCTGCGCTGCGTCGACCCAGTCGGCCACGGCCTTGGGGCTTTCGCCCGCAAGGATCCCGGTGGTCGAGAGGCGGCTCAGCGATTCGGGCAATCCGTCGAGCTCGCCCGTCAGCATGGCCACGACTTTCCGCTTTCCCCAGCGCTCTCCACCCCGGGCCACGCCGGAGAGAATCTTGCGCAGCCGGATGAGGTCCTCCTCCGAGAGGTCTCGTCGGCGTGCGCAGTTGCCGCAGAACCCGCACGCCGGGGCCGTGTCGCGCTCCCCGAAGTAGCCGAGGATCGTCGCGCGGTAGCAGCCGGAAGAATCCGCGTAGGCGATCATGCGGGCGAGCTTGCTGCGGTCGAGCTCGCGCCGGCGTTCGCGGTGCTCCCCTTGCGCGCCGGAATCGCGTTCGTCGTTCTGGTCGATCAGGAACTCCCGCGTGCGCACGTCCACGTAGTTCCACAGCAGGGTGGCGTCGGCGCGCCGCCCGTCGCGCCCGCCTCGGCCGATCTCCTGGTAGTAGGCCTCGAGCGAGCCGGGGATCTCGAAGTGCACGACGGCGTCGATGTCCGGCCGGTCGATGCCCATGCCGAAGGCGTTGGTGGCGCAGACGACGCGGATCGATCCATCCGCGAACCGGTCCTGGACGCGCGTGCGCTCGGACTCCTCCATGCCAGCGTGGTACGCCTCGGCGGCGACTCCGGCCTCGCGCAGAGCCTCGGCGGCCCGGGCGGCGCTCTTGCGCGTCGCGGCGTAGACAAGGGCGCGCCGTCCGGCGACGAGCTCCGGCAGCAGCGCGCGCTTCTCGATTTCGCCCGAGACCTTCCTCACGTCGAGGTACAGATTCGGCCGGTCAAACCCGGCGACGGAGACCTCGGGGCTCACGAGCCCGAGCAGGCCCACGATGTCCTCGCGGACTTCGGGCGTGGCCGTGGCGGTGAAGGCCAGGATGGGAGGCCGTCCGGCGCCACCGTCGGCGCGGCGGCAGCGTCCGGCCGCCTCGGCCAGCGTGCGGTAGTCGGGCCGGAAGTCGTGTCCCCACTCCGAAACGCAGTGCGCCTCGTCGACCGCAAATCGGGCTAGCGGGACGTCCTCGAGGAGGCGCCGGAAGGCCTCGGATGCGAAGCGCTCGGGCGCGACGTACAGCAGGCGTAGTCGTCCCCCCCGCATCGCGGCCTCGGCGTCCCTGCGCTGCGCGGGCGAGGCCAGCGAGTGCAGGGCAGCCGCGGCGATCCCCTTGCGGGTGAGCTCGTCCACCTGGTCCTTCATCAGGGCGATGAGGGGCGAGACCACGAGAGTCGGCCCCTCGAGCATCATGGCCGGGAGCTGGTAGCCGATCGACTTGCCCGAACCCGTCGGCATGACCGCGAGCAGGTCTCGGCCGGCAAGCGCCGCGCGCACGATTTCCTCCTGCCCGGGACGGAAGGAATCGTGCCCGAAGTGGCGTTGGAGCACGGCGCGGGGATCCATCGGCGGCATTATCGTCCTAAGATGCGAGTGACAAGCCCCCCCGACTCGGTATAGCCTCCGCTGTTCTCATGACAGCCATCGACCGGACCCTGGAGCTCGACCGCCGCGCCGACCGGCGAGCAATCGCCATCGTGGCGCACGTCGACCATGGGAAGACGACGCTCGTCGACGCGCTGCTCAACCAGTGCGGCACGTTCCGGGTGGGCCAGCACGTGGACGAGCTCGTCATGGATTCGGGTGAGCTCGAGAAAGAGCGGGGAATCACGATCCTCGCCAAGAACACGTCGGTCCACTACAAGGACGTGATCGTCAACATCGTGGACACGCCGGGCCACAGGGACTTCGGCTCGGAGGTCGAGCGAATCCTCTCGATGGTGGAAGGCGTGCTCCTGCTCGTGGACGCCTCGGAGGGCCCGCTGCCCCAGACGCGCTTCGTCCTGAAGAAGGCGCTCGAGGGCGGCAAGCGGCCGATCGTGCTGATCAACAAGATCGACCGCGCCGACGCCCGGACCATGGAAGTCGAAGCGGAAATCCACGATCTCTTCCTTTCCCTGGCCACCGAGGAGCACCACCTCGAGTTCGAGGTCCTGTACGGCTCGGGCCGTCTCGGCTATGTCTCACGCGATCCAGACGCGAAGTCGGGCGATCTGAAGCCGCTGCTCGACGCGATCCTCGAACACATCCCGGCTCCGATCGTGGGCCACGCCCCCTACAAGATGATTGTCGCGAACATCGATTATTCGGACTACCTCGGCCGCCTCGCGGTGGGCCGGATCTTCTCGGGCACGGTCTCCAAGGCGATCGAACTGGCGGCCGTGCGGCCGGACGGCTCGATCGTCGAGAAGGGCAAAGCCGGCAAGATCTACATGTTCGAGGGCATCGTCCGGGTCGAAGTGGCCGAAGCCTCGGCCGGCGACATCATCGTGCTCTCGGGCTTCCCGGACATCGAGATCGGCCAGACGATTCTGGATCTCGCCGACCCGACGCCGCTCTCCGGCATCCGCGTGGACGAGCCGACGCTCTCGATGGAGTTCCGGATCAACGATTCGCCGATGTCGGGCCTGTCGGGCAAGTACGTCACGAGCCGCCACCTGCTCGAGCGCCTGGAGAAGGAGCTCGAGAAGAACGTGGGCCTGCGCATGGATAGGCTGAGAGAAACGGACTCATTCCTGGTGCTCGGGCGCGGCGAACTCTCGCTCGCGATCCTCGCGGAAACCATGCGCCGCGAAGGCTACGAGTTCTCGCTCGGCCGGCCCCAGGTGATTTTCCGCCGGGCCGAGAACGGAGAGCTCCTCGAGCCTTACGAGGAGCTCGTCATCGACTGCGCCGAGGAATTTACGGGAGCGGTCATCTCCGCCGTGGGCGAGCGCCGGGGCGAAATGAAGCACATGGGCAAGCATGGTGATCGCGTGCGCCTCGAGTTCACGATCCCGTCGCGCGGCCTGCTGGGCTTTCGCCTCGAGTTCCTGACACTGACCAAGGGCACGGCCCTCATGAACCACCTGTTCGACCAGTACGGCCCGCACCGCGGCCCGCTGCCGAACCGGATGAAGGGCGCGATGATCGCGAAGGAGGGCGGGGACGTGACGGGATTCGCCCTCGATCGGCTGGCGGATCGCGGGATCTTCTTCGTCAAGCCGGGCGACAAGGTCTATGCGGGGCAGATCGTCGGCGAGCAGGTCAAGGACAGCGACATGGTCATCCAACCGTGCGAGAAGAAGCATCTGACGAACATGCGCGCCTCGGGCTCCGACTTTGCGATCAAGCTCACTCCCGCCCGCGAACTCAACATCGAGCAGGCGATCGAGTGGATCAACGACGACGAGCTCGTCGAAGTCGTCCCCGCCGCGATCCGCGTACGCAAGCGCACGCTGGACCACTCGATCCGGAAGGTGAAAGCGAAGACGGCCGGGTAGGTCGGCCGTCGTTCGCTTTCATCCTGAGGGCGCAGCCCGAAGGATCCCTTTCTGCAGCGAGCTGCGGCTTTCCCCCCTACTGCAGATTAAACGTCTTCACGATGAAGACCGCCATCTGCCCCCGCGTGTTCGGGTTCAGCGGACAGTAATTGTTGTTGCCGCACCCCGTGGTGATGTTCTCGGCCGCGAGCCGCTCGATCCAGTCCGGGAAGCCGACTCCCGGGGTGCACGTGACGTCGTCGAAGATGCCAGTGCACGTGGGCGGCACGTACGTGGACCCATGCTCCGTTTTCAGCAGGAACACGGCCATCTGGTCGCGGCGGACGGGATTGCCCGGGCAGTAGTTGGTCCCGCCGCAGCCGCCCGTGATGCCGAGCGTGGCGAGGGCTTCGATCCAGGGAGCGAAGGTGCCGGGGCAGGCGACGTCGGTGAAGTAGCCGGGCGTGCAGGCCGGCGGGACGTAGCAGACCCCGTACTTGGCCTTGAGCAGGAAAACCGCCATCTGCTGGCGCAGGGTGCTCGCCGTGACGCCGTAGTTGCCGCCGCCCACGCCCGCCGTGATGCCATTGGAGACGAGCGTCGTGACGTAGGCGTGGAACGTCTGGTTCTGCGGCACGTCGAGGAAGTCCGTGACGTAGCCCTTGGAGAGCGTTCCCGTGGACAGGTCCACGTTGGTCAGGGTCACGTCGCTGAGCGC
>JANMBR010000358.1:0-2989 GCA_031360505.1 Acidobacteriota bacterium
CGGCGCGGAGGAGGATTCGGAGGCCGCCAGGATGCAGGCGACCAACCTCTTCGGCCGCGTGGACGGCGAATGGCGCCTCGTCCACCATCATGCTTCGCCGTCCCCGACCGGAGAGGGGATGCCGGAGGAGCCGGTCAACTAATACTGCGCGCGGAGGGTCTCGATGAAAGTTCTGAAGGTGATCGGTTGGATCGTCGCGGCGCTGGTACTCGCTGCCGGCGGCGGTCTCGCATGGCTCGTGCTGCGATCTCCGGACCGGCGGCCGGCTTCGATCGAGAAGGTCGAGGTCACTCCGGAGCGCCTGGCTCGGGGCAGGTACCTCGTGTACCACGTGGCGGATTGCCTCGGCTGCCATTCCGATTTCCACTACGATCGCTTCGCACTGCCTTTGAAGGCGGGCACCGAGGGGCAGGGCGGCTTTCCGTTCGACAAGCGGCTCGGCGTGCCGGGCCTCGTCCAGGCGCAGAACATCACGCAGGACCGCGAGTCGGGCCTCGGCGCCTGGACCGACGGCGAGATCCTCCGCGCGATCCGCGAGGGTGTGGATCGCAACGGCAAGGCTCTCTTTCCGATGATGCCCTACCAGTTTTTCCACTCCATGAGCGACGAGGATGCGCGCTCGATCGTGGCGTACCTGCGCACGATCAAGCCCGTGGCCCACGCCGTGGCGAAGCGGCACCTCGACTTCCCCGTGAACTTTCTGATCAAGTTCGCGCCGAAGCCGATCACGGGCCCGGTCGCGACGCCCGATCCGCAGGACACGATCGCGTACGGCCGGTACCTCGTGACGATTGCCGGCTGCGGGATGTGCCACACGCCACACGACGACAAGGGGGGGCTGATCCAGGGGATGGAGTTTTCGGGCGGATGGGAACTGGTCGGTCCCTGGGGCCGCGTCGTGACGGGGAACATCACGCCCGATCCGGACAACTACATGGGGCAGGCGAGCCGCGAGGAGTTCATCGGCCGTTTCAAGTCCTTCGAAGGCATGGACGGCGAGAACGCACCGATGGCGCCTCCCGGAAAGAACACGGTGATGCCCTGGCCCCGCTTCGCGGGCATGACGCGCGAGGACCTCGGCGCGATCTACGACTACATGAAGACCGTCAAGCCCATCAAGAAAAAGGTCAACGCGTTCCCGGACGCGAAGAGCTGAGCGCGGGCGCCGTATGAAGGCGATCCGCGTCCACGCTCACGGCGGCCCGGAGGTCCTGCGCTACGAGGAAGTGCCCGAGCCGCGGGCGAAGGCCGGCGAGGCGGTCGTGCGCGTCGAGGCGGCGGGACTCAACTTCATCGACGTCTACAACCGAACGGGGCTCTACAAGGTGGAGCTGCCGATCACGCTCGGCCGGGAGGGCGCCGGCACGGTGCTCTCCGTCGGGGCCGACGTGAAGGACCTCGCCCCGGGCGACCGGGTCGCCTGGGCGGGCGTCCCCGGCGCCTATGCCGAGCAGGCGGCGGTGTCCGCGGAGAGCCTGGTGAAGCTGCCCGACGGAGTCGATACGAAGCAGGGTGCCGCGGCCATGCTGCAGGGCATGACCGCGCAATACCTGACGCGCACCGTCTACGCCCTCAAGCCCGGCGACACGTGTCTCGTGCATGCGGCCGCCGGCGGCGTCGGGCTTCTGCTGACCCAGATCGCGAAGATGTGCGGGGCGCGCGTGATCGGAACCGTCTCCACCGAGGAGAAGGCGAAGCTCGCGCGCGAGGCGGGAGCGGACGAGACCATCGACTACACGCGGCAGGACTTCGTCGCGGAGGTGCGGCGGATCACGGGCGGCGCCGGAGTCCAGGTGGTCTACGACTCGGTCGGCAGGACGACGTTCGAGCAGGGCTTTGGCTGCCTCGCTCCGCGCGGGATGATGGCGCTCTTCGGCCAGTCGAGCGGGCCCGTCGGTCCCTTCGACCCACAGGTGCTCGCGCAGCGCGGCTCGCTCTACCTGACGCGGCCGTCGCTTTTCCACTACGTCGCGACCCGCGAGGAGCTCGTCGCCCGCGCGGGCGACGTGCTGTCCTGGGTCCGGGATGGCCGGCTCAAGCTGCGGATCGGCGGGGAGTTCCCGCTGCGCGACGCGGCCGAGGCCCACCGGGCCCTGGAAGGGCGTCTCACGACCGGAAAGGTCCTGCTCATCCCTTGAACGGGCCCGACTCCCGGGTGTGAAATGATTCCGGGAGAATTCACGCGCCCCTGACTCGATCGAGGTGATGCACCGTGATCCTCGTGACCGGCGCAACGGGAAAGGTCGGACAGGAGATCGTCCGCCAGCTCGCGGCCGCGGGTGTTGCCGCCCGGGCACTGGTGCGCGACCCCGCCTGCGCCTCGCACATCCGCATCCCGGGAATCGACGTCGTTGTGGGGGACCTGGGAAGGCCGGAGACTCTTGCGGCCGCATTCGCCGGAGTCGAGCGCGTCTTCCTGCTCACGCCCGCCGCGCCCGACCAGGTCGAGCTCCAGGCGAACGCCCTGGCGGAGGCTGTGCGCGCGGGTGTGCGGCACATCGTCAAGGTTTCGGTCGCCGGCGGGCCGGACTCCGGCACGCAGATCGGACGCTGGCATTGGACGACCGAGAAGCAGATCGAGGCCTCCGGGATCGACTTCACGTTCCTGCGCCCGACGCTCTACATGCAGCAGCTGTTCGCATATGCGCCGTCGATCGCGGCCCGGGGCACGTTCTCGGCCCCCATGGGCACGGGAGAGATTGCGCTCGTGGACACGCGCGACGTGGCGGCAGCGGCCGTCTGCGCGCTCACGCAAGAGGGACACGGCCATCACATCTACGATCTGACCGGACCGGAGGCGCTCTCCTACGACGCGGTGGCCGATGCGATCTCGCAGGCGATCGGAAAGAAAGTGTCTTACGTCCACGTTCCGCCCGAGTACGCGAAGAAGCAGATGGTCACCGACGGCGTGCCGCGCTGGCTCGTGGACGACATGATCATCCTCTTCGCTTCGTTTCGGGAAGGCTACGGTTCCGCGGTGACGAACACC
>JANMBR010000061.1:0-28379 GCA_031360505.1 Acidobacteriota bacterium
ATGGGAGCAGCTGGCGCCGCGGGTGTCTCCGGCGCGGCTGGTCCGGGTGGCCTTGCACGAGACCGAGAAGAACAGCGTCGTCTACGAAGGAGGGCAGGCATGAGCGCAGAGCCGCCAAAGCGCAGACTCGTCCGTTCGAGCCGACACAAGATGATCGCGGGTGTCTGCGGGGGCCTCGCGGAGTACTTCGACCTCGACCCGACGATCGTGCGCGTGGCATACGTGCTGGTGTCGATCGTGTCCGTCGCGTTTCCAGGGATCCTCGCCTACATCATCTTGATGTTCGTGATGCCGCCTGCGCAGTCCGGTTCCCCGGCGGCATGAGCCGTCCGCGCATCCTCGTCACCAACGACGACGGTATTTTTTCCGAGGGGATCGAACGCCTTGCCGCGGCGCTCTCCGAGGTCGGCGACGTCTTCACCGTTGCGCCGGACCAGGAGCGCAGCGCCGCCGGTCACTCGCTGACGCTCCACCATCCGTTGCGCGCCAAGCTCATCGGGCCGCAGCGCTGGTCCGTGGATGGAACTCCCACCGATTGCGTGAACTGGGGCGTGCTCCACCTGTTGAAGGACGATCGCCCGAAGCTGCTGTTCTCCGGGATCAACCTGGGCCTCAATCTCGGCGACGACGTCACGTACTCCGGAACGGTTTCGGCCGCCTTCGAGGGAACGCTGACGGGAATCTCGTCGGTCGCGGTCTCGCAGGAAATCGAGACGGGCTTCACGTTCGACGCGGCCGCGGAGTTCGCGGCGCGGTTGGCGCGTCACCTGCTCGATCAGCCGCTGCCTGCCGGGACCCTCGTCAACGTCAACGTCCCGGCCGGCGCCGTGCGTGGCGTTCGGGTCGTGAGGCAGGGCAAGCGCCGCTATGGCGAAGCGGTCATCGAAAAGACGGACCCGCGCGGCAGGCCCTACTACTGGATCGGCGCCACGCCACCGACGGGCGAGCTCGAGCAGGGCACGGACCTTTCGGCGGTGGCCGACAAGTTCATTTCCATGACTCCGCTCCACCTCGACCTGACCGACTACCGCTCGCTTTCGCTGCTGGAAGAGGTCGCGGGGCGGCTGGATTCGCGCTGAAGCTCAGCCGATCCGGGCGGGGCGGCCGAAAACCTTCTGAAAGAGCCCCTCGAGCGCGGTGTTGTCGAACGTGTTCCAGCCGGCGCAGGCGTCGTGCTCTCGCGTCTCCACATCGCAGGCTAGGGCGGCGCCGGTCGCCTCCTGCCGGCCGAGCAGGTAGAGATTTGCGGCTTCCTCGAGCTCTGAGCGCGTGGCGTGCGGGCGCTTGTCCGCGATCCACGCGAAGCGGCTCCGGAACTCCTCGTCGGAGTACTGGGCGAAACCCCCGCAGGGCAGTCCCAGGCGGGAGGCGACGGCACACACACAATGGTCGTCGTCGGTCAGTGCCTGGAGTTTCGTGCGCAGCTGGGCGACGGCCTCGGGGCGCGAAAGGTGCTGGGGCTCGGTGATGGGGGTCGGAACGGGTTCCGGTTCGGAGTTCATGATGGAAATTGTGGGGGCTCGCCGTCGGTTTCCGCGTGATGTGAGCGCATCATTTTTGGCCGTCCGCGGGCCGCGTCGCGCCTCGGCTAAGATGGCTGAACGATGAGACGAGACCGTTCCTGGCGCGACACGGTCGTGATCCTGGCCTCGGCAGGGATCGCGGCGGTCGGGTCGAATGCGCTGGCCGGGCCGGAGCGAAAGCTCCTCTGGGTCGGGAGCTACTCGGAGTCCGCATCGTCTCGGCCTGCGGCAACTCCGGTCGCGGCGACCGCCTCCGTGAGCCCCGCGTCGGATCAAGGCAGGGCCTTTCCTCCTCATCCGGACAAACCCTGGATCGAAATCTCGGGCGACGACGTCGCCGCTCTCCACAAGGCCGGAAGCGTCCTCTTCCTCGATGCTCGACGCACGAGCCTGTACCGCCTCGGCCACATTCCGGGAGCGCGGCCGTTCTCGGTCTGGGAGGCCGACATCGACGACAAGGTCAAGGGGCTCTTCGCCGAGGGGCGCGACCAGAGCGCTCCGGTCGTCGTCTATTGCACCGGCGGCGACTGCGAGGACTCCCACATGGTCGGGCAGAAGCTCTACTTCGTCGGCTTCGACAACGTACTCGTCTACAAGGACGGATTTCCGGACTGGGAGAAGCGGGGCCTGCCCGTCGACAAGGGCGATTCGCCATGACTAGCCCGATGCTCTCGCCCTGGGTGACTGCGCGCGTCCAGTTCGTCCTGGCGGCGATCTTCGTCGTCGCCGGGTTCGGCAAGATCATGGATCCGCCGGGATTCGCCCACGAGATCCACAATTACAAGCTCCTGCCGGGTGTCGCGGTGAACGCGCTGGCCCTGGTCCTTCCGTGGGTGGAAGTCGTCGCGGGTGTCGCGCTGTTTTTCGGAGCCGGTCGGCGGGCGTCGGCGAGGATCCTCGGAGTGTTCCTCGTCGTGTTCGTGATCGCCCTCACGATCAACCTCGTGCGCGGGCGCCCGGTCGATTGCGGGTGCTTCGGGGGCCCGAAGATTCCGAAGACGGATGCAGAGCGGCTCGGCGACATGAAACTCGCCATTGCCCGGGATCTGGGGATGCTGCTTCTGGTCGCTCAGGTCCTTGCCGCGACACGGCGCGAGGAGCGCGACCGGCGCTAGTTGTTTCCGAAGCCAATC
Organism: Acidobacteriota bacterium; assembly: GCA_031360505.1. Taxonomy (GTDB): domain Bacteria; phylum Acidobacteriota; class Thermoanaerobaculia; order UBA5066; family Gp7-AA6; genus DAHUXD01. Next base: position 2,657 of record JANMBR010000061.1, read on the forward strand.
AGAGGTCGGCCCGGTCCAGCCGGCGCGCGGCGAGGACGACGGGCAGAACCATCCAGGCCAGGGCGCAGAGCGCCAGCAGCGCGGCTGCGCCCGCGGGTCCCTTCGTGAAGCGCAGGAAGGCGAGCGAGGCGGCTCCGAAGGCCGTGGTTCCCTGGATGCCAAGCAGGGCGGCGGTGCGTACGGCGTCGATCGGGTTCACGAGGACGGCGGTGATCAGCAGGCGCGAGGCGGCGCCCGACGGCAGCAGCGAGGCGGCGCCGAGGGCGGCGACGTCGAAGAGAACGACGGCCGTGAACCAGACGATGAGCGCCACCGCGAGAGCCCGCGCCCGCCGACCGACTCCGCCCGAAACGAGCAGGGCCGCGATCCCGAGAAACACCGCGGTCAGGACGAGCGCTCCCGCGAACAGGAAGGCGTAGCCCCGCAGGCCGTCCTCGCCCGAGCGCGAGAAGATCAGGATCCCCGCGCCGCCGAGCCCGATCGCCTGGGCCGCCGCCAGAGCCGCGAAGAGTCCCATCAGTTTGCCGCCGAGGATCGTGCTGCGCGCGACCGGCTGGGAGAAGAGCAGCTCGGCCGAGCCCTTCTCGGGCGCGAGCGCGAGGACGCCGATCACGAGCGAAGTCAGTGGAGTCAGCAGCAGCACGAGCTGGACGAGCGAGGCGGCGGTCCTCGAGAAGTCCTGGACGCCCGCGCCCCCCGAGAGGATGTAGCCCGAAGCCGCGACGACCAGCGAGAGCACCGCGAAAACGGCGGCGAAGATCTGCGTCCATCGCGAGCGCACCGCGAGCATGAGCTCCTGGCGGGCGCACAGGAGCAAAGGTGAGGCGTGGCGTTCGGCGCTCATGGTTTCTCGAACCGAGCCATCAGAGCATCGCCGACGAGGATCGCTGCCGGGTAGAGGATTTCCTCCTCTTGCTGGGCGTGGGAGATGAGCCTCTGGGCAAGCCGGGCGAAACCCGGCTGCTTCTCCTCGACGGCCGCCTGCATGAGAAGGCGCAGGGCAACGACCATCTGGTCGTGCTCGTCGAGCATCCGGGGTAGCTCGCCCTTGAGCGCCCCGATGCGAGGCGCGAGGGGGGCCATCTCCTGCGTGATCCGACCCGCTGCGACCTCGCGGAGCAGGGCGAGCGCGGGCGCGACAAACTCCTCCTCGCGGGCCATGTGCGGCTGCAGAATCTTCATGACCCGCCGGGAGGCCTCTGCCGTCCTGCCGCCGGCCTTGAGGGCGTGAGCGATCTCGGTGTGCAGTTCCTCGTGCTCGATCTGGATGGATTGCGGAATCTTCAGCTCCATGGAACTAACCTCCTGTCGTCGAATGGGGAGGGCCGGAAGGGCCGAAGATCTCGGCCGCGGTGACGTCGATGCAGCCGGCTGCGGGCGGGTCGGCGGCGCGCGACGCCGCGTCGGAATGTGCGACCAGGTGCGAGCCCATGGGGGTCTCGACGGCGGGGCACCTGCTGAAGACGGCGCGCGAGGCCGGCGTCCACGCTCCCGTGCGGTGGTCGGCCACGTAGGCGACGGAGCCGGCGGGCGGCGGCCCGGCTTTCGCGAGGAAGTCGCGCAGGCACGCGATGTCGTCGAAGAACCGGGCCTCTTCGCCAGGCGCGGCAAGCTGGGCCGCGAGCTTCGGATCGGACACGGGCATGCGGCAGGAGCCACAGGTGTCGTTGCGGGTGTCGAGCGCCCCCGGCCGGGCGGGGCCGCCGCGGCAAGAGAGTGCGGCCGTGACCAGCGCGACGAAGGCAGCCCTGGTGACGCGGCTCATTCGCCCGCCTCGACCAGCTCGCGATACAGCAGATCGAGCCGGCCCTCTTCGGCGGCGAGCCCACGGATCTCGGCGCCGGCTTCGCGCACGACGTCGAGAACGCGCGGCCGGTCGGCGGCCGGGCCCGGGACGATCAGCTCGTCGGCGGCCCAGCTCGCCGATGGCGAGATCGGCCGAAGCTTCTCGAGAAGGCCGGCAATGCGGCGATCGAGCCGCAGCCGCAGCACACCGCGCAGGGCCAGGCGGTCGGCGAGCTCGCGCTGGGTGAGCGCGGCGGCGAGCCGGCCGCCGACGAGAAGGGCGAAGCGGTCCGCGAGGCGTTCGACGTCGCCGAGCTGGTGAGAGGTGAAGAGCAGCGTGTGCCCCTCGCGCCGCCGTCGTTCGACGAGGCCGTAGAAGGCGCAGAGGCCGTCGGGATCGAGGGCAGCGGTCGGCTCGTCGAGCAGCAGGATCGGAGCGTCGGGAAGCACTGCCACGGCGAGGCCGAGGCGCTGGAGCATTCCGCCGGAATAGGTCCCGACCTGGCGGCCGGAGGCTCCGTTGAGCGAGGCGAAGCGGAAGACCTCTGCGGTGCGGGACGCATCCGTGCGACGCAACCTCCGGTAAAACTCGACCACCTCGCGTCCGGTCAGAGCCTCCGGGAAGGCGACCTTCTGCGGGAGGTAGGAGATTGCGGCTCGCGCGGCCGGGTCGGACGGGTCGCGCCCGGGATTCCCGATCCTTACTTGACCCGCGCTAGGGCGGATGAGCCCGGCGGCTGCCTTCAGGGTCGTCGTCTTGCCGGATCCGTTGGGCCCGAGCAGGGCGACCGCCTCCCCGGCCTCGATCGAGAGGGTCAGGCACTCGACGGCCCGTTGAGGGCCGAAGGCCTTGGAGAATTCCGTAAAGCGGATCATCGACGCCCCCGCCAGAGCCCGACGGAACCGAGGCCGACCGCGGCGGCGCAGGCGAGCACGCCGGCGAGGTGGGTGCCCCGCGAGGGACCCGGCGCGCGGGGGACCTCGGGCAGCGCGGGGGGACGCGCGAGCGGAGCGTGGTCCTCGACGGCGATGGGCTCGAGCACCGGGAACGTGCGCTCGGCCGCGCCGAGGGCGGCGGCGGCGAAGCCTTCCGTGAAGAGATCGGCGGCCGTCAGGTTGCCGCGGAAGTGGTCGAACACTGACGAAAGCCGGTACGGTCGATCGCTCCGGCCGTCGCCGTCGAGATCGGGCTCGTCGTTGCTCGACCAGTAGTTGCCGTCGAACTTCGTGTCGGTCCTGCGGCCGACGAGCGTCAGAGGCGTCATGTTTCCGACGAAGAGGTTGCCCACGAACCGGGTGTCGCCGCACGAGTCGTACAGGACGATGGCCGTGTCGGACTCGGCGACCACGTTGCCCCGGAAGAGGCAGCGGTAGGAGCCCTCGAGGAAGATCCCGCGGGCGTTGTCGGCAATGAGATTGCTCTCCGCGGTAACGTCGTCGCAGGCCTTGAAGAGGAGCCCGACCGAAGCAAACCCGCGGTTGTGCAGGAAGCGGTTGCGCCGGAACACGATGCGCTTCGAGTACATCAGCGCCGTGCCCGCCGCGCCGTTCTCGAACGTGTTGTCCTCGAACAGGTTGTCGTCTGAAAACATGTAGTGCAGGCCGAATCGAAGGTCGCGGGCCGTGTTGCGGCGAATGAGTCCGTGCGGAGAAGATTGGATATAGAAGCCGTCGCGAACGTCCTCGATCAGGTTTCCGTCGAGGAGATATCCGTCCGTGTTCCAGACGTGGATGCCCGACCCTTTCTCACCCGGGGCTTTTCCGGGAATGCCGCGCACCCGGCATCGCTCAACGGTCGATCCGTCGGCTTCGCGCAGGTAGATCCCGAAGAGCGAGTTGGCGATCCTGCAATCGCGGATCGTCGCGTGCTTCGCGGCGACGTGGACCCCGGACGAATCGCGCCCGAGGTCTCCGCCTCCGCCGCCGTCGATGTCGAAGCCCTCGAGAACGACGCCGGCGGCGCGCACGAGCACGACGCTTCCGGTTCCCGAGCCCTGGAGGACGGGCCGGCCCATGCCGCGCAGCGTGATCCGGCGATCGAGGAAGAGGTCGCCCCGGTAGGTGCCTGGCCCGATCTCGAGCACCGCGCCCTCGGGCGCGGCATCGATGCGGGCCTGAAGTGGGGAGAGGATGGCGGCCGCTGGCCGGCCCTCGAGACCGGCGGCTTTTGCTGCCGTCATCCCGTCCCCGGTCACCGCCAGCACGAACGCGAGGCTCGCGAGGATCACGCGGCCGCCCGGGCTTCCTCGGCTTCGGACCTGAGGGTCTGGCGCCACGCGATGACCAGGGCGACGACGAGCAGCAGGGCCACTCCGGCGAGCGCATAGGAGCCCGCCGACGGGTACGAATAGACCTCGAAGTTTGCGAGCTGCTTGCGCCCGAAGATTGGGGGCATGAACGGCGGCACCTTCACGGACGCCGTCGGCGCAAGGCTGTGGCCGTAGGAGTAGAGCTTGTAGCCGAAGGACCAGAGGGAGAAGAGCGCGAAGTAGAAGTAGAGGACCAGGACGTCGATGAGGTCCCCCATTTTTCCGTGGACGGGCGCGCGCAGGAGCAGCAGCGCCAGCATGCCGACGACGAAGGGGATCCACTTGAACTCGGTGAAGTCGGCGGTCGTGAGGTCCTTCATCCCGATGTAGTGATTCAAAATGTTGATCTCCTTGACGTCCTGCCCGGCGTTGCCGCCTTCGAGCTTGTAGCTGTAAATCTCCAGCCGCAGGCCCTCGGGATACTGCGGCGCGAACATCGTCAGCTTCCAGAGCGGAACGAGGTAGACCGGCACGAGCAGGAACGCAGCCGCGAGGAGGAGCAGCCGCGGCAGCGGCTCCAGGGTCTCTCCCAGGAACCGGTTGCCCCTCTCGAAAAGTGCCTTCATGGTGTTCTCCTCAGGCCGGAGAGGCCGGGCGGCGGAACCTGCCGCCGCCCGGATCCGGACGGGTTGTCATCCCTTTTTGGGCTTCACGATGAGATAGCCCTGCATCTCCTGGTGGAGCGCCGAGCAGAAGTTGGTGCAGTAGTACGGGAAGACTCCGGGCTTGTCCGCCTTGAACGTGACGGTCTTGGTCTCGCCCGGATCGCAGACGATGTTGATATTGTAGTCGAGCAGGCCGAACCCGTGGAGCTCGTCGGTCGTCTGCTCGATGTTGGTCATTGCGATCTTGACGGTGTCGCCCTGCTCGACTTCGATGGCCGTGGGCGTGATGGTGGAGCGCACGAGTACGACCTTCACGAGAACGTCGTTTCCCTTGCGCGTCAGTCCGGCGTCCTTGACGTCCCAGATGGCCAGGGGGTTCTTGTTCTCGTCTTTCGGGTAGACCTCGATCGGGTGGAGGGTCTTCGCCAGCACCATCTGCGCGTAGTGGGGTTCCGGCTCGGTGAAGGCGTCGTAGAGCAGCTTCATCTTCTCTTCGGAGATGTCGACCAGCTGGGACGATTCCGGCTGCGACGGCCCGACCGACAGGTGCCGGCCGTGGGAGAGCTTGTTTAGGCCCACGAGGTACTTGCCCTTCGGGGAGCAGGTGTCGCCTTCGGCGGCGCAGAGGTGGCCGATCGAGTAGGACATCGGGATTTTGTCGACGACCTCCCAGGTTCCCATCTTCCACTTGGCGATGGCGCTGTCGACGAAGAGCGAGGTGTAGGCGAAGCCGTCCGGACCGAACTGGGTGTGGAGCGGGCCGAGGCCGACGGGGACTTCGGCGTCCTTGATGGACTCGTACTTGAGAACCGGAATTCCGTCCTCGTCGCCGGTGAAGTCCTTGTTGCGGATGGCAGTCTGGATCTTCTCGAAGTTGAAGACCGTCGTGACGCCCTGGAGCTTGCCGGAGCCCACGATGTACTTGCCGTCCGGCGAAACGTCGACGCCGTGCGGCGACTTGCCGCAGGGCATCAGGTAGACGAGGCCGGGGACCTTGCGCGGGTCGATGACCTTGACCCCGCCGACCATGTCCCCCTTGCCCTCGGCAACCGCTTTTTCGACTGCCTTCCAGTCCACCGCGGCGATGTAGTCGCGGTCCCGCTGGGAGGCCGTGACCTCGAGCTTGCCGGTGGCTCGCTCCGAGTTGTAGCAGGTCCAGAACATCCAGCCGTCGGAGACCTTCTTGCCCGCGTCGCCGAGGTCCCAGTCGAAGGGAGGAGTCACGATCTGCCAGCCGAGCTTCATCTCGCCCGTCTTCGGGTCGATCTTGATGCCGACGAGGACCCCCTTGTAATCCGTGGCGTACTTTTCGATGGGCGCATAGGTGCCCTTGGGGATCGGGATCGAAAAGCGGGAAGCCATCATCGAGTACTCGGTGTTGGGCGTGACGAACGCGGAACCATGGACGCCCGAGACGTTGGGGATGGGCCCGAGGATCTGCTTCGTCTTGAAGTCGCGCAAGTCGATGCGCGCCACCCGGCCGTTCATGTCGTTGACGAAGAGCCACCGGCCGTCGTAGTCGCCGTTGGTCTCGGAGAGCGACGGATGATGCACGTCGCCCCAGGTCAGATTGCCGAGCATCGCCTTCGATTCGTCGTCGTAGCCGTAGCCCGTGGCCGAGTAAGGTGCGTAAACCGGGATCGTCGACAGGTGGCGCATCGACGGGACGCCGTAGACGTACACCTGGCCCGAGTGCCCTCCCGACGAGAACAGGTAGAACTCGTCGAGGTCGCCCGGGGCGATGTACGTCTTCTGCGCGGCGACCGCGAGGTCGGATGATCCGGCAGGACCGCCTTTCTTTGCCCCCGCCTTCGGCGCGCCGGGCGCGCATCGTCCGGTCAGCGCGAGGAGGATGACGAACCCCGCCGCCGCACCCCATACGATCCAGGTCTTCCTTTGCGAACTCATGATTCCTCTCCTTCTTTCAAATCCGAAATCCTTCAATGTCCTTCCGCGGGCGGCTTGACGCCCGCGGCTTTCTGCTTCTGGTACTCGGCGAACGCTTCGCGCAGCTTCTGAACGGCGATTTCCTTCTCTTGAGGCGTCAAAATGATCTGGCGCGACAGGACGACCGCCATCGTGCCGGTGGGCTCCCGGAGGAAGTCGTCCACCGTCCGCCCAAAACGCGCCTGCGTATCCTCGACGGCGGTCGAGAGATCCGGGCCGATCTGCGCCGGACTCTTGACGCCGAGCGCCTGGATCGAGTGGCAGACGAAGCAGCCGGTCTTGACGAACCACGCGCCCGGTCCGGTCTTCATCCGCTGCTCCTCGGCGACTTCCTCGGGCGTCTGCGGGTCCGTGCGGGGCAGCCCCGGCCGGTAGTCGGCGGGGATCGGCGCGCGCCGCCAGGAGAGCGCGAGCATGGCCAGGGCCTGGGCCTCGCGCGTCGTGAAGTGGAAGTTGGGCATGACCGTCTCGGGAACGAGCGCGCGAGGATCCTTCAAGTGCGCGACATGCCAGGCGTAAGCCGTCATCTGGCCGGACAAGCGGCCGTACTCGTACTGCTCCGGCGCCTTGTCGCCCACCCAGGTCAGGTCGGGCCCGATCGTCCCGCCGCGGCCGTTGATGACGTGGCAGGCGCGGCAGCCCTTGTCGAGGACCAGCTTCTTCGCGAGGTTGATCTCGTCGGCGCCCTTCGTCTCGCGGTCGTACCGGTGGCAGACGTTGCAGTTCATTTGCATGAGCGCGGCCTTGGGCGCGGCGAGCGTGTAAGCCTCGCCGAGCTGTGTGCCGAGCAGCGGCTCTTCCCAGTGCTCGACCGGGCCGTGCGCGGAGGCCGCGTCGATGGCCCAACCCTGCCCGCCGTGGCATGACGTGCAGCCGTACTTCTCGATGGGGTGGCCCTTGAGCGGCTCCGTGGGATGCGACTTGAATGGGTTGTCGGCCTTCTCGAACCCCTTCCAGAGCAACGCCTGGTGGCAGGTGATGCAGCGGTCGGCGCGGCGCATTTCCGAGACCCAGATCTGCTGAACGCCGGACGGGACGGTTTTGGCCTTCTCGGCGCCGAGCTTCTCGGTGACCTGCCCGCGAAAGGCATACTGGTAGTAGCGCCAGTCGTGCTTGCGGTCGCTCCAGGCGAAGAGGATGGTGGAGATGACCAGCAGCACGCCGATCACGGCGAGGACCGGGCGATCCTTCTTCGGATACGGGGAGTCGGTTCTCTGTTCCATGTCAGATCCTCGAGGGCAGTTGCGGCCAGGGCTGCCATGGCCAGTAGAAGTGCCAGTAGGGGCCGCGCAGGAACGTCCCGATGATGGTCAGCGCGAGCACGCCGGCCACGAGCAGCAGGAAGACGAGGTTCTGGCGCCGGCGCGTCGACGCGAACCAGAAGCCGGCCGCGCCGCCGGGGCTCCTGTCGAGCCAGGGCCAGAAGATCATCAGCGCGAGCAGCGCTCCGGGCAGCAGCACGCCGCCGAGGAACGCACCGTTGATCGTGAAGGAGCCGATGTGGACCGTCGTGTCGGTGACGATTTCCTGGAGCCAGAGGAAGTACCAGGGCGCCTTGGCGGGATTGGGCGTGATGAGCGGATTGGCCGGCTCCTCGAGCGGCGACCGCACGAAGACCGAGAGGATGCCGACGAGCGCGATCGTGCCGAGGATGACGATGGCGATGCGGCGGGTGAGGTCTGGCACGGAGTTGACGGTTGCGCCCTGCGCCTCGATGGTCGACGCGCGAACCTGCGGAGAGGTCCCGCGAGCGATCCCGAGCAGCGTGTAGGTCTTCGACTTCGAGGCGGGCAGCTCTGCCTTCTCCGCCGAAAGCCGCGCGCGGTCGGCGCGGGCGAGGCCGCCGTCCTTGCGGACGCGCCACATGTGGTACCCGAAGAGGCCGCCGATCAGCATGGGCAGGAAGAGGACGTGCAGGACGTAGAAGCGGATGAGCGTCGCCTGCTCGATCGTGCGCCCGCCGATCAGCAGCTCCCGGGTAGCAGGCCCGATGAGGGGCACCGACGAGGCGATGTTGGTTCCGACGGTGACCGCCCAGTAGGCGAGCTGGTCCCAGGGCAGCAGGTACCCGGTGAACGAGAGAAAGAGGGTCAGCAGCAGCATCGCGACGCCGATGACCCAGTTCCACTCCCGTTTCTGGTTCTGGCCCGTGCCGTTCTTGTACGCGCCGGTCAGGAACACGCGCACGAGGTGCAGGAACACCACGGCGACCATGAGGTGCGCCGAGATCCGGTGCACCGCGCGGATCCAGGAGCCGAAGGTGATGACGTACTCGATGTCCTTGACCGAGGCGTAGGCCCGTTCGACCGAAGGGATGTAGAGGAACAGGAGGGGCAGTCCGGAGAGGACGAGCAGGAACAGGAGCGCAGCCGACGCGGTGCCGAGCCAGAAGGAGTAGTTCCAGGCGAGCGAGGGCTTGTAGCTCTTCGCGGGGAACCAGTGCAGCAGGAAGTTCGATACGACGGCATCGCCGGCTTCCCGGTCCGAGGCGGGGCGAAGGCTCCACCAGCGCCTCGGGTGCACGCCGGGGGCGGATGCCGGCGGTGTTTTTACCGAAATCGGGCTCATGCGATCTCCTTCACGTGACCGTCAGGCGAAAGTCGCGTTCGACCGGGCGGGCCAGATCCACGACGAGCTGCCCGTCTTCCGGAGCGACCGACAGGTGGTACCAGGCCAGGGGCTTGGGGGCGGGGCCGGAGACGTTGGTTCCGTCACCGTTGTACTTCGACCCATGGCAGGGGCAGAGGAAGCGGTGCGTGACGCGAAGTGGTTGTCCCCCGATCGTCTGCGTCTGGATCTGCGACAGCGCTTCGGCCCGCACGGTGCAGCCGAGGTGCGTGCACACCGCCGAGATCGCGTGGAAGGTCTTGCCGTCGCGAAAGACGTACAGGCGCTGGTCGGGAAGAAACTGGAGGCCGTCGGGGAAGTCGTTCGGCATCCCGATCTTCACCGTCGTGGGCGAGTCGTAGGACACGTTGGGGACGAGCGACCGCATGGACGCGATCGTCTGGGCCCCGAGAGCGGCCACGCCGCTTCCGATCCCGAGGTTGATGAGGAAGTCTCTCCGGTCCCTGGTCATCGCATTCGACTCCTTCACTTGTTCACTTTGCCGCGGCGGCGAACCGTTCCGTGATCGAGAACCGTTCCATCGTCATCGCGTCGGTCGGGCAGCGGATGGCGCACAGCCCGCACCGGATGCAGCGGTCGTCGTCCTTGACCATCGCGGACAGGGGCAAGCCGTTGCCCTCGGCCCGCGCCGCCAGCGCCTCCCGCTCCTCGTCCGGAAGGTCGAGCTCGGCGAAGGGCACGAGGGCGAGGCAGTACTCCGGGCAGATGTCGACGCACCGATTGCAGAGGACGCACTTCTCGGGGTCGTAGATCGTCTGGACGTGGCAGACGAGGCAGCGCGCGGCCTGGCGACGCGCCTCGGTCTCGGCGTAGCCTGACTCGACCTCCGCGATCCCCGTGCGGCGGCTGATTTCGAGCGTCGGTGCAGCCTCGCGGTCGAAGATTTCGAAGCCGGCGATCATGCGGTAGCCGGACGTCGGGATCTTCTCAATCTCGATGCGGGCTTCCAGCCGCGCCGCCTCATGGGACAGGAACTTGTGCATCGATCCGGCGGCCCGCTTTCCGTTGGCGACCGCCTCGATCAGGTTGCGAGGTCCGAAGGCCACGTCGCCGCCGGCGAAAATCCCCGGAGCAGAGGTCGCGAGCGTATCCGGGTCCACGAGGATCGTGCCCCCGGGCGTGAGCGCGATGGCGTCGGCGGGGACCAGGAAAGAGAGGTCCGGCGACTGGCCGATGGCGAGGATGCAGGCGTCGGCCGGGATCGTGACGAGCTCGGTCTCGTCGTACCGGGGCGCGAATCTGCCCTTCTCGTCGAAGACGGAGACGACGCGCTTCAACTCCACCGCCTCGAGCCGGTTTCCGCCGTGGAATCGGTGGGGACCGAGACGGGGGAGGAAGGCCACGCCCTCCTTCTTCGCCTCCTCGAACTCCTCGTGCCCCTGCGAGGTGCGCAGCACGGGCATCTCGTCGAAGCTCTCGAGGGAGACGATCGTCACTTCCGCGGCGCCTCCGCGGATCGCCGCGCGCGCGGAGTCGAGGGCCTCCTTCATGCGGGCGTCTTCTTCTGCAAAAGCCTCGAGGCGGTCCACGTCCTCCTCGCGCCCGAGGCGCAGGGCCGTGCGGGCCGCATCGAAGGCGACGAATCCGCCGCCGATCACGACGACGCGGCGCCCGAGGTCCATGCGGAATCCGCGGTTGACGTTGAGCAGGTAATCTACGGCCTTGACGACGCCGTCCTTCTCCACGCCCTCGACCTGGAGGTCGCGGCCGCGCGAGACGCCGACCGAAAGGAAGACGGACTCGAAGCCTTCGCGCAAGAGCGCTGCGAGGCCGAAGCTTTCCGAGAGCGGCGTACGGAGCTTCAGGGTGACGCCGAGCGCGAGGATCTTGTCGATCTCGGCGCGGATGAGCGTGCGGGGGAGCCGGTATTCGGGTATCCCGAATCGCATCATTCCGCCAGGCTCCTCGGAAGCCTCGAACACCGTGACGGCGTATCCGAGCAGCGCCAGGTCGTGCGCCGCCGAGAGGCCGGCGGGGCCGGCGCCGATCACCGCGACCTTGTGTTTCGCGGCTGGTGCGGCCGGGCCCGCCTCCGTCCGCGAGAGCGGGTGGACGGGGAGATGTCCGGCGTACCGATTGCCCTCGGCCACGAGGGTTTCGCGTAGAACGTCCTGGGTCGCCGGGTGCATCGACTCGACCCCGTACCGCTCGGTCACGAAGCGCTTGAGGGCCCGGATCGAGATCGGCGCGTCGATCGCGCCGCGCCGGCACGCATCTTCGCAGGGGGCGGCGCAGACGCGGCCGCAGACGGAGGCGAACGGGTTGGGCGCACGGGCAACCAGGAAGGCTTCCTCGTCCCGGCCGTCGGCGATGAGCTGGACGTAGCGGCCGGCGTCGGTCTCGACGGGGCACCCCGCCTGGCACTTGACCTGTGCCTTCCAATGTGCGAGATCCGGAAGGCGTGTCGCGATCGGCACGGTGATCAGTCCAACCGCAATAATTCGGCGGGGCTGCCCGAGTGAGCGGCGCGCCGCATGTCCTCGGCGCGGAAACGGTAATGGCCACCCGGCGTGCGGACGGCCGGGAGCAGGCCCGTGCGTGCCCACCGGGTCACCGTGGACACGGAAACCCCGAAGAGCTTCGCCACTTCACCACGGGAAATGAAATCACCCCCGCCGGCTACCGGTGGAGCACCCTGGGCGCTGTCTTGTCGTTCGATCATGGTCTTCGCCCGCAAAGATGACCCGCCCAGGAGGCGACGCTTATGACGGGGATCATGTGCATGAGCGGTTTGACCCGTTTTCGCGTCTTGACCTCTCTGGTCGGCATCGGCCGTTTGTAGCCCAATCCGGTACGGCTGGATTGATTCAAACGGATCAGATGGGCAGTAGCGCCTTTGGATGATTTGCATCATGGGCGGGAACGCCCGGGCGCTCTATCGTCGAGACCATGCTGTCGTCTGTCGAGCTCGAGATCGAGCTGTTCTGCCGCGGAATGCGGATCGACGAGAGTTGCACGCTCGACGAGGATGGGCGTCGGATCGCGCGCACGCGGGCGGGCCTCGGATCCGGGCTCGAGCTCGTGTTGCCGGCACCCCGGAAGCCGATCTGGGTCAACGTTCCCGTGGTCGAGGCGTTCGCCGCACGTTCACCCTTGCGGCTGTTGAGGAAGGGACGCGCCTATTGCGTCCTCGACGACCGCAGCGGGGATGCTTACACGGTCACCATCCCGGAGGAGCCGCAATGGTATTCGCGCGCGACCTCCTCGGGAATTCCCATGAACCGGATCGGCGTGCTCCAGGGCAACTACCTCGGGGTGTACGTGTCCAACGCCTGCATGTACTGGGCGTCGTCGCCCTCTCGAGCGTGCAAGTTCTGCACGACCGGCAAGAACGTCGGTGTCGGCGAGGAATCGCGCAAGAAGGTCTCGGACGTGGTGGAGGTCGCGCTCGCGGCAAAGGAGGAGTCGGGTTCGATCTTCACCCACCTCAACACGGGTTATCACTTCGAGGAGGTCGACCGCCTCGAACCCATCCACGGCCTGCGGCAGTGCGAGCCGTTCGTCCGCGCGCTGCGGCGGCAGGTGGGCGGTTTCATCGGGGTCCAGGCGATGCCCGTCCCGAAGCACAAGTTTTTCGAGTACGACGCGCTGATCGACGCCGGGGCGGACCACTTCTCGTTTTGCTACGAGTTCGAGGATCCGGAGTGGTTTGCGCGGCTATGCCCGGGAAAGGCGGCGACCCTTGGCCAGGAGGGATTTTTCGAGGCGATGGAGTACGCGGCCAGACGCCTGGGCCGGGGGAGAGTTTCCGGAGAGATCATCGCCGGCCTCGAGCCGATCGAGGCGACCATGCGCGGGATCGATCGCATCGTCGCAGCCGGTGCCTTCCCGACCGTGTGCATTTTCCGCCCGACGGTCGGCAGCGAGCTCGAGCACGCGAACCCTCCCGATCCGGCCGAGATGAATCTCGTTTTCGCGCACCTTTACGAGGCGTGCCGGAGCGCCGGCCTTCCCATCGGCATTCTCCCGATCGAGGTCTCGCTCGTGGTGCAGCCCGAGGAGGCGGCGGACCTGGTAACGCCGAGCCTCGCTTCGCGTGTTTACGAATGGGAGCTCTCGGCGCTGCGCCAGCTCGCTCGGCCGTACGTGGCATGGAAGGCGATGCCCCGCGGGGGGCCGGCCTGAGCGTCGGCGTCGGCCGGCTGCGAACATCTTCCGGGCGAGCCAGGTGCGAAGCGCCCGAGCGTGGCAGAATGCGCTCGTGACGCGCACGAAAGATCAGGAATCCGGCCCCGATGTCGGATCGCCGCTGGAGTGGGCGAAGCTGACGGCGCTCGGCGCGCTGTCCGCACTGTGGTCGCTGTTTCTGTGGACCGAGCTCGTTCTGTCGCGCTCGGGCGGGAGCTCCTTCTGCGGGTCCGGAGGAAAGTTCGATTGCACCGGCGTTTGGAACGGAGCGCTCGCCTCTGCGGTCCACCGGCTGACTGGACTGCCCGTGGCCGGCTGGGGCCTGGTCTGGAGCGTGGCCGCGTTCGCCCTCCCGCTGGCGGGTTTGGCGCGGCTGGCCTCGGGCGAGCGGCCGGAAGCGCTGCTCTCGGCCGTGCGACTGACGGCCGCAGCGGGCCTGCTTGCCGTCGCCGCTCTTCTGGCCGCGGGTGCTGCCGCAGGCGCGATCTGCATCGGCTGCATCGGAACTTATCTGCTCGTCGGCTCCTACGCGGCGATCGCTCTGCTGCGCTGGCGCGCGGCGGGGCTGCCCGAGGCGGCCCGCGCAGGAGCGCTCGCGCTCGGCTGCATGGCCGTCGTATTCGCGCTTCTGCTCTACCCCGGCCTGCACACGCCGAAGACGAGCGGCGAAGCGGGACGGCGGGCGGTGACCGATGCGGCGGGCCTCCCGGAGGTGCCGCAGGCGCAGGCCCCGACTCGCGCCGGGACCGGGGATGCGACGAAAGACCGGGCGCTCGAGGACCTGGTCTCGACGCTGGATCCGGCGGGCAGGCAGCAGCTGTCGGACTCGCTGGCGATCTACCGCAGCTCGCCGCCCGCGATGCTTCCGGCGCCGCGCGCCATCGACGGCTCGACGATGGCGCCGGTCCGGATCACGGAGTTCACCGACATCCTCTGCGAGCACTGCGCGAGCCTCTACGAGACGCTCCAGACGCTGCGCGGGCATACGGCGCCGGGCAGCTACAGCGTGGATGCGCGGCAGTTTCCGCTGGACGGGCGATGCAACCCGAAGTTCGAGTCGGGCAAGGGCGACGACGTCCGGTGCGTCGCGGCGAAGGCCCGGATCTGCATGGAGTCCTCGGGCCGGGAGCCCGAGTTTGCCGGGGCGCTCTTCGCGCGGCAGCAGGGCCTGACCAGGGACGCAGTGTTCGAAATCGCCGCGCCGTACATGCCGCGCGAGAAGCTCACGGCCTGCGTCGGCTCGCCCGCGACGCGCTCGCAGCTCGAGCAGGACATTGGCGCGGCTTCCCAGTTCGACTCGGATGGAACCCCGATCGTCGCCGTCAACGGGCGGCGGGGCACGAGCTTCGGTCCCTTCCTCTACGCGATGATCCTGACCCGCGCAAACGCGGAGCACCCGGCCTTCGACGCGCTGCCTCCGGGCAACCCGGCGGCCCACATGCACTGACGAGTCGGGCGCGCGAGCGCTACTCGGACGGAGCGATCTCGCGCAGGCGTTCCATCTTCCGGATGAGGAACCCGTCCTTCTCCGTCTCGACGGTCCCTTGCTTCTGCCAGCGGGTCATGACGCGGATCGCGGTTTCGATCGTCGTTCCGACGAGATCCGCGATGTCCTGCCGGGAGAGGTGAAGCGCGACGAACGTGCCATCCGCGCGGTCCTTGCCGACCTGCTCGGCGAGCGTGGAGAAGAGGCGGGCGACCCGGTACTCGACCGACCCGGTCGTGTCCGCGAGGCGCCGGTTGAGCGCCATCAGCCGCATCGTCAATCCGGCGAGCAGGCGGCGCGTGATCTCGGGCCGCTTCTCGATGAGACGGAAGAACTCGAGTTCGGGGATGGAGACGGTGCCGCTTGGCTCGAGCGCGATGGCCGTCGCCGGGAACGGGCGCCGCTCGAAAACGGCCACCGCGCCAACCGGCTCGCCGGGACCCAGGATCTCGAGGATCAGATCGCGATCGGGCGCGGCCTTGACGATCTTGACGCGCCCGACGAACAGGAAGTGGATGAAGAGGGCCGGCTGCCCCTCCTCGAACAGGGTCGCGCCTTTCTCGTAGGCCCGCAGCTCGCAGAGGGGCGCGACTGCTGCGCGGTCCTCCGCGTTGAGCGGCGCCAGGATCGGAATGGTGTTGAAGGGAATCGGAGGGCGCAGAGGCACGCCGCGGATTATCGCACCGGCAGCGTCGAAACGAAGGCGGGGCGCGGGGCAGGCGCGTCGGCCCGGCGGCCCTCGGGCGTGCCGCGCATCGTCCGGACCAGATTGACAAGGTAGAAGACGAGCGCAAGCACGACGGGGATGCCCATGTAGGCGCCGATCGCGTAAAAGGCCGGACGGAACGCAGCCGGGTACTGGAGCAGTCGCATCGCGGTCCCGAGGAGCACGAGGGCGTACGTGGCGTAGGCCAGCCGCGGCGACCAGAGCGTCTTTCCAGAGAAGACCGGCAGGATGCGCAGGCTCATGCCGATGATGAGCAGCGTCAGGAACCCGATCGTGAACGTGTGCCGCGCGGCGTCCGCCCACCAGAGATTCTGGGCCGGGAGCCGGGTCGTCCGGGAAAGCAGGACGCCGGCAAGCTCCAGGATCGCCCAGAGCCCGAGGCAGCCGAACGCGCAGCGAATGGCGATCGTGGGAGCGCCCGGCGTCCGCATCATTGGAAACACCGACTTTCTCCACAAGAACCCGTTGCCTCCGAGGTAGACCACGGCGGATAGCGCCGCCACTGCGAGTCCGCCGTCGCGCAGGCCGAAGGCAAGGCCATCGGAAACGCCCGGGATCCACGACAGCAGGTAAGAGGCCACGCCCAACGCCTGGAGGACGAGGGCCGCCTCGCTCGTGCCGCGCACCGCCGGGCCGACGCCGAGAAAGAGCGACACGATCCGGTGGCCGAACCCGTAGATGAACGCGAGCAGAAACCCGTAGAGCGCCGCGAAGTAGAACGACTCGTTCAACGCGGCGGGAAGGACCGTGTCGACGTGGCCGGCGAGCCAGACCGCCTGGGCCGCAACGAGCAGGATGGCTGCCAGGAAATAGAAGGCGCCGGCGCGGACGAACAGGAGCAGCGGGTCCTTTCGATCGTACTTGCCCTCGCGCACCTTGCTGAGCAGCGCGAACAGGAAGCGGACGAACAGCAGGCCCGAGGCGAGCTCCATCGCTCCCGAGACGAGGCAGATCAGGCGACCTGCCGGGTGCAGGCCGAGCGGCTGACCGGCGTTGCGCAGGAGCACGCCGGCAAACATCAGCCAGAAGCCGACGCGCACCGCACGGCCCGGCCGCGCCCCGCCGATTCCGAGGATGCGCGGCAGGGCGTGGTACGCGATGCCCATGAGAAAGAGCGTTGCGAACCCGAGCACCTGCGTGTGGCCGTGGATCTGCCGGTGATCCATGGGAACGTCGGCGCCCGCGGCGATGCGCAGCAGGTTGATCATTCCCGTCGTCGCGCCGAGCGTCAGGGTCAGGAAGAGAGATCCGGCGATGAAGTGCGGTGCGAAGGGAAGCGGCGCGGGTGTCGACGGCATTGGCGCGGCGGTGGTGTCGCGCGCCGCGGCTTGCCGGACGTCCCTCAGAAAGTCGTCGAGCGGGAGCCGGTGGACGGTGGCGAACCACGCGAGCGGCTCGTCGGGCCCTTCGTCGCCGCCGCAGTCGCCCAGCCCATACTGTTCGAGCACGGCCCGAGTCGCGGGAAAGCGCCGGGAGAGCTCGCGAATGGACATCGTCGGCGGCACGAGGCTGTGCGATTCCGTCGCGGCGTGCGCGGACTCGAGATCGCGAACGACCTCGGCGAGATTCTTTCCCTTGGCTGCGCACGCGTCCTTGAGCGGATGCATCCCGCCGCAGCAGGTGTCGAGGCCATGGGCCGCCAGCGCGGAGGCGAGCTGGGGATACCGCGCGAGAATGTCCTTGACCGGGACGTTCGGATCGAACCGCGATGCGTCAGTCATGGCCCGAGAATGACTCAAAGCGCCCATTCGGCCCATGACCGGGATCATACGGGGCGGAGGTCCGGGCAGGGTGGAGGCCCCTTCACCCCGACCCTCTGCGTTCAGTACCCCAACACCCTCCGCGCCGCGGCCAGGACCTTCTCGCTATTCGGCAGCACCGCCCGCTCGAGGACCCGACTGAAGCCGACCGGCGTGAACTCCGAGCCGACGCGGCCAATCGGAGCGTCGAGGTGCTCGAACGCCTTCTCCTGGATCTGGGCCGCGATCTCGCCGCCGAATCCGCCGTGGACCTTGTCCTCGTGGGCGACGAGGACGCGGTTGGTCTTTCGCACGGAGGCAAGTACGGCATCGATGTCCATCGGAACGAGCGAGCGCAGGTCGAGAACCTCGATGCTTTTGCCCTCTGTCTCGAGAACCTTCGCCGCTTCGAGCGCGAAGTGCACCGGCGTCCCGTAGGCGACGATCGTCAGGTCTGTCCCCGCGCGCCGCACGCGCGCCTTGCCGAAAGGGACCGCGAACTCGGCCGGCACTTTCACGCGGGCCATCGGGCTGTTGTAGAGGAACTTGGGCTCGAGGTAGAGCGTGACCCCGCGCGAGCGGATGGCCGATCGCAGGAGGCCCGCGGCGTCGTCGGCGAAGGCCGGGACGACGATCCGGATGCCGGGAAGCGTCGCGAGCCAGCCCTCGAGATTCTGCGAGTGGTAGAGGCCGCCGCCGATGTAGCCGCCGGAGGGCAGGCGCACGGTGACGTTGGGCACGTACTGGCCGTTCGTGCGCCAGAACTCGTGGGACATCTCGATCATCTGCTCGGCCGCGGGCCAGAAGTAGTCCGCGAACTCCGCGCCCTCGACGACGACGCGGATCTTGTCCGACAGGCGGCAGAAGCCGTCGGCCGTGCCCATGATGTAGTCCTCGGCGATCGGGGCGTTGAAGACGCGCGCAATGCCGAACTCCTGCTGCATGCCCTTGGTCACGTTGAAGACGCCGCCCTTCTCGCGGTAGGCGACGTCCTGGCCCCATATGTAGGTGTCCGGGTTGTGGCGGAACTCTTCTTTCAGCGTCTCGTTGATCGCGTGGACGAGCGTCGTCTCTTCGCCGGATCCGTCCGGCATCCCGTCGAGCCACCGCTCCGAATGCCAGGGCTCGGGAACGACGTTCTCGTAGATCGTGGCGGGATCCGGCTCGGGCGCCTGGCGCGCGCGATCGGTCGCTTCCTCGTACGACCGCTCGTTCTGCGCCTCGATTGCGCCAAGCTCCTCCTCCGAGAGCAGGCCGGTGTCCGAGAGCAGCTTGCGGAAGCGGGGCAGCGGGTCGGCGGCGCGGGCTGCGGCGAGCTCCTCGGGCGTGCGGTAGAGCTCCTGCCGGTCGGAGTTGGAGTGGGAGTGGATGCGCACGCAGCGGGCGTGGACGATGGCGGTTCCCGCTCCGGAACGCACGAAGGCGACCGCCTCCCGCATCGCGCGGAAGGAATCGAACACGTCGAGGCCGTCGCAGTGGATGACCTTGACGTTCTTATAGCCGGCGAAGTTGTCCGAGGCGTACAGGTTGGCGGTCTGGTCGCTCTTGGGGACCGAGATGCCGTACGCATTGTCCTGCACGACGAAGACGACCGGCAGTTTCTCGTTCGAGGCGCCGTTGATCGCCTCGGAGAAGTAGCCCTCGGACAGCGACGACTCGCCGACCGAGCAGAACACGATCGATTCCTGGTGATAGGTCTTGACCGCGCGGGCGAGGCCGGCCGCGTGCTGGGAGTGGTTCGAGACGTTGGACGACACGTTCTGGATCCCGATCGAGGGCTTCGCGAAATGGTTCGACATGTGCCGGCCGCCCGAGGCGACGTCGGTCGCCTTCGACATGCCGTTGAGTAAGATCTCCTCGGCCGTCAGGCCGGCTGCGAGGCAGGTCGTCAGGTCCCGGTAGTAGGGAAAGAGGAAGTCGCGCGCCGGGCGAAAGGTCAGCCCGAGGGCGAGCTGGATCGCGTCATGGCCCGCGCACGGCGCGTGGTAGCTCCACCCGAGGCCCTGCTTGAGATAGTTGGGGGCCTTGTCGTCGAGGACGCGGCCGAGGTGCATCAGCGCGTACCACTTCTTCACTTCTTCCCGCGAGACGCCGGGCAAGCGTGTTTCCCGCGACGTCTCGGTGATGTCTTGAGTCTCGGCCAACCAGAACCTCCTGGGCGCCCCGGGGTGTCGAGCGCGAGCGGGCATTTTACAAGGCTCCGGCAGAGCACGCGCGAAGCGCTTCGAATTTCCAGTTCCCTGTTATCATCCTTTCCAATGTCGCCGCGCGAACGCAGGAGCCCGGCCCTCGGCCGGGAGGACGTCCTGCGGCGCGAGATGGTGGCCCGTTTCGTCGCTCCCCGCGGAGTGGACGACCCCAGGGTCCTTGAGGCGATGAACGAGGTGCCCCGTCACCTCTTCGTTCCGGAGCCCCTGCGGGCGCGGGCTTACGGCGACCACTCGCTGCCAATCGGCCACGGCCAGACGATCTCCCAGCCCTACGTCGTCGGTGTCATGACGCAGCGGCTCGGCATCTGCCCCGAGCACAAAATCCTGGAGATCGGCTCGGGCTCCGGCTACCAGACCGCCATCCTGGCAAAGCTCGCGCGCAGCGTGTACTCGCTCGAGCGGATCGACGAGCTCGCCCGCGGGGCGGCCGCGACGCTCGCCTCGCTCGGCTTTCACAACGTGTCGGTGAAGGCGTTCGACGGGACGTACGGCTATCCGGCGGCGGCGCCTTACGACCGGATCATCGTCACCGCCGGGACCGAGAGCGTTCCCGAGCCCCTGCTCGCGCAGCTGGCGATCGGCGGGCGCCTCGTGGTACCGATCGGCCCCTCGGGCAAGCAGCGCCTGCGCGTGATCCGCCGGCGAAAGACGGACTATGCCCAGGAGGAAGGGGAGGACGTGACGTTCGTCCCGCTGCTCGGCCGCTTTGCCGGGAGCCCCGCTTGATGGCGCAGCGCGCCGTGGTTCGGGGACGGGTGCAGGGAGTTGGCTACCGGTTTTTCGCCATGCGCGCGGCCCGTGAGCTCGGCTTGAACGGCTGGGTCCGCAATTTGCCGGATGGCTCCGTCGAGACGCTGGCCGAAGGCGAAGAGGCGGCGCTCACGCTGTACGTGACGCGCCTGCGCTACGGTCCCCTCACCTCGCGGGTGGACGGCGTCGCGGTCGAGCCGGCCGAGCCGCAGGGCCTGACGTCGTTCGAGATCACCCGATGACCGATTTCCGCTCGTTCATTCGCGACGTGCCCGACTTTCCGAGCCCGGGCATCCTGTTTCGCGACGTGACGCCGCTGCTTGCCTCGCCGGATGCGTTCGCCGCGGCCGCCCGCGCGATGGCGGACCCGTTTCGTGGGGAGCGGCCCGAAAAGGTGCTCGGCATCGAAGCGCGCGGGTTTCTTTTCGGCACGGCGCTCGCGCGCGAGTTGAACATCGGCATCGTCCCCGCGCGCAAGCCCGGAAAGCTGCCGCGCGCGACCGAGAGCATTTCTTACGGGCTCGAGTACGGAAGGGACCGCCTCGAGGTGCACGCCGATGCCTTCCACAAGGGCGAGCGCGTGCTGATCGTGGACGACGTGCTGGCGACCGGGGGCACGGCGAAGGCCGCGTCCGAACTGGCCGAGCGGCTGGGCGCGCGCGTCATCGGCGTATCGGTCTTCATCGAGCTCGGCGCCCTGGGCGGCCGCGCGAGGCTCGGCGGGCGGGTGGCGCACGCCGTGCTGATGCTATAATTCGCGCGCTCCCAGCAGGAAAATCGCATGGCCTCCGAAAAGATTCTCATCGTCGACGACGACGAGGACGTGCTCCTCATCGTCCAGACCATCCTCGACAATGCCGGCTACACGGCGGTGCTCGCGCGCAACGGCCGCGAGGGTGTCGAGAAGGCGATCGAGGGTAAGCCCGACCTGATTCTGCTCGACGTCATGATGCCGGAGCTCTCGGGTTGGGAGGTCTGCACGACGTTGAAGAGCGCGCCCGAGACCCGCCAGATCCCGATCGCGATGCTGACGGTCAAGAGCGAGATCCGGGACCTCATCACGGGAATGCAGGTGGGCGCCGACGACTACATCACCAAGCCCTTCACGCGCAAAAAACTGCTCTCGACCGTGCGCCGACTGCTCGACGAGAAGCACGACTCGCCGCCTTCGTACCTGACCACCGAGAACGAAGAGGTGCGCTTCCGCAACCTCCTGTTCGACGCCGTGACAGAGTTGCCGACGGTTCCGATCATCGTGGATGCTCTGCGCGACCGGCTGCTCGACAACCGCGACATGGGCGTGCTCTACATCGACGTCGAGCAATACAGCCACATCGAGGAGACCTACGGCTGGGAGGTCTTCGATTCGCTGCTGCGCCACACGGCCCGGACGCTGCGGCGCATGTTCGGGACGATCTTCGCGACGGAGGACTTCGTCGCGGTCAACCGCGCGGGGGGCTCGGACTTCTACGTCTTCGCGAGGCTCGAGGCCGGCGAGGACGCAGCGGCCCGCCTGCAGCGCAAGGCGCGGCAGGTCGAGGATTCCCTGCGCGGCTCGCTGGACGAGGCATTCGGGGCCCGCATCCACAAGCGCATCGGTGTGTTCGTCGGGCACGCGTTGCTCCGGCCGAACCCCCAGATGCGCATCGAACGGCTCGTCTACCGCGCTCTCGGGCAGGCGATCACGATCGCCACGACGAAGGAAGAGGAGCGCCAGGCGCACCTGCGCGAGACGTTCAAGGACATCCTGCGCAAGCGCCGCATTCGGTCGGTGTACCAGCCGATCTTCCAGCTCGACTCGATGGACCTTTTCGGCCACGAGGCGCTCACGCGCGGCCCGGTCGAGACGGCCTTCGAGAGCCCCGAGCTGCTCTTCCAGTTCGCCGGCGAGCACGAGGCCACGTGG
The DNA here is from genome assembly GCA_031360505.1 of Acidobacteriota bacterium. Taxonomy (GTDB): domain Bacteria; phylum Acidobacteriota; class Thermoanaerobaculia; order UBA5066; family Gp7-AA6; genus DAHUXD01. The sequence continues at coordinate 24,877 of JANMBR010000061.1, forward strand.
GAGCTCGAGCAGCTCTGCCTGGGGTCTGCGGCATCGAACTACGCGCCGACGAAGAGCGGGCACCTCTTCATCAACGTCGAAGCCGAGTCGGTGGCCACCCTCGCGCGCGAGGGGCCCCAGACGATCGCGCCGCTCTTCGCGATGAAGTACCCCGTCGTTCTGGAAGTCACGGAGCGCTCTGCCATCCGGGACCTGCCCGTCTTTCGGGAGGCGCTGACACAGCTGCGCGCCAAGGGCTTCCAGGTGGCGATCGACGACGCCGGATCCGGCTATGCCTCACTGCAGGCCATCGCGGAATTGAAGCCCGACTTCATCAAGGTCGCGAACACCCTCATCACCGGCCTGCGCAGCGACACGATCAAACGCGACGTCGTCGAGATGCTCGTCAACCTGTCGAGCCGCATCAACGCGGTGTGCGTCGCCGAGGGGATCGAGACGCCCGAGGACCTCGAAGAGTGCCGCCAGCTGCGCATTCCTTACGGCCAGGGCTTCTACCTCGGCGTCCCGAGCGAGCGGCCGGCCGACGCCCCGGCCCGCGAGTTCACGGGGCGCATTCGCACGTCGCGCTAGCGCAGCCGCTCGGGCAGATGAACGGACGATAAACGCGTCCGCCCGCTCCGTCGCGCGCCTCGAGCGCCGCTTATAATTTCGGTCCGATGCGAATTCTGGTTGTCGAGGACGATCCGCGCATGGCCCACCTGATCGCTCGAGCGCTGCGCGAGACCGGCTACGCGGTGGACGTCGTCGGGGATGGGACCGAAGCGGTCGAGCAGGGCACGATCGCGGCGTATGACCTGGTGGTCCTCGACATCCTGCTGCCGGGCAGGGACGGGTTTGCCGTGTGCCGGGAGCTTCGGGCGGCGAGCGTGCCGACCCCGATCCTGATGCTCTCGGCGCGTTCCGAGATTTCGGATCGGGTTCGTGGGCTCGAGCTCGGCGCGGACGACTACCTGCCAAAGCCGTTCGCCGTGGCCGAGTTGCGGGCGCGGGTGGCGGCCCTCCTGCGGCGGCGGCTCCTGCCCCCGCAGATCACGCTCACCGTGGGCAGCGTGCGCGTCGACCGCGGCCGGCGTTCGGTCGCGGTGCGGGGTACCGTCGTCGAGCTGACCGGAAAGGAATACGCCCTGCTCGAGTTCCTGCTGCTCAACCGCGGCCGGCTCGTGACCCGGCAGGAGATTGCCGAGCACGTCTGGGATGATCACTTCGACCCCTTCTCCAACCTGATCGAGGTCTACATCGGGAGATTGCGCCAGAAGATCGACGTGCCGGGCGCCAACCGCGGGGCGTCCTTCCTGACGACGAGGCGGGGAGAAGGGTACGTGGTCGAGGACCTTCCCCAGGGGCCGGCCTGACTCGCGTTCCGATCCGCTGGAAGTTGACTCTCTGGTACGGCGCCGCGTTGGGCACGGTCCTCGTCCTCTTTTCGTCCGCCGCGTACCTGCGCTATCGCGCTGCCGCCTGGCAGTCCTTCGACGCCGACCTCCGGAGCAACCTCGACACGCTCCAGGGCGCGCTCCTCGACGAGCTCGGCGAGACTCCCGAGGCGGTGGAACGCCCGGCGAATTCCGTTCTCTCGGACAACCCGTTGCAGCGCACCGCAACGCTGACGCTCGAGGAGTTCCGGCTCAACGGTCTTTACGCGGAGATCCGTCGGGGGCGCGAAGGAGAGGTTCCGCTGGCCCGCATTCCGGGCGCCGGGCCTGGAGGGGACCAGCCGCTCAGTCCCGAGGCGGCAAAGCAGGCCGCCGCACGTTCCGGCCAGCTGAGTTCGCTTGCGCTCGCCGGCGGTTGGCAGGCGGTCGCGCGGACGATCGAGCTACCTGTGGAGCCTCCGGAGTCCGTGCTCCTGGTCGTCGCCGGCCGCAAGACGCTGGTCGAGGAGACGCTCGCATCGATTCGCCGGGCCCTTCTCGAGTTCGGGGCGGCGGGGCTGCTGCTGGCCGTCGGCGGCGGCTACTGGCTGGCCACACGGGCGTTGCGCCCGATCGATGCGATGACCAGGCAGGCCGGCCGGATGGCAGCCTCGCCCTCTGCTCCGGTGCCACGTCGGTTCGACGTCCGGAACTCGGGAGACGAGCTCGGTCGGCTGGCCTCGACGTTCAATCTGCTTCTGGAGCGGATCGAACTGTCGATGGCCAGGACGAAGGGCTTCGTCGCGGACGCAGCGCACGAGTTGAAGACGCCGGTGTCCATCGTTCGGATCGGGGCGGAGCTCGCGCTCTCCGGCGACCGAAGCCCCGAGGAGTACCGCGAAGCGCTGCGTGCCATCGGCCTGGAGAGCACCCACCTGTCGGACCTCGTCAGCGACCTGACGCTGCTCGCGGAAGGCGAACTGCTCGAGCAGCCGCTGGAGCGGCGGCTGGTGGACCTGGGGGAGATCGTCCGGGAGGTCGCCCGCTCGCTCGGGGGCGTCGCCGCGGGCCGCAGGATTCGTATCGAGATCGAGACCCCGCCGGGGCTCGAGCTGCGGGGCGACGAGCGCCTGCTGCGTCGGGCCGCCGTGAACCTGCTCGAGAACGCCGTCAAGTTTTCGCCCACGGGGGCGCGCGTCGGTGTTTACCTTTCGCGCGAGTCCGACCGCGTCGTGTTGCGGGTTCTCGACGAGGCGCCTGTTCTCTCCGAAGAGGAACGCCAGCGCGTGTTCGAGCGGTTCTACCGCTCCCAGCGATCGCGCAGCGAGGGCATTCCGGGAAGCGGCCTGGGCCTGGCGATCGTGCAATGGGCCGCAGCCCTCCACGGAGGGGTCGTGCGCGTCGAGCCGCGCTCGCCGCGAGGCAACGCCTTCATCATCGAGCTGCCCGCGGCCTGAGAAAGAGCGAATACGCCGGGCGAGGCTCTTGGTGCCGTAGGGGCGGCCCTTGGGCCGCCCGCGAGAATCAGGATTGGCTGAGGCGGGCGGGGCAAGCCCCGCCCCTACGGCCGGTGCTCGTGGTGCTCGTGCTCGACGCTGTGGCAGGCGAGCCGCCCCCGCGGGTCGATCGCGCAGTAGAGCGCGGGCAGGACCCAGAGGACGAGGAATCCCGACAGGACGAACCCGCCGATGACGGCGATGGCCAACGGCTGCTGGAGTTGTGAGCCCTCGCCGAGGGCGAGCGCGAGCGGGGCCAGCGCGAAGGCGCTGGCGAGGACGGTCATTGCGACCGGGCGCCGCCGACGCCGAGCCGCGAGCGCCCAGGCCTCGGGAACGGCCGCACCGTGGCGGAGGGATTCGCGCGCCTCGTGGATGACGAAGATCGCGTTCTCGCCGACGATGCCCACCATCATGATGCCGCCGACGAAGCTCGAGATGTTGAGCGTCATCCCGGTGACGAGGAGCGCGCCGAACACGCCGGCGAGGACCGCGATGGAGATGACGGCGGTCAAGAGCGGCGCGCGCCAATCACCGAACTGGAAGAGCAGTACGATCGAAACGAGCAGCAGGCCTCCGAGCAGGACGAAGAGGAGCTCTCGAAACGAGTTCTGCTGTTGCTCGTAGAGGCCTCCGAACACGATGCGCATTCCGG
>JANMBR010000258.1:0-22416 GCA_031360505.1 Acidobacteriota bacterium
TCTACGCCATCAACCTGCACACGGTCCAGCCGCTGGACCAGTTCGGCTTCCCCATCAACAACCTCACCGAGAAGCAGTCGGGCTTCACCTTCTCGATCGGGCGGACGTTTTAAGCCGCGGACGTCCTGAGCCGCGCTCGACGCGCGGACAGGAGAGGGAACGTCGGCTACCAGGGCATTTTGGCTCCGTGAAGGAGCCGAGGCGCCCGATCGGCGCTCCAGAGGCTCGGAATGGGCGCGAAAACGGGGCTGTTGTGTCGAACGCGATTTTTGCTACACTTCCGCGCTTTCGCGGAAGAAGGAGTTTGAATGAAACGCTTTGCCTTTGCGGTGGCGGCCGCCCTGATCGCGACCGTCGCCAGTGCCCAGGGAACTGCCCCCGCCCCGGCTGCGGGGCTCAAGATCGGCGTGATCAACGTCGAGCGCCTCGTCCAGGAGTCCGCCCTCGGTAAGGAAGCCTTCAACCGGGTCAAGAAGTTGAACGAGGTCAAGAAGGAGGAGGGCGACAAGCTCTCCAAGGAGCTCCGCGAGATGGAGCAGAAGCTCGCCGATCAGGGATCGGCGATGGCCGATGACAAGCGCGATGCCCTTCAGAAGAGCTACCAGGAGAAGGCGATCGCCTTCAAGCGCTTCCAGGACGACGCGAACCGGGACCTCGAGGCCGCTCAGAAGAAGGAGCTCTCGGACCTCGAGCGCAGGGTCTTTCCGGTCATCAACCAGGTCGGCAAGGAAAAGGGCTACACGCTCATCCTCAACAAATTCCAGTCCGGGTTGGTGTTCGTGGACGACTCGGTGGACATCACGGACGACGTGCTGAAGGTGTTCAATACCACCGTCGCCGTCCCAGCGGCCAAGCCGGCCGAGGGTGCGCCCAAGGCCGCCGCGCCCGCTGCCAAACCGGCCGCCCCGGCGCCGGTCCCGACGAAGAAGCCGTAGTTCCGGACTCGGGAAGCCAGACGCCGTGGCCCGCGTGAGCGCCCCCCGAAAGGGCACCATCAGGCCCCGGCGTCCCGCCGCTTCCGGCGGCGCGGGTTTCACCCTCGCCGAAGTCGCCCGTGCGACGGGGGGCCGTGTCCACGGGGATAAGGGCGCTCGCCTGACTGGCGTTGCGACCCTCGAGTCGGCGGGCCCGCAAGATCTCTCCTGGATCGTCGACGAGCGCCGGGCGCGTGAGGCGCGCGAGAGTCGCGCCGGGGCGCTGCTCGTCTCCGATCCGGGCCTTCGAGCAGGCAGGCCGTGTGTCGTGGTGGAGTCGCCCCGGCTGGCCCTGGCCCTGTGGCTCGAACACCTGCACCCGCCGGAGCGGCTGCCGAGCGGCGTCGGCCGCGGCTCGTTCGTCCACGGGACCGCGAAACTGGGCGCGGGGGTCCTGATCGAGCCGGGAGCCACGGTGGAGAAGGGGACTCGAATCGGTGCTCGAACGCGCATTCGGCCGGGGGCCTTCATCGGCCGAGGGGCGGTGGTTGGGCAAGACTGCGTCGTCGGTCCCGGCGCCGCCATCCTCGCCGACTGTCTTGTGGGCGACCGATGCATCCTGCAGCCGGGAGCGGTCGTGGGATCCGACGGGTTCGGGTACGTCTGGGATGGACAGGGGCACCGAAAGGTGCCGCAGGTCGGCATCGTGAGGCTCGAGGACGATGTCGAGATCGGAGCCAATGCCACGGTCGATCGCGCGACGCTCGGAGAAACCGTGATCGGCCGAGGGACGAAGGTCGACAACCTGGTCCAGGTGGGGCATAACGTAGTCGTGGGCGAGCATTCGATCCTCTGCGGCCAGGCGGGAATCGGCGGATCCTCGCGCCTGGGGCGGGGCGTGACGCTGGCCGGCCAGGTGGGTGTGTCCGACCACGCCACGATCGGTGACCGCGCGGTGTTGACCGGCCAGGCCGGGATCGCGCGACAGGGCCGGGTGGGAGCTGGGCAGGTCGTGTCCGGGATGCCCGCGCTGCCGCACCGGGAGTTCTTGAAACGAGCGGCCCTCGTCGGGAAGCTCGAGACGGCCCTGGCGCGGATCTCCGCGCTCGAGGCGGCCGTCGAAAAGCTCGAGAAAGGGGGACCACCTTGGAGCTCGGCATCGGCGAAATCCTGAAGACCCTGCCGCACCGCTACCCGTTCCTGCTCGTGGACCGGATCCTGGAGCTCGAACCGGGCAAGCGGGTGGTCGGCATCAAGAACGTGACCTTCAACGAAGAGTTCTTCCAGGGGCATTTCCCCGGCAACCCGGTCATGCCCGGCGTGCTGGTCCTCGAAGCGATGGCGCAGGTGGCCGGAGTCGCTCTGCTCGGGGTCACGCCAGACAAGGAGAAGAAGCTCCTCTATCTTTCGGGCGTGGACCGCTGCCGATTTCGCCGGCCGGTCGTCCCCGGGGATCAGCTCCGGATCGAAGCGTCGATCATGTCGCTGAAGATGCGGGTCTGCAAGTGCCGGGCAACTGCGACCGTCGACGGAAAACTGTGTGCCGAGGCCGAGTTGCTCTCGGTTCTGGTGGAGCGGCCGTGAGCAGCGTGATGATCCATCCCTCGGCCGTCGTGGCGCCGGGCGCGGAGCTCGGGACGGGGGTCTCGATCGGACCGTATGCGGTCATCGGCGACGGTGTCGTGCTCGGAGACCGGACGACGATCGGAAACCATGCCTCGCTTGAGGGGCCGGCCGTTTTTGGCGAAGACAACCGCGTGTTTCCCCACGCGGCGCTCGGCTTCGAACCGCAGGACCTGAAGTACCGGGGAGAGCCCACGCGGCTCGTCGTGGGCTCGCGCAACGTGTTCCGCGAGTTCTCGACGGTGCAGCGGGGGACAGCGAACGGGGGCGGCGAGACCGTCGTCGGCGACGACAACTACTTCATGAACTACACCCACGTGGGCCACGACAACCGCATCGGCTCCAGCGTCGTCATGGCCAACTGCGCGGTCCTCGCCGGCCACGTCGAGGTGGGGTCCAACGCCAAGATCGGCGCGTTCAACGCGGTCCACCAGTTCTGTCGGGTTGGGGCCTTCGCGTTCCTCGGGGCCTACACGGGGTGCCGCCAGGACGTGCTTCCTTTCTGCCGGACCGACGGCCTCGAGAACCCGAAGACCTACGGGATCAACACCATCGGGCTCAAGCGCTCCGGGTTTTCCGACGAGCGGGTGGAGGCGCTTCAGAAGGCGTATCGCCTCCTCGTCAAGTCGAAGCTCAACACCAGCCAGGCCCTCGAGCGGATCGCCGAGGAGCTGCCGGGCCAGCCCGACGTGGAGGAGCTCGTGCAATTCATCCGCTCGAGCGAGCGGGGCTTCATCAAGTGAGCCGCCGCGCCCGATGATCCCGGCCGGGCCGGTTCGCCTGGCGGTGGTCGGCGTCGGCCATCTTGGACGCCAGCACGCCCGCGTGGCGGCGCAGACTGCCGGTATTGCGCTCGTGGGAGTCCATGACCACCACGAGGGGCGGGCCGAGGAGGTCGCGCTCGAGCAGGCAACAGTCGTCCTGTCGAGCCCGGAGGAGGTCGCCGCGCGGGCCGACGCGGTCGTGGTGGCCACGCCGACTGCCACTCATGCCGCCCTCGTGCGCTTCTACCTCGAGCGGGGGCTCGATGTGCTCGTCGAGAAGCCGATCGCGACCTCCTACGGCGAGGCGGACTCTCTCGTCTGCCTCGCGCGGGCCCGCGGCCGCGTTCTCGAGGTGGGCCACGTCGAGCGCTACAACCCCGCGGTGGACGCCGTCATGGGGCGAGTCGCAGGCCCGATCTTCATCGAGGGCCATCGCCTCGGCGTCCCCACCGCGCGCAGCCTGGATATCGACGTCGTGCTGGACCTCATGATCCACGACCTCCAGATCGTGATTGCGCTGGTGAAGCGCCCGGTCCGCGAGGTGCGGGCCGCGGGGATGCCCGTGCTGACGGACCGGGTCGACATCGCCAACGCCCGGATCGAGTTCGAGGGGGGGTGCGTGGCGAACCTGACCGCCTCCCGCGTCTCGACCGAGCCGATGCGAAAGCTGCGCATCTTCGCTCCGCCGCTCTACTGCTCGATCGACATGCACGCCCGTTCGGTCACCGCCCATCGCCTCGTGCGCGACGGCTTGCGATCCGGAGTCGTTGCCGAGTCGATCCCGGTCGAGGCCGGCGAGCCTCTCTGCCGCGAGCTCGCCGACTTCGCCGGCGCGGTGCGGGAGCGGCGCGAGCCCCTGGTGACGGGCGAAGTGGGGCGCGACGCCCTCGGGCTGGCCGAACGCGTGGTGGCGGCCATCGAGAGCCACCGCCGCGACGCGGGGTTGGCGCCGTGAGCGCAGGCGCGCGTGTCGGGCTCGTCGGAGGCAGCGGCGTCTACGACCTCGCTTCGATCACGGGCTTGCGGGAGGAACGCCTCGAAACGCCGTTCGGTCTTCCGTCGGATTCCTATTTCACGGGAACCCTCGGAGCCGTCCCGGTGGCGTTTCTCTCACGGCACGGCCGGGGCCACCGCATCTCGCCGACGGAGATCAACTATCGAGCCAACGTGTGCGGCTTCAAGATGCTCGGGTGCGACGCGCTCCTGTCGGCCTCGGCCTGCGGCAGCCTGCGCGAGGAGCTCGCGCCGCGCCATGCCGTAATTCCCGACCAGTTCATCGACCGAACCCGCCATCGGCAGGACTCGTTCTTCGGCGATGGCGTCGGGGTCGTTGCGCACGCCAGCCTGGCGGACCCGGTGTGCGCGGAGCTCGCTCGCTGCCTCGAATCGGGCGGCACGGCGGGCGGGCTCACCGTCCACCGGGGCGGGACCTATGTGTGCATGGAGGGGCCCCAGTTCTCGACCCGCGCGGAGTCGAACCTTTACCGGTCGTGGGGCGCGGACGTGGTGGGGATGACGAACCTGACGGAGGCGCGGCTCTGCCGCGAGGCCGAGATCTGCTATGCGAGCCTCGCGCTCGTCACGGACTACGACTGCTGGAGGGAGGCGACCGAGGCGGTCTCGGTCGAGTCCATCCTGGCGGTCCTCGGGGAGAATGCCGCGGCGGCTCGGCGCGCGCTGGTCGACGCGGTGTCGCGGGTCGACGGCCAGCGCACCTGCGGCTGCCGCGACGCCATGCGGTTTGGGATCATTACGGACCGCAAGGCGGTCTCGGAAGCGGCGAGGCAGCGGCTGGGACCGGTCGCGGGGAGGTATCTGTGAGGAAAGACGGGCGCATCGTCGTCACCGGATCGGTGGCGTTCGACTACCTGATGACGTTTCCCGGCAAGTTCACCGAGCACCTCATCCCCGACCGGATGTCGCGCCTCTCGGTCTCGTTCCTGGTGGACGAGATGCGCCGGGTTCCGGGCGGGTGCGGGCCGAACATCGCGTGGGGGCTGGCGCTCTTGGGAGAGCGGCCGGCTCTGCTCGCGACGGCCGGCGTGGACGCGGCCGAGTACCGCGACCGGCTCGCGGCGGAAGGCATCGACGTCTCCGGCCTCAAGCTCGATCCGGACCTTTTCACGGCGTCCTTCTTCTGCTCGACCGACCAGGATCAGAACCAGGTGGCGTCCTTCTACACGGGCGCCATGTCGCGAGCGCACCGGTTTCCCCTGGACACGCTCGACCCCGACACCATTGCTTTCGTCGTCATCTCGCCCAACGACCCGCCCGCCATGGCCGCCCACGCCGCGTCCTGTCGCAAGCGCGGCATCCCGTTTCTCTACGACCCCAGCCAGCAGGTGACGCGGCTCTCGGGCGAAGAGATGCGTCAGGGGTTCGAGGGCGCCGAGATCCTGATCGTCAACGAGTACGAGTTCGGCATCCTGACCCAGAAGACGGGCCTGACCCGCGAGCAGATCGAGCAGCAGGTGCCCGTCCTGATCGTGACGCATGGGCCCGACGGCTCGGCCATCCATGCGCCGTTGGGTCAGGGGGGCAGGCTCGTCCACCACGTTCCGGCGGCCAGCGTCGAGGGAGAAGCCCTCGACCCCACGGGAGTGGGCGACGCCTACCGAGCCGGCCTCATTCGGGGCCTGAGGATCGGCGCGCCGTGGCCGATTGCGGGCCGGATCGGCAGCGTGGCGGCGGTGTTCTGCCTCGAGAATCAGGGTCCACAGCCTCCCCGGTACACGCCGGCGGAGTTCCTCGCGCGCTACGTCCGGAACTACGGCGAGACGCCCGAGCTCGAGCGGATCTTCGCCTAAGGGATCGGGTCGGGTTACAATTCCTCTTCTTCTAAAGAGGGCAGTTCTTTGAGCATGCGCGTTCCGCGCCGCGCCGCAGCGTCTTTCTCTCCGAAACAGTACGAGGGCAGCCTCGACGCGGAGGGATTGCGCATCGGCGTCGTGTGCGCGCGGTGGAATCCCACCGTGACCGACGCCATGCTCGCGGCATCGCTCGACACGCTGCGCCGGCGGGGGGCTCGCGCCGCAGACGTCTCGGTGGTCCGCGTCCCGGGGGCTTTCGAAGTCGCCGCCGGGGCGAAGGCTCTGATCGATTCCGGCCGCTTCCATGCGGTGGTTACTCTCGCGGCGATCGTGCGTGGCGAAACGACGCACCACGAGGTGCTTGGCCACTCGGTCGCCTCGGCGCTCGCGGCCCTGACGGTCAAGGCCGGAGTCCCGATCGGATTCGGCATCCTGACGTGCGAGACGATGGAGCAGGCGCGCGAGCGCACCGACAAGGGCGGGGAGGCGGCCGAAGCAGCGATCGAGATGGCAAACCTGCGCCGCAGCCTCGGGAAAGCGTAGATGGGCGCCCGCAGAAAGGCCCGGGAGCTCGCGCTCCAGATGCTGTATGAGTACGACGTCTCGGGCACCGAGCCCCAGGAGATGTTCCTGCGATCCGAGGACCTCCAGAAGGCGCCCGACGGCATCCAGGATTTCACGCGCCGGCTGGTGTCGGGCACGCTCTCTCACCGCGAAGACCTCGACGCCATCATCTCGAAGCAGGCCGACCATTGGAGGCTCACGCGGATGCCGGTCGTCGACCGCAACATCCTGCGCCTCGCGCTCTTCGAGCTGCTGCACGAGCCCGATACGCCGCGGCCGGTCGTGATCGACGAGGCGCTCGAGATCGCCAAGCGCTTCTCGACGCCCAAGTCCTCGCAGTTCATCAACGGCATCCTCGACGGAGTGCTCAAGGGGCGGCGCGGGGAGGCCGTGGAGTCGTGAGCGGCATCCGGAGCCTGGCGCTCGCTTGCTTGCTCGCAGCGACGGCAGGGGTCGGGCTCGGCGACGAGCTCGCCGTGTATCGGGCGTCCGGAGCGGCCTCGGGACTCTTCGACCAGTACGACAACGACGGCTACTCGCTCGGAGTCTCACCCACGTCCGACGGCAGCCTGGAGCTGCGGGTTCAGGTCAGCGGGGGGCCTCTCGAGAGCCGCGCGCCGTTTCCGACGGGGGTACCCCGGGACGCGGCCCTCCCGGCCTCGCCCGAGCGCGACGCCTGGGCGCTGGCGCTCGTCGGCGGTGCGAATGCTCAGGCGCTGGCGGTCGAGCGGATTCTCACCGGGATCGCCTCGTCGGTCCGGTACGACGCCGACCGAGGCCGCAAGCAGGACCCGTCCTCTGTCTTCGGATCCAGGCGAGCCCACTGCGTGGGATTCGCCGAGCTCGCCGTGGACCTGCTCCGGCGCGTTGGAATCACGGCGCGCACGGTGCAGGGCGTACTCCGCGCCAAGCCCGGAGCGGAGGGCTACGACTCCCACATCGGCGGCCTCTACCACCGATGGATCGAGATCTACTACCCCGACCGCGGCTTCGTCTTCTCGGACCCGTCGTCTTCGATCAACGGTGTCGACGCGCGCTACATCCCGTTCGGTTCCCGCGCCCTGGAGCGCCCGCGCGGCCTGACGCTGACCGAGCTCGAAACGTCCGGGCGGCTGGACTACCCGTTGCTCAAGTTGCCCGACGCGACACTGCGGGTTCGGCGCGCGGGAGGCAGTCGGTAGTCGCTGATCGGCCGATCGCTAACCGGTCGTCGGACTCCCTTCGGTTATATTGCCCGTCCGATGTCCGAGAAGTACTCCCCGTCCGAGATCGAGGGCAAGTGGCAGCGCCTTTGGGCCGAGGAGCGCGTCGCCGAGGTCGACACGGCCGTGCCGGGCAACGAGTTCTACATGCTCAACATGTACCCATATCCCTCCGGCAGCCGGCTCCACGTGGGGCACGGGCGCAACTACATTCTGGGCGACGCCCTGTACCGCCGGGAGCGGATGGCGGGGCGCAAGGCCCTGAACCCGATGGGCTGGGACGCCTTCGGCCTCCCAGCCGAGAACGCGGCGATCAAGAGCGGCGTCCCACCCCGCGAATACACGCTCGGCAACATCGCGCGCATGAAGGAGCAGCTGATTGCGCTCGGCTGCCTCTACGACTGGTCCAAGGAGCTGGCTTCGTGTGACCCGGCGTACTACCGGTGGAACCAGTGGCTCTTCCTGCGCATGTGGGAGCGGGGCTTGGCCTACCGCAAGACGGCGCCCGTCAACTGGTGTCCGGGCTGCCGGACGGTGCTCGCCAACGAGCAGGTGGTGGACGGTCGCTGTGAGCGCTCGGGCGACGCAGTCGCGATCCGCGATCTGACGCAGTGGTTCTTCCGGGTCACGGAGTATGCCGAGCGGCTGCTCGAGGGTCTGGACAACCTGCCGCACTGGTCCGACCGAGTCAAGACGATGCAGCGCAACTGGATCGGCCGCTCCGAGGGAGCCGAGATCCTGTTTGAGGTCGACGGCCTTGCCGAGCCGGTCACGGTTTTCACGACCCGTCCCGACACGCTGCACGGAGCGAGCTTCCTGGCGCTCGCGCCCGAGCACCCGAGCGTGGCGCTGTTGGCGAAAGGGTCCGGCCGCGCGGCGGCGATCGAGGCTTTCGTCGATCGTGTTCGGCGCGAGTCGCGCCTGGAGCGCGAGTCCGAAGGGGGCGACAAGGAAGGGCTCGACACGGGCGCTTTTGCGGTCAGCCCGGCGACGGGCGACAAGATCCCGGTCTGGCTCGCGAACTTCGTGCTGCCCGAGTACGGGACCGGCGCGATCATGGGCGTGCCCGCGCACGACCAGAGGGACTTCGAATTTGCGCGCCAGTACGGGCTTCCGATCCGGCCGGTCTATCGGATCGGAGAGGAGGAGATCGAGCCGGCCGCGATGACGGGGCCGCTGCTGCATGAAGGCCACCTGTGCCATTCCGGCGACTGGGACGGCACGCCCAACGGACCGCCGGCGATTCGCGTGGCCATCCAGTGGCTCGAGCAGAGAGGAGTCGGCAAGGGCAAGGTCGGCTACCGGCTGCGCGACTGGCTCATCTCGCGGCAGCGCTACTGGGGCACGCCGATTCCCGCGATCCACTGCCCGGACTGCGGGATCGTGCCGGTGCCGGACGCGGACCTGCCGGTGCTTCTTCCCGAGGAGGTGGAGTTTCGCGGCCTGGAGGGAAACCCGCTCGACAAGTCTGCTGCGTTCGTCAACGCCCGGTGCCCGCGCTGCGGCAAGGCGGCTCGGCGCGAGACCGACACGATGGACACGTTCGTCGACTCCTCCTGGTACTACCTGCGCTTCCTGAACCCGCACGATTCCGAAAAGATGGTCGACCCCGAGCGCGTCCGGCGCTGGATGCCGGTCGACCAGTACATCGGGGGAATCGAGCACGCCATCCTGCACCTGCTCTATGCGCGGTTCATCTGCCGCGTGCTCAAGGACCTTGGCCTCGTGCACCTCGAGGAGCCGTTCGAGCGGCTCTTCAACCAGGGGATGATCACGCGGTTGAACGCGGCGACCGGAAAGATCGAGAAGATGTCCAAGTCGCGCGGGAACACGGTGTCGCCGGACGAGCTGATCGAACGGTACGGCGCCGACACCGTGCGCCTCTACACGCTCTTCATCGGCCCTCCGGAAAAGGAATCGGAGTGGTCCGAGGACGGCGTGGCCGGGGCCTACCGCTTTCTCAATCGCGTCCACGATCTGTGCTCGCGGGTCGAGCAGCAGAGCGCCGATGCCGCCCGTGGCGAGGCGCCCCGAGACACGCCCCTTGCGCGCCTGACGCACCGGTCGATCGAGCGCGTGAGCGAGGACGCGAGCCGCTTCCATTTTCACACGGCGATTGCCGCGCTCATGGAGTTTCAGCGGGGAATTGCCGAGGCGCTCGAGGAAGGCTCCGAGTCGCCCTCGACGGTGCGCGCGGCCGCGCGGACCCTCCTCCAGCTGCTCCACCCGATCGCGCCGCACCTGACCGAGGAGTGGTGGCGGCGGTTCGGCGAGAAGGGCTTCCTGGTGGAGTCGTCCTGGCCGGTGTTCGACCCTGAGCTGGCGACGCCCGTTGGAGTCACGATCGTGGTCCAGGTCAACGGAAAGGTTCGCGGAAGACTGGAGGTCGCCCGGGGCGCATCCGAATCGGACGCCATGGCGCTCCTGCGCTCGGACGAGCGGATCCGGAGCTGGGTCGAGGGCAGGCAGGTCACGCGGACGGTGTTCGTGCCGGACCGGCTCCTGAATCTGGTCGTGCGTTGATGGATCGGGAGGCGGGGAGCGGGAGGCGGGGGGTAGGAGCCCTGATCGTCATGGTTGCGCTTCTGGAGGCCGCCGGCTGCGGCTACGCGCTGGTTGGAAAGGGATCGTCGCTCCCGGAATCGATCCGCGTGATCCAGTTCACGACGCTCGAGAACCGCACGCAGCGGGTGCAGGTCGAGCAGCGCTTCTCGGAAGCGATCGCCCGGGAGCTCGCGTCGCGGGGGCGCTTCAAGGTGCAGTCGGGGGCCGACGGCGCTAACGCCGAGCTCTCGGGGATCGTCCTGGCGTTCGACCTCTACCCGGTCGCATTCGATGCCCGGGGCCGAGCGACTGACTACCAGGTGCGGGTCACGGCGAAGGTTGCCCTCAAGCAGCTGCCCGACGGGAAAGCCATCTGGGAGAACCCGGCGTTCACCTTCCGCGACAACTACCAGTTCTCGGAAACGGCCGCGTCCTACGCGGATCTCGAGAACTACGCCATCGACCGGGTGGCCGACCGCTTCGCGCAGAGCCTGGTGACGAGCATGTTGGAGGGCTTCTAGAAGGCTACTTCTTCGCGGCCTTCTTCGCGAGCCGGCTCTTGTACCGCGCGGCCGCGTTCCTGTGGATCACGCCCTTGGCGCGGGCGCGGTCGATCTCGGAGTGCGTCGTCGCAACGGCTTCGGTCTTCTTCTTGGCGTCGAGCTGGCCGTACTTCTTGACGGCGGTGCGCAGCCGCGAGACGCGGGTCTTGTTGCGGGCTCGCTTCTTCGTCATCTGGCGATTGCGCTTTTCGGCGGACTTGATGTTGGCCATGAGACTCCTGCTCTCGCGGAAGACGCGTTCGGGTCTTCCTGCTTCTGTGACTATTTCGCTTCGACTCCGATGGATTTCAACTTCGCGCGGGCGAGGCGAGCCTCGTCCGAAGTTGGAAATTCGTGGATGACGTACTGCAGCTGAACGACGGCCTCGGCCTTCTGGCCGAGCTCGAGCATGGCATACCCCTTCTTGAGTAGCGCGGCGGCTGCCTTGTCGCTGGCCGGCCATTGCTTGAGGAGCTTCTCGAAATCGGCGATCGCTTCGGGGTACTTCTTCTGGGCGTAGTGCGACTCGCCGATCCAGTACTCGGCGTTGTCGGAAAGGTCGGTGGAAGGGTAGGCCGCGAGGTAGTCCTCGAAGCCCTGGGTCGCGAGGGCGTAGCGTCCCTTCGTGTAATCACCGTACGCCGTGTCGTAGAGCTCGGCGGGCGACGGCTCGGTGCGGCCGGTAGCCGCGGCCGGGCTCGCGGAGGAGGCCGGGGCAGCGGCCCCGCCGGTGGTCCGCAAGCGCAGCAGATCGCCCTGCGTCTCGGCGATCTGCTGGGAGAGCTGGGAGAGGCGCCGGTTCGTATCCTCCAGCTTGGCCTCGAGCTGCTCCATCTTCGTCGTGAGCTCGCCGAGCTTGACGGCGGTATCCGCGTTCGACTTGAGCAGCTGCTGTGTCTGCGTCGCGACGTTCTGGTTGAGCTTTTCGACTTCTTCCTTGCTCGAAGACTTGCGCTCGAGCGACTGGATCTGCTTCTGGATGTCGTTCATCTGGCGATGCAGGGCGTCGATGTCGCTCGACGAGACGCAGGCGGCCCCCGCGAGGAGGGCCGCCGTGGAAAGACCAGCCAGGAGGCAGCGCTTGAGAGCCGTCAAGGCTACTTGGCCGTGATGACCAGGTGAGCGCGGCGGTTCTTCTGCCAGCAGCTCTCGGTCGACTCGGTGCAGAACGGACGCTCCTTGCCATAGGACACGGTGCGCAGGCGCGAGCCGTCGATGCCGAGCGAGATGAGGTATTCCTTGGCGGCATTGGCGCGGCGGTCGCCGAGCGCGAGGTTGTATGCGGCCGTGCCGCGGTCATCGCAGTGGCCTTCGATGAGGACCTGCACGGAGGCATGTTTCTTGAGCCATTGCGCGTCGCCGGCGAGCACGGAGCGGGCGTCTTCGCGCAGGTCGGACTGGTCATAGTCGAAGAAAGCGTCGGAGAGATAGCCCTTCTTGTTCAGAACGTCGATGTCCATGGACAGGACCTCGATCACCTCGACGTCCTTGGTCGGTGCGGCCGCCGGAGGCGGGGCCACTTCCTTTTCCGCCGGGGGCTTCGCCGCGGTCACGGGCGGGCGGGCATCGGCGGTCGTCGTCGGCGCCTTTTTCTTGCAGGCGGCCGCAAAGGGCAGCAGGGTCCCGAGCAGCGCGATGGTCGCGAGGGTCGTGAGAGTCGTGGATGTTCTCTTCATTGCCGTTCTCCTTGGCCCGCAAGGCCGGGCGAAAATGCGGGGGCCAGCGGTTCCGAAAGTCAATATAGCAAAGAGTTTGCGAAAACCCCAGCCCGAAGACCCGAATCGGTCATGGCGCCCAGAAAGGTTGGACGTGATTGACGCCCTGGGTGAGCTGGCGCTTGTTCTGTCCGCTCACGTCGACCGTGTAGATCTGAGTCGAGCCGCTGCGCCGCGACGAGTAGGCGATCTTCTGTCCGTCCGGCGACCAGCTCGGGTGCCCGTTGGAGCCCTCGGAGGTGACCTGGACGGTTTGCCCCGTGGCGAAATCCATGACGCAGATGTTGAAGTCGCCCTCGTTGCGGCAGGCGAACGCGATCTTCGAGCCGTCCGGCGACCAGGCGCCCTCGTCGTTCCAGTTGCCCGCGAGCGACACGCGCCGGGATCCGGTGCCCTCGGCGTCCATGAGGTAGATCTGGGGCGTGCCCGCGAGGTCCGACGTGTAAAGAATCTGCCGCCCGGTGGGCGACCACGCAGGGGAGGCCTCGAGGGCGCGGCTGGTCGTGAGGCGATGGAGTCCGCCGCCGCCCGCACCGATCGTGTAGATGTCGCTGTTGCCCTTCGCCGATCCGGCAAACGCGATCTGGCTGCCGTCCGGCGAGAGGGAAGGCGAGGCGTTCAACTCGACGCCCGTGGCCACTTCCTTCTTGTCGCCGCCGTCGAGGGCCATGGTCCAGATCTGCGGAAAGAGCCGCACGTACGAGGTGTAGGCGACCCGGCCCGCCGCGGCGCTCGGGCTGATGGAGATGGATTTGTGGGACGTGAGCTGCCGGATGCCCCGTCCGTCGAAGTCCATCGCGCCGATCTCCTTGATCCCGCCCTGCTCGGAAACGAAGAGGATCGTCGAAAGGAAGGCCCCGGGTTTTCCTGTGAAGTATTTGACGAGGTCGTTGGCGAGGGTGTGGGCGATGCGCTCGACATACGATGCGCCGCCAGAATACTTGCGCCCCAGGATGAGCTTGCGGGACTTGAGGTCCCAGACGCGAGCCTCGACGGAAACGCGGTCGCCGGCGACTTCGCCGCGCGTATCCACGAGGACTTCGGCCCCGGTGCCGAGCCATCGGTCCGCGGCGTCGGGGGTCGTCGGGTCGCGGTATGCGTTGGAAGGGTAGTGCGCGGGATCGGTGACCGCGAAGGCTCCCGCGTACTCGAGGTCGGAGCGTAACGTGGCGGTGAAGGGCTCCACGACCTTCGCCTGGAGCGCGGCGGAGCCGGGGGCGTAGAGGGCCGGAACGGCCACCGCCAGCCTCCGTTCGCCGCCGCCCTTGATCACGATCTGGATGTCGTCGGCGGGGGCCGGCGTCGAGGCGGGGGCCTGGGCCGCTGCGGGCTGCCGCACGGCCAGCCCGAGCAGGGCTGCGGCGGCGAATGTGAGGCGTCGACGCATGGAGTTCCTCCGGTTCGTCATTCGAAGACCACCTGGATTCCGAGGTGCGGGCCCCCGTACTCCGCCGGTAGAGGCGGGAGGGGAGACGACGCCATGACCGCTCGCAACGCAGCGCGGTCCACGTAGGGCAGACCGCTCGAGGTCACGACCCGCGGGTCGATGATGGTGCCGTCGCGCTCGATCTGGAAGTGCACGACCGGACTGGTTTGCACCGACTGCGCCGGCTTGAACCAGTTCGTGCTGATGATCAGGACGAGGCGCTCGATGTAGACCGGGTACTTGAAGTCCGCCTGGTCGAGCTTCAGGCTGCCGATCCCGGCGGAGCCGCCGGCGCCCGGAGCATCCGCGCCAGCCGAGCCCGCCGACTCCTCGCCGGCGGTGGGAAGGCTGACGGCCGGAGCCGCCGTCTTGCCCGGGCGCGAGACGGGCGGCGGAGTCGGCTTCCTCTTGTCCTCTTTTGCCGGAAGCAGGACGGCGTTCTTCGAAGGCTTCGCTGCGTCCTCCACCGGCTTCTCGATTTTCGGCCTGGGCGCGGCCGCCGGCGGCGCCGGCTCCTGCGCCTGCACCGGCGCCGGCGCGCGCAGAGAGCCGGCCGAGAGGAGCCGCACCGCCACCGCGCGCGGAGGGGCGAAGTGCATCGGTTTGGAGAACGTGGACGCGAACAGGCCGCCGAGGACGCCCGCGTGCAGCAGGATGGCCAGCGCGACCGCCGGCGCCAGGGGGAACCGGTCTACGCGTCGCTCTGCCAGAAGGTCGCCGACGGCGTCCATGGGCCGCCCGCGCTAGGGCGCGATCCTCACTTCCTGGTGGACCCCGAGGTGTCCGTGATCATGCCGAGGCTCTCGATTCCCATGCGGTTCAGAAGATCGAGCGTCTCGATGACCGTGCCGTAAGAGAGGCCGCGGTCGGCCTTGAGCAGGACGGCCTTTTCCTTGTGTCCCCTGAGAATGGCGCGCAGCCGATCCTTGAGCAGGCCGCGTGCGACCGGGGTCTCGTTGATGTAGTAGAGCCCCTCTTTCGAAATCGAGAGGACGATCGGATCCTCGAGCGTCGAGCGCAGGTTGGTCGTCGCCGTCTTGGGCAAAGCCACCGAGATGCCCTGGTGGAGCATGGGCGCCGTGACCATGAAGATGATCAGCAGGACCAGCATGACGTCCACCAGCGGCGTGACGTTGATGTCCGCCAGGTGGTCGAAGGGGTCGCTGTTTTGGCGTTGGAAGGCCATTTAGGAAGAAGAGACCCCGCGGCCTACGTGAAGTTCCGCTCGGCCAGGTTGATGAACTCCAGCGAAAAGTCCTCCATCCCCGCGCGCTGCTCCCGGACCTTCCCCATGAAATAGTTGTAGAAGATCATCGCCGGGATCGCGGCCGCGAGGCCGGCGGCGGTGTTCACGAGGGCTTCCGAGATGCCGGGCGCCACGGCGGCGATCGAGGTCGAGCCCGTCATCCCGATTGCGCGGAAGGACTGCATGATGCCCCAAACCGTCCCGAAGAGGCCGATGAAGGGGCAGGCCGAGGCGGTCGTCGCGAGGAACGTCATGGACTTCGTCAGGCGCGACATCTCGACGCCGATGGCCCGCTCGAGGGCGCGCTCGATTCCGGAGATGTTCTTGATGAGGAGCTTTCCCGTGGTGCCTCCGGCCGTCGTGGGCGCGTCGTCGGCGCGGATCGCCTTGACCTGGGCGTCGAGCTCGGCGTAGCCGGCCTTGAAGAGCGTCGTCAGGGGGGTGTCGGAGAGCTCCCCGGCGAAGGTGTTGACCTCCGAGAAGCGCTTGGACTTGCGGAAGAAGCTCACGAACTTCTCCGACTGCCGGGACACCCGCCGCAGGCGGATGAACTTGGCGAAAATGATCACCCAGGAGACGAATGAGAAGAAGAGCAGGATCCCCAGGACGACCTTGGCGGTCGGGCCGGTTTCGGCGAAGAAGGAGAGGAGGGAAGGCTGCCCGGAGAGGTTTTCCGAGGTGACGGGTTGAATCACGGACGCCAACATCGCTTTCGACCGTAACATAGGCTCGAAAGAGGGTCAAAGGGAATGGAGCGGCGAGGCCGAGGCGTTGTGCCCCATGTGAGGACGATTGCGCGCTCGATGGCGCTCGCGACGGCGTTTTTGGCGACGGCCGCAATTGGGCTCGCGGACCCGACTGGCATTCTTCCCGCGGGTGACCTGACTCCCGGGATGAAAGGCTACGGCCTCTCCGATCTCGGCGACGGCAAGGGTGTCCAGCGCTTCGAAGTCGAGATCGTGGGTCTCTTGAAGAGCTACGCGCCCAAGCAGGATCTCATCCTCGCGCGCATTCTTGGCGACACGCTCGACCGCACGGGAATCATCGCCGGCATGAGCGGCAGCCCGATCTACGTCGACGGCAAGCTGATCGGAGCGCTGGCCTACGGCTGGCCGTTCTCGCGCGAGCCGATCTGCGGCATCACGCCGATCCAGAGCATGCTCGACATCAGGAAGGCCCCGGCAACGCCGCCCGTCCCGATCGGAGGCGCGGCGACGAGGGCCTCCACGTTCATCACAGCCTTCCGGGACCGGATGTTCGCGGAGCCGCTCGCGGCGCTGGTCAAGCCGCTCAGGGCCGAGGCCGCGTCCACCGGGCCATCGCCGCTTCCCTTACCGGTGTCGCTCTCCGGCTCGCTGGCGCCGGGAAAGCTCTTCGGCGAAGTCGCGCAAGCCGCGGGTTGGCTCGTCGCGCCCTCGGGCGCCTCGGCGCCAGCCGCGGCCGGAGCCTCTCCCTCTGCCGGCAGCCCGCTCGAGCCGGGTTCCGCGGTCGCCGCCGTGCTCCTCTCGGGCGACATGGTTCTGTCTGCAACGGGGACCGTGACGTGGGTCGAGGGCAACTCGCTGCTGGCCTTCGGGCATCCGTTTCTCTCGATGGGGCCCGTGGACATGCCGATGGCCCGCGCCGACGTGCTGACGGTCCTGCCGTCGCTATACCGCTCATTCAAGTTCTCCACGACCGGGTCCGTGCTCGGCTCGGTCTCGCAGGACCGGTCGACGGGCATTCTCGGCAGCTTCGGCGAGGCGCCGAAGATGGTCCCCGTGACGATCCGCATGGGCTCGGAGGAGTTTCCGACGCAGACGTTTCATTTCGAGGTCGTGCACAACTCGATGCTCACGCCGATCCTGCTGGCCATGGCGATCGACAACGTCCTGTCGACGCTCGAGAAGCGGGCGGGCGAGCGGACCATCGTCTGGAAGTCGTCGATCGAGACTTCCGAGCGGACCGTCCACTGGGACTCGGTGTTCTCCGGGCTTTCCGCCAAGGACGACGCGGTGGCGTCGCTGGCGTTGCTGACGAATTACCTGATGGCCAACGAATTCCACGACCTCGCGATCCGCGGCGTCGACGTCGAAATCGCTCACTCCGATCGCCTCCAGAGCGCCCGCGTCGTGCACGTGGAGGCGCAGAAGGAACGCGTGCACCCGGGAGACGCCGTGCCGGTGTGGGTGGACGTCGAGGACTTCCGGGGGGGGCCGCGCCGTGTCGTGATGACCGTCAAGGTGCCGGCGGACGTGCCGCCGGGCCCGATGACGGTCTTCGTCGGCGACGGGAACGCGGCGACAGCCTACGACCTCTCGCTCTTTCCGCCCGACCCCCATTCGCTCGACCAGGTCCTGGATTTCCTCGCGAGGGTCCGCCCGCCCAACACGCTCAACCTGCTTGCCTATCGCTCGGCGCCCGGAGCGCTCGTGGCGGGGGAGCCGCTCGCGGCGCTGCCGCCGAGCCGCGCGGCGCTGCTCCACGACCGCGGCCCCGGCGACGCAACGCCCGACCTCGGCTACCTGAGGCTGCAGTCAGAATCCGTCGAGCAGCCGGTCCCGATCGCCGGATCCGCGCGCCTGACCCTGGAAGTCCTCCCGAGGACCTGGTGAGCCGCCGTTTCGCCGGGCCGGGTGTACTGGGCCTCGCCCTGTGCCTCTCTGCCGCCAGTCTCGGGGCGGCATCCGTAAAAATATGGGTCTGCGACACGGCGGCGGACTTCTCGGCGGGAGAAGCGCGGGGAGTTTCGGTCGGCTCCGACGGGACGCTGCTGCTCGGCCGCGTGCTCGTGAAGGTGGAGGGCATTTCGGAGCCCGTCCTCTTCGCCGCCGGCAGGGGCCGGGCGGGCGAGCTCTTCGTCGCGACCGGTGACTCGGGAAAGATTCTGCGGGTGACCGCGTCCGGGGTCGAGACCCAAGCGCAGCTCACCGAGCAGGAGGTGACGGCGCTCGCGGTCGGGCCGGACGGCGCCCTCTACGCGGGCGCGTCGCCGGGCGGCAAGGTCTACCGGATCCAGGGCGCGAAGTCCTCTCTCTACTACGACACGAAGGCGCAGTACGTCTGGGCGCTCGCTTTCGACGGTCCCGCGCTCTACGTGGGCACGGGCCTGCCGGGCGAGATCCACCGCGTGACCGGTCCCGGAAAAGGCGAGCGCGTCCACGCGACGACCGATGCGCACATCCGCGCGTTTTTCGTCGACGCAGAGGGACGGCTCTGGGCCGGCACGTCGGGCTCCGGTCTCGTGCTCCGCATGGACAAGGCCGGCCGGGTCGCGACGGTTTACGACTCGTCGAAGACCGAAGTGACCGCGATTGCCGCCGACCGTTCCGGCCGCGTGTGGGTAGCGGTGGCGGCGGCGGCGGATACGTCTTCGGGGGCGAGCGAGCCGATCTCGGTGCCGGCCGTGCTGCCTGCGGCCAAGGCGCCCAAGGCGGGAGCGCCCGGCGAGGACGAGGACAAGCCGCGAGCCGAGGTCTCGGTGTCCGTGTCGTCCGCCCGCCTGGCTCCGTCGCGCGGGTCCTCGCACGGCGGCTACTCCTCCGAGGTCCTCGTCTTCGAGGGCGCGGAGCTGCCGCGCAGCGTCTGGACGAGCTCGGACGAAATCGTGTTCGACCTCGCCCGCAATCCGGGCGGCGACGGCGTGCTCGCGGCGACGGGCCCGAAAGGCAAGCTGTACGCGCTCGTGCCGGATGCCTGGTCGCTCGCGCGCACATTCGACGAAAAGCAGGTGACGATCGTGGCCGGAGAGGATGTCGGCACGAACGGATCGAGCGCGATCTACCGTCCCGGGACCGGCCCCGCCGTCGGTGAGTACCTGTCGCCCGTGAAGGACACGGCGCGCACGAGTCGGTTCGGCGCCTTTCGCTGGGACGGCGAGGCCCCTCCAGGAACGAAGGTCGAATTCGCGTTCCGATCGGGTGAGTCCGCGACGCCGGACACGACGTGGAGCGCATGGTCCAATTGGACGGCCGGTTCCCACGCCCTTGACGTTCAGGCGCCCGACGCGCGGTACCTCCAGTGGAAGACGCGGATGACGGGCTCGTCCGATGCGTCCCCCCGGGTGCGGCGCACGGAGGCGGCGTACCGCAACCGCAACGCAAAACCGGTCGTCGACACGATGGCGGCTCTCGACCCGGCGGAGGTTCTCGCGCGTTCGGGCTCCGGCGGGTCGAACGTCTACGAAGCCTCCGCCCAGGACGAGAAGGGGATCTTCACGGGCCTCGAGGAGTCGCGTTCCGAGGGCTCGCCCCGCAAGCTCTACCGAAAGGGCTATCGCACTCTTCAATGGAAGGCGACGGACCCGGATGGCGACACCCTCGTCTACGAGATCGAGTTCCGGCCGGTCGCGGGCGCAAAGTGGGTTGCGCTGCGCAAGGACCTGCGCGATGCCTTCTACTCGTTCGATGCCACCTCGCTCCCGGACGGGGAGTACGTCTTCCGGGTGACGGCTTCCGACGCCGAGATGAACCCGGCCGACGCGAAGACGGGCGCGAGGGAAACCGCACCCGTGCGGATCGACAACACGCCTCCTTCCGTTCGCGAGACGGGCCGCTCGGCCGGCTCTCTCGAGCTCGAAGCGGTGGATAGCGCCTCCCCGATCCTCGAAGCGGAGTACAGCCTCGACGCCAAGAAGTGGGTCCGGGTCGAGCCGAAGGATGGTCTTTCCGATTCGGCGAAGGAGTCCTACGTCATTCGGCTCGCGCCCGAGGCCCGTGGCGCCTACCTGCTCGTGCGCGTCACGGACTCGTCGCGCAACGTCGCCGTGGCGTCGTTCGTCGCGCCGTAAGCACGGGTTCCAGGTTCGGGCCATAATTCGGGCTGCATGAAACGCGCGTCGTGGGCGGCCGCACTGGCGTGGTGCCTGCTCGCCTCCGCTTGCCGCGCGAAGCAGGAGCCGGCGCCCGCCGCCGGTGTTCCGACGCCGACGGCTCGGCCGGCCCGTCCCGTGCTCGGGTTCATCGACGAATCGCACGAGGGGATGCCTGTCGACGGCGGTGTGCTGCGCCGCCGCCTCTTCGGCGAGCCGACGACCCTCAATGCCGTCCTGCAGTCGAGCGCGCCCGAGGCGCAGGTGCTTCAGTACGTCCAGCGCAATCTCTTCGATTTCGACGCGCGGCTCGAGCTCGTGCCGGGCCTCGCGGAGGGGATGGAGATTTCGGCTGACCTGCTTTCGTACACGATCACACTGCGCTCCGACGCGGTGTGGGAGGACGGCCTCCCGGTCACGTCGGCGGACGCGGTCTTCACGATCCGGAAGATCGTGGATCCGAAGGTCCCGGCCAACGTGTTCAAGCCGGTGTTCGGGGAGTTCGTCTCGGTGGACGCCCTCGACGCGCGGCGATTCCAGATGAGGTTCTCGAAACCGTACGCCTTCCGGTCGATGGCGTTCGTCCTGCCGCTCTTGCCCGAGCACCGCTTCGCGGGGCAGAACTTCCTGAGGTCGAAGCAGAACCGGGCGCCTCTCTCGAACGGTCCGTACCGGTTCGTCTCGTGGAAGGCGCAGGAGTCCGTCGAGCTCGAGCGCAACGAAAAGTACCCGGGACCGCGGGGCCACTTCGACCGCATCGTGTTCCGCATCGTGCCCGACAACACGACCGCCTACCGGCTGCTCGTGGACGGCGGTCTCGACGAGGACCAGATCGACTCGGGATTGAAGGACCGGGCCGCGCGCGATCCCGCGTTCGCCGTCTGTTGCCGTCTCGTGGAGTTCTACAACCTGGACTACAACTACGTCGCTCTCAACGACCGGTCGCCCCTCTTCTCGGATCCGCGCGTTCGGCGAGCAATGACGATGCTCCTCGACCGGGCGTCGATCGTGCGGGGCCTCTACAAGGGATCGGCGCGGATCATTTCGGGGCCCTGGGCCCCGGATTCGCCCGCCTACGAGGCGCGCGTGCCGCCGCTGCCTTTCGATCCGGCCGCGGCGGCCCGGCTGCTCGACGAGGCGGGATGGAA
Organism: Acidobacteriota bacterium; assembly: GCA_031360505.1. Lineage (GTDB taxonomy): Bacteria > Acidobacteriota > Thermoanaerobaculia > UBA5066 > Gp7-AA6 > DAHUXD01. The sequence continues at coordinate 21,288 of JANMBR010000258.1, forward strand.
GGACACCGACGGCGACGGCGTCCGGGACCGAGAGGGCCGCCCCTTTGCGTTCGACCTGCTCGTTTCGGCGGGCTCGGAGATCGGCCGTCAGATCGACGAGATGCTCGCCGCGGAGCTGGCGCGAGTGGGCGTTACGGCGCAGATCCGGACGCTCGAATGGGCCGCGTTCGTCGAGAAGATCGACGCGGGAGATTTCCAGGCGGCCTCGCTCGCCTGGTCGGCGGTCGACCCGAATCCCGATCCGTACTTCTACTGGCACTCGTCGCAGTGCTCCCCGAACGGGCTCAACAACGGCTGCTACGCGAGTCCCGAGGCCGACCGGCTCATGGAGGCGGCGCGGCTGGAAACCGACCCCGGGGTCCGCAAGGAGGCTCTCGGCCGAATCCATCGGCTCCTGCGCGATGACGCTCCCGCAATCTTCGTCGTCAACGCCGCCCAGAAGATCGCGTTCCGAAAGCGCATCCGCGGCCTGACGACCTCGCCCCTCGGTCTCTACGGCATCTGGCCGGGCCCGCTGGCGTGGTGGGCAGAGCCGGAGGCGGTCAAGGCGCCGTGATCGCCTATGTCCTGCGCCGCCTCTTCTGGGCCGTCCCGACGCTTTTCGGGATCACCGTCGTCGTGTTCCTGCTGCTGCACCTGGCCCCGGGCTCGCCCGGCGCGGGAGGACCCGATTCGATGCGGCGCGCGAGCGCAAAGGCGACCGAAGAGATGCGCCGGCAGTATCAGCTCGATCGGCCCTTGCCCGAGCAATTCGCGTCGTGGATCGGACGGGTCGCCCGGCTGGACCTCGGCGAGTCCTTCGTCGACCATCGGCCGGTCTCCGAGAGGATTCTCGAGGCCCTGCCGCACACGCTCGCGTTGAACGGCCTCGCGCTCTTCTTCGCCCTCCTTTTCGCCATCCCCCTCGGGGTCGTTGCCGGCGGAAACCCGGATGGCGCCTTCGACCGGACTTCCGGAGCGGTGCTCTTCGCGATGTACTCGATGCCCGCGTTCTGGGCCGCCCTGCTGCTGCAGACGCTCTTCGCGGTGCGGCTGCGGTGGCTTCCCCTCTACGGGACGGCCGCGGACGCCGCGCCGGCAGGCCTCGCGGGCCTGGGCGACCGCCTCGCCCACCTCGTGCTCCCGGTGA
>JANMBR010000188.1:0-9551 GCA_031360505.1 Acidobacteriota bacterium
TGAAGGAATTTCGGGCCCGAGGCCGCGTTGTTTCCCCGTACCCCGGAGATAGAGTCCCTCAAGGAGTGTGCCTCATGAAGATCCGTGCCCTCGTCACAGCGCTTGCCGCCGTTGTCGCCCTTGCCGCCCCCATGGCGGCCCAGTCGAAACTGAAGGTCGAGAGGATCGCCGACGGCGTGTGGGCCGCGCAGCCCGAGAAGGGCGCGAACGTGGGGTGGTTTCTCCTTGGTGACGGGGTCGTGGCCGTCGACTCGGGCGCGGATGCGGCCATTGGCGCCGAGATCCTGAAATCCATCGCGGAGACGACCGGCGGCAAGCCGGTCCGCTCGCTCATCCTCACCCACGCTCACTCGGACCACAGCGGCGGCGCGCGGGCCTTCGCGGCCGCCGGCGCGCGCGTCGTCTGCCAGGAAGGCGTGGCCGGGCAGATCCTCGCCTTCGTGACACAGGCCACCTCGGACCACAGCGACCCGATGTACGGAAAGCCCAACCTGCGCCCGGTCGTCGAGTCGCTTTCGGAGCGGGCGATCCTGGTGGACGGCCTGCACAACGTCCAGATCTACTTTCTCGGCGCGGCCCACACGAAGGGGGACCTCGTCATCTACCTTTCCAACGACAAGGTCCTGTTCTCGGGCGACCTCGCGTTGAACGGCCGCATGCCGTTCCTGCAGTCTCCCGACGTCGATCCGGCGGGCTGGGAGAAGGCGCTGCAGACGCTTGCCCGGGTGCCGGCCGAAAAGCTCGTTCCGGGGCACGGCGACATCGGGTCGAAGGCGGGCATCGCCGATTCCCTCGCGTACCTGCATTCCGTCAACCAGCTCGCGAAGAAGTTCGTCGACAGCGGAATGCGCGACGACATGATGGATGCGCAGATCCGGGCGCCGGAGAACGAGGTCAAGAACATCCCGGTGACCGACGCGCACATTGCAAACGTCAAGTCCGCCACCCGTGCCCTGCGGGACAAATCCAACCAGAAGCCGACGCCCGCGCCGACCCCCGCCGCAAAGTGAGTTCGTCCGGCGCAATCGTGCTCGAGCGCTGCGCCTCGGGCGCCCGGGCGGACCTGCGCATCGCGCGTCCGCCGGTCAACGTGCTCGACACGGCCTGCCTCGCCGAGCTTGCGGGACAGATCCGCGCGGCGAAGCCGGCGCGGCTGCTCGTCCTGACCGGCCTGCCCACCGCGTTCTCGGCGGGCGTGGACGTCGCCGAGCACGCGCCCGAGCCGGCCCTCATCGACCGGATGCTCACGGCAATGCGGGACGTGCTCGAAGCGCTCGTCGCCTCGCCGGCCGTCACGCTCGCGGCCGTGTCGGGCGCATGCCTCGGCGGTGGGGCGGAGATCGTCGCGGCGTGCGACCTCGTCCTGCTCGCCGACGACGCGCGCATCGGGTTTCCCGAGATCCGGCTCGCATGCTTTCCGCCGGGCGCGGCAGCCCTTCTGCCCGTCCTCGTCGGCGAGGCCAGGGCGACGGACTGGATCCTCTCGGGCCGGATCCTCTCCGGCAAGGAGGCGGCAGCGGCGGGATTCGCCGCGCGCTCGGTGCCCGCGGCGCGCCTTTCGGAGGAGACCGAGCGCCTGGCCAACCGCATCCTCGATGCGAGCCCCCGGGCCCTGGAAGCGGCCCGCGACCTGATGCGGCAGCGGCGCCGTGACGCGTTGGCGACGCGCCTGCCAGCGGCCGAACGTGCCTACCGGGGACTTGCCGGGAGCGAGGATCTGGCTCGGGCCGTGCGCGGCTTCGGTGCGCGCGGCCGCTGATAGCATCCCGCGCCATGCCCACCGTCTACTTGAACGGCCGCTTCGTACCCGAGAACGAGGCCGCCATCTCGCCGCTCGATCGCGGTTTTCTTTTTGCGGACGCGATCTACGAAGTGGTGCGCTATGACCGCGGGCGGCCGTACCGCATGGCCGAGCATCTGGTCCGCATGCGCGAAGGCCTGGACGCGATCCGGATCAACGCGACGCCGGACTTCTTCGAGGCCGTCGGGAAACGGCTCCTCGCCGAGAACGGCCTCGACGACAAGGACGCCTTCGTCTACGCCCAGGTGTCGCGCGGCGCGGCGCCCCGGTACCATGCCTTCCCGCCCGAAGGGACCACGCCCACCGTCTTCGCGTTTGCGCGCGAGACGGACCCTCCACCGCCCCCGGACGGCGGCAAAGCGATCCTGTTGACCGACGAGCGCTGGGGGCGCTGCGACATCAAGAGCGTGATGTTGCTGCCCAATGTCCTCGCGGCGCAGAAGGCGCGCGAGGCGGGCGCGCTCGACGCCATCCTCGTCCGCGACGGCTTCGCGCTCGAAGGGACCAAGGCGAACCTCTTCATGGTTTCGAAGGGTGCCCTGCGCACGGCGCCGAATGGCCCGCGCATCCTCCCGGGCGTGACGCGCACCGCGGCGATCGAGGCGGCGCGCCGCATCGGCCTCGAGGTCGAGGAGCGGGCCTTCACCGTCGAGGAGATGTACGCGGCGCAGGAGGTTTTCTTCGCCTCGACGACGCTCTGGACGTATCCGATCGTCTCGGTCGAGGGCCGGCCGATCGGCAGCGGAAAAGGCGGGCCCGTGACGCGGATGATCCGCGACGCGCTCTACGAAGAATTCCGGTGGCCGGCCCCGGCGACATCCACGCGCGGATAGCGCGCCTCGATCGTCGAAGAGATTCCGCCGCGCGACGAGAAGGTCCCGGTGATCGTCATCCGCTTCGGGCGGCAGGCGGCCACGCAATCCTCGAGGATGCGGTTGACGGCGTTCTCGTAGAAGATTCCGACGTTGCGGTAGGCGACGATGTAGAGCTTGAGCGACTTCAACTCCAGGCACAGCCGATTCGGCACGTAGCGGATCGTCAGGTGCCCGAAGTCCGGCAGCTCCGTCTTCGGGCAGATCGCGTTGTACTCGGGGACCTCGACCGCGATCTCGTAGTCCGGGTACTGGTTCGCCCAGGTCTCGAGCGCCGGCAGCGGCGCGTCGATCCCGGCGCGGGCGTGCTCGTCCGTGTAGTCGGGCATCCGGGGAAGTCTACTGTGTGTGCGGTACCATCCCGGCCCATGGAATGGTTCAAGCAGCTCTTCCACCAGCTCACCGACGTCGAGACGCTGGTGCGAGTCGGCGGTCTGACCGCGATGACGATCATCGTCTTCGCGGAGACGGGCCTGCTCGTGGGCTTCTTCCTGCCCGGGGACTCGCTGCTCGTGACGGCGGGGGTCTTCGCGGGAACGGGTCAGCTGAACATCCTGCACTTGAACCTCGTCCTCGTCGCCGCCGCGAACCTCGGCGACACCGTGGGGTACTGGTTCGGCCGCAAGACGGGGCCCGCGCTCTTCCGGCGCCCGAAGTCGCTGCTCTTTAATCCCGATCACCTGCGCCGCGCGCACGACTTCTACGAGAAGCACGGCGGAAAGACCATTGTGCTCGCCCGGTTCATGCCGATCGTGCGCACGTTTGCGCCGATCGTGGCCGGGATGGGGGAGATGCCCTACCGGCGCTTTCTGCTCTTCAACGTCTTCGGCGGCGCGCTCTGGGTGCTGTCGATGACCCTGATCGGCTACTTCCTCGGCCAGATCCCGGGGGTCAAGGAGCACATCGAGATCGTGATCCTCGTGGTGATCTTCCTCTCGCTGCTTCCCGGGATCATCGCGTACCTGATCGAGCGGCGGAAGAACCCGCGGTGAGGATTTACGCGACCGCGGACGTCGGGTGCGACCGCTCGGACAGGGGCTGGCCGCGCAGGAGCGCGAGCAGGTCGAAGATCTCGATCTCGTGAGAGCGGTCGTGCTCGGCCATCATCCGCGGCAAATCGGCGAGTGTGATGCGGCCGACGCCCTCCTGAGAGCCCGAGCGCTTCCAGTCCGCCGTGGACAGGGCGCGCAGCTTCTCGAGGTTGACCTGGCGCGCGCCGCTGAAGAGCGCGAGCCCCCGTTCGACGTCCTTCTCCTGGTATCCGCGCTCGCGGGCGATCTGGTCGCCGTCGAAATTCATCAGGGCCGGGTTGTCCTCGCCGAGGATGCGGCGGATTCGCGTACCGTACCCCTCGCGCTCGAGGTCGGCCAGGTGCCACACGTTTTCGACGAACGAGAAGCCGCCGCCGGCCGGCCGCACGCGGGCCTCGGTGGGCGAGAGCGATGCGGCCGCGCGGGCGACCAGCGCGGGGGTCGATTCCAGCGTGAGCAGAAGTGTCTCGAAATCGCGGCGTTTCATCATCGTCCTCACCCAGCAATACGCAGGCGCGCGGCGAAAGGTTTCCGCCCGGCCTGATCTAGACTGCCCCAATGGGAATCCAGGGGATCCGCCAGTTCTTCCAATCCCGCCTGTCCTCGGGGGAAGAACTGCATCGCCCGGATGCGGTCGCCATCGCGGCGTGCGCCCTCCTGCTCGAGATCGCCCACGCGGACGACGTGTTCGCCCCGGAGGAGCGCGAGCGGATCGTCCGCGCGGTGCGTGAAGACCTCGGTGTCCCGCCCGCTGACGTGGCCGAGGTCGTCCGCCTGGCGCAAGAGGAGCGGCGCGAGAGCGTGGATCTCTACCAGTTCACGAAACTGGTGAGCGAAAAGTTCTCGCGCGAGCAGCGCCTGCGCCTCGTCGAAGTGATCTGGGGCGTCGTGTACGCCGACGGCCAGCTCACCGCCGTCGAAAACCAGCTCGCCCGCCGCATCGCCGAGTTGCTGGGGTTCCAGCACCCGGAGGTGCAGGCGGTGAGGGAGAAGGTCAAGACGGGGAATCGCTCGCCGGGCTAGTTCTCCGTCAGCAGATAGACCGCGAACGACGCCAGCCAGTGTTCCCCGGCGTAGTCGCCGGAGGTGACGCGGGCGAGGCCGACCACTTCATGCGCGGCCGCGACCTTGAGCAGCACGGCGCGGCGCGAATCATTCTGGGGCAATCCCTGCGCGATCCCGCGCAGCATCCAGGCGCGCGACAGGTTCAGGCCATCGAGGTGGATGAGCCGCGGGTCTGTCGGATCGGCGGCCGACACCGGCGTCAGGGGAAGGGCCTTGTGCGCGGAGAGCTGCGGAAGAAAGTGCTTGAGCCACTTGCCGTACTCCTTCGGCGCAAGGGCGCGGCGCATCAGGTCCGCCTCGGCCAGACAGGGCGAGATGAAGTCCTCTCCCGAAGGCTCGTAGGCGAGTGGGCAGGCGCGATCCGACCCGTAGTAGAAGCTCGAGCGTGAGATCAGGATTTTTTCGAGGTCGGCGCGGCGGGTGGCGCGCGCGTAGTCGAGCGCCTGGGCGAGGGCAAACGCCGTGTTGGGGTGGATACCGCTGCGGACCGGGCGCGTGAGCTTGGGGAGGTAGTCCTGCAAACGCGCGACCGTTGCGTCCTCGAGCGGCTTGAGATTCTCGCGCCAGGCCCGCTGCTGCGGATCTTGTGATCCCTCGAGGTCCGCGACGAGCCTCAGCGTCCACGCCCAACCGTACGGCCGTTCGAACGTGCGCGCGGCCGGCGCCTGGAGGTAACGCGCCTCGGCTTCGATCGCGTTGTCGGCGAAGTGCTTCTCAAGGCGCGCGCGGATGTCGCTCGCGGAGGGGATGGCGGGGTTCGTTTGAAGCAGTCGGGCGAGCATCCAGTGGCCGTGGACCGACGAGTGCCAGTCGTAGCAGCCATAGAAGGCAGGGTGAAACTCCCTCGGCGCCTTCACGTCGGACGGCCCCTCGAGGACCTGCTCGGGCTTGTTCGGATACTCGCGGTCGATGCAGGCGAGGGCCATCTTCGCGAATCGGTCGGCCGTCGCCGCGTCGAGCTCGGCAGCACCGAGGCGCGCGACAAGGAAGAGGCCGGCGGCCAACGCGGCTCTCGTCACCGTGGCGGCCTCCGCTTTGCCTCGCGCAGGGCGGATGCCGTTCGGGCTGCGTCGGGGGAGAGAAGGAGGTCTTCGGCCGCGATGGCAGCCGCCCCGATGAGCCCGACCGTCGCGACAAGCATCAGTCTTTGCAGCAAGTTCACCTCGTTCCCTTGGGGCCGCCGAATGGTATCAGGGCGGTCTGCGCCGCCTGACTGCCGTGGGTGTCCTGAATTAGAATCGCGCTCCTTATGTCTACCCGAACGCCCGAGGTCGACCTCTCCGACGAGCTTGCGGCCGAATTTGGCGGAAACGCCAGCTACGTCGCGGAGCTGCTCAACCGCTTTCGCGCGAACCCGACCGCCGTGGACGAAGAGTGGCGCCGGTATTTCCGGGAGCGCTTCGGCGAGCAGGAGCCGCAAGCGGCCGCGTCCGTTCCGGCTGCGCCGCCGGCGAGCCCCGTGACGCCGCTGGGGCCGGCCGTCGAGGGCGAGCGCGCGAGCCTGCGCGGGGCCGCGCTACGGATCGCCGAGAACATGGAGGCGAGCCTCGGCGTGCCGACGGCGACGACGCAGCGCCAGGTCCCGATCAAGCTCGCCGACGAAAACCGCCGGCTCATCAACGAGCACCGGGCCGCGGTCGAGCAGTCCAAGGTCTCCTTCACCCACCTCGTGTCCTGGGCCGTGATCCAGGCGCTCAAGTCCTTTCCCTCGATGAACGACGCGTACGACGGCTCGAGCGGCGAGCCCGCCCGCGTGCGCCGGGAAGAGGTCCGATTCGGCCTCGCCGTGGACGTGCCGAAGGCGGACGGCTCGCGCACGCTACTCGTGCCGAACCTGAAGGGCGCGGAGCGGATGAACTTCGCCGAGTTCGCGGCGGCGGCCGACGACATTGTCACGCGCGCGCGCGCCGGCAAGATCAAGGTCTCGGATTTCGAGGGCACCACCATCTCGCTCACGAACCCCGGCACGCTCGGGACCACGGCCTCGGTGCCGCGCCTGATGCCGGGGCAGGGCGCGATCATCGCGACGGGGTCGATCGAGTATCCGGCGCAGTTCCGGGCGATGGCGCCGGCGATGCTCTCGCTGCTGGCGATCTCCAAGGTCGTGACGTTCACGTCCACCTACGACCACCGCATCATCCAGGGCGCCGAGTCCGGCGCCTTTCTCGCGCGCGTCGAGGAGCTGCTGCTCGGCGAGCACGGCTTCTACGAAGGCGTGTTCGCCGACCTCGGCATTCCCTTCCGCCCCCTGCGCTGGGAGGTGGACAAGAACCCGCCGGTCTTCTCCGATGGACACACCGACGACGTCGCCAAGCAGGCCCGCGTCCTCGAGCTCATCAACGCGTATCGGGTTCGTGGCCACCTGCTCGCCGACATCGACCCGCTGCGCACACGCGAGATCGCGCATCACCCCGAGCTCGACCTCGAGACCTACGGCCTGACGATCTGGGACCTCGACCGCGAGTTCTGGACCGGTGGGTTGAAGGGCGGCGACCGGCTGCCGCTGCGCGAGATCATCGCCGTGATGCGCCGCGTGTACTGCGGCAAGATCGGCACCGAGTATCGGCACATCTCGAGCCCCACCGAAAAGTACTGGATCCGCGAGCGCGTGGCCGCGGCGGCCAACGCGGGCCCCCTCCCCAAGGCCGTGCGCCAGAGCCTGCTCGCCAAGCTGATCGCCGCCGAGGAGTTCGAGCGCTTCCTCGGCACGAAGTTCCTCGGGCAGCGGCGCTACTCGGTCGAGGGCTGCGACACGGCGATCCCGCTGCTCGATCGGCTCGTCGAGGGCGCGGCGCGGCGCGGGATCGATGAAGTCGTCATCGGCATGTCGCACCGCGGGCGGTTGAACATTCTCGCCAACGTCGTCGGAAACTCCGCCGAGCGCATCTTCAGCGGCTTCGAGGGGGTCGTCCATCCGGACTTCCCGGCCGACGAAGGCGACGTGAAGTACCACCAGGGCGCGCGCACCACGCGCCGCTCCGAGTCGGGTCGCGACGTCGCCATCCAGGTGGAGTCCAATCCCTCGCACCTCGAAGCCGTCGATCCGGTGGTCGAGGGCGTCGTGCGCGCCAAGCAGGAGCGGATGGCGGGCCACGGGCCCGACGCCTGGAAGCTGGCGCTGCCGGTGCTCCTCCACGGCGACGCCGCGTTTGCGGGCCAGGGAATGGTCGCCGAGGTGCTGAACCTCGCGAACCTGCCGGGCTACCGGACAGGCGGCACGATTCACGTCGTCGTCAACAACCAGATCGGCTTCACGACGCCACCCTCCAAAGGACGCTCATCGGTGTACTCGACGGACGTTGCCAAGATCAACCAGGTCCCGATCTTCCACGTCAACGCCGACGATCCGGAGGCTGCGTATCGGGTGTTGGAGATCGCGCTCGACTATCGGCAGGAGTTCCACAAAGACGTCGTCATCGACCTCATCGGTTTTCGCCGCCACGGGCACAACGAGGGCGACGAGCCGACGTATACGCAGCCCCTCATGTACCGCGCGATCGAAGCCCACCCGGGCGTGCGCACGCTCTACGCCCGCCGGCTCGTTCGCGATGGAGCGCTGACCGAGCAGGACGTGCGCGATCTCGAGGCGCGGCAGCTCGCCGAGTTCGAGGCGGCGCTCCACGCGGCCAAGGCGGCGGCGCAGCGGCCGCGGGCAGCGGCTCCCGCTCCCGCGCCGGCCGACGGAGTGGTGGTCGAGATGGAGACGGGTGTTCCGCGCGAGACGCTTTCCCGGATCGGCCGCGTCCTCACGACCGTGCCGCCCGGCTTTCACCTCAATCCGAAGATGGTCCAGCAGCTCGCGCGGCGCGCGAAGATGGCGCAGGGCGAGCTCCCGCTCGACTGGGGAACGGCCGAGGCCCTGGCCTTCGGCTCGCTGTTGCTCGAGGGGACTCCGATCCGTGTCAGCGGACAGGATTCGAGCCGTGGAACGTTTTCGCACCGGCACGCGCTTCTGCACGACACGGCGACGGGAGAGATCTGGGGTCCGCTGGCGACGCTGGATCCGAAGCAGGCGCCGTTCGAAGTCTGCGACAGCCCGCTCTCGGAGTTCGCGGTGCTCGGGTTCGACTACGGCTACAGCGTCGAGTGGCCCGAGGCGCTCGTGATGTGGGAGGCGCAGTTCGGCGATTTCGCCAATGGCGCCCAGGTCATCATCGACCAATTCATCGCCTCGGCCGAGGACAAGTGGCGCCAGACGACGCGCATGGGCATGCTCCTGCCGCACGGTTCCGAGGGCCAGGGGCCCGAGCACTCGAGCGCGCGCCTCGAGCGCTACCTCCAGCTCTGCGCCGACGGCAACATCCAGATCGTGAACGCGACGACCCCCGCGCAGTACTTCCACCTGCTGCGCCGCCAGATGCGGCAGCCCATGGCGAAGCCCTTCATCGTCTTTTCACCGAAGAGCCTTCTGCGGCTGCCCGCGGCGTCCTCGCCGCTCGAGACGCTGACGACGGGCGGCTTCCGCGTGTGCCTCGATGACCCCGAGGTTGCCGACCGTGGAGCCGTCGAGCGCGTCCTCTTCTGCTCGGGCAAGGTCTACTACGACCTGCGCGGCGAGAAGGAGAAGCGGGGCGACTCGCGCACGGCAATCGTGCGCCTCGAGCAGCTCTATCCCTTCCCGCAGGAGCGGTTGAAGACGATCCTCGCCGGCTATTCGCGCGCGCGCGACGCCGTGTGGGTGCAGGAGGAGCCGAAGAACATGGGCGCCTGGACGTTCGTCAAGGAGCGCTCGTCGGATTTTCTCCCCGCGGGCCAGACGCTGCGCTACGTCGGCCGCGCCGC
>JANMBR010000234.1:0-4549 GCA_031360505.1 Acidobacteriota bacterium
TCGGATGGTGGCCGGCACATCGGGCGATGGCTTGCTAGTGAGTTCGGATGGCGGCAAGAATTGGAGAAGGGGGCGTCTCGACAGGGGTTTCATCAGCGATATCCGCGCCGACCCTGCTCATGCCGACGGCTTCTTCGCCGCGTCGCTTGATGGAGTGCTTTCCTCCACCGACGGCGGGGAGACTTGGAGTCTTGCGCGTGTGGGCTCCGTGGAATCGCTCGTACCCGTTGGCGGACTCCTTCTTGCGGGGGCTTCCAGCGGGGTTCTCCGCCGTACGGGTTCGGATCGGCGCTGGCAGGCATCCAATGCCGGGCTGGCGGCCCAAGTCGCTTATTCCGTGGCCGTCGGAAGCGGGCCCTTAGATGGTCTCTACGTCGGAACGGCGGGTGGACTTCTTCGAGCAAGTCGCGCAGGCGGCGCCTGGAGTTCCGTGCCCGGCGTCTCGACGGAGGACGCCGTTTATGCAGTTGCGAGCGCGGGACTCGGCAACTCGAACTTGTTGGTTGGAACGTCAGGAGCTGTGGGGCGCAGTTACGAGGGAGGCGCAGCATGGTCGTGGACGCCGACTCATTCGACATTTAGTCTGGCCGTCATCCCTTCCAGGCCCGATACCGTCTACGCGGCCACCCGGGATTCCGTGCTCAAGTCCGAGGATGGGGGAGAAAAGTGGTCGTCGATCGCCGAAGGGCTCGGGAAGACGTTTGCCTACCAATTGGCAGTGGACGCGAAGCGATCTCCGGTCTTATACGCCGCGACGGCCAGCGCGGGCGTCTTCCGGAGCAGCGATCGCGACCGGGCGTGGAAGTTGACGAGCGAGCAAATGGCGCATGCCACTGCGCGGTGTATCGCGATTGACCCGACTGCGCTAGACACCCTGTACGTCGGAACTGGCAGCGGAGTCTTCGTCACGGCTAACGGCGGCCGCGACTGGCAGCCTCGGTTCGAGGGGCTTCCGCCTGGGTCCGTTTACTCGCTCCTGGTGGACCCGCGAACTCCCGGAACCATTTTTGCAGGCACGGCGGCGGGGCTCTTTCGAACGCGCGACGGCGCGAAGACCTGGTCCAAGTTTCCAGCTGCAGGAGTTCCTGCAACTGTCATTTCACTCGCTCTCGACGTGCCGCGTAACACCCTGATTGCCGGAACGCTGGGTTGGGGTGTCTTCACTGTTGCGCTAGGAGAGCCGTGAGGCGCGGCGGTTTTCGACTAGCACTCCTCCTCGGCCTCGCATCGGCGACCGGGCCGGCCCGAAGCTTCGCGCAATCGGTTCGAGAAAAGGTAGATGTTCAGTTCGTGACGGTCGGGGTCACGGCGAGGGATCGTTCAGGACGAGCGGTGAGGGACCTGAAGCCGGAAGACTTCGCTTTGTCCGTCGACGGGAAGGCGGTGCCGATCGACACCGCTGTTTTGAGTGCCGGCAAGGCGCCGGTACCGCGGCAGCCCGATTCGAGCAGTCCCGGAACATCAGCGCTCTCATCGACTTCGCTTCCGCCGGTCGGCCGGGGTCGGCAGATCGCTATCTTCGTGGATGAGGGCGAAACGAAGTCGTTCGACCGACGCAACGTCTACGACGAGCTGACGAAGTTCCTCCGGCAGTCGGGTATGGCCGACCGCCTCCTGCTCGTCGCTCGCTTTGATGGGTCGCGTTTGCACATTGAGTGCCCATGGACCTCCGACACGGGAAGCCCCCTCGCAGCGATCGCTCGGATGCGGGAGCATCCCGCGGCCGAAATGCTGCCAACGATCTCCGAACTCAAGGGTTCCAGCGTGAGCGTGGAAGAGGTCGATGCATATCGCCGTCGCCTTTTCCGGGCGCTGCTGGAAGCGCTCGCTCTATTTCCCTCTGGAGACGCAGAAAGACAAATGGTCCTCGTGAGCGGGGGAACCGTGTTTGCGCACCCGACGGATATTGCGGACGCCCTGAAACTCCAGGCGTCGCCGTCTTCTCTTCCCTGGGGTCCCCAGCGATCGGCTTACGAGGCATCGAAACAGCCGGAACGCGACCGCGGCGCCTTCGTGCTGTGGAGCCGGGCGGTCAATCCCGGTTACGCCGGCTTGACAGGCGGCGACGTCGTGGCCAAAGCGATCGAGGGCGAGGTTGCGCTTATTCCCCTCGCTGCGGAGCCGATTGACCGTGATCGCAGCACCATGGCCGCAACCGCAGATACTCGAACTAGGGATGCCGGCTCCAGCGGAGGTCCCGCCGGCACAACATCTCTAGGAGCGTCGCTCAAGCCGTCCTCTCGCCTCGGAGTAGCCCAGGCCATGTGGGCAATTGCCGAGGAAACCGGCGGCGAGCCGATCCTTTCCCCGGGGAAGACGGCGGCACGGCTGGCGGAGATCGAAGATCGAGTCGCTTACCAATTGACGTTCCGCGACCCGTCAGCGTCCGACCAGCGCCTCCATCGCATCGAGATCACGTGTCGGCGCGCGGGCGTAGCGATTGAGTATCGGCGCGGCTATCGCATACCGACCGACGAGGATAGGGTGCTCGACACCGTGGTCGCGCGGCTTCTACGGTCGGATCATTCGCCCGATCCGTTCGCCACCGCCTTCCTGTCGAGTGCCCCCGGGGCAGGCCGAGGCGCTACGCGCGTCACCGTACGCTTTGAACCGCCCCGGGAGTCAAGCCAGTCCGATGAACGCGAGCTGAAGTTCGTCGCGGTGGGAGAGAGAGATGACGGCGAGCGCACGGAACCGGTTCATTGGGCCGCGACCGGTCGACGGATGGAGGAGTCGGCAGGGGCCTTTGAGTCGGTAACGGACCTGTCCGTACCCTATGGCCGTTATCGGTGGAGCATCGCGATCACAGATGTAGCGACCGGCCTGACGGCGTTCGTGTATGCCATGCCTCCATGAGCTAGCCCGACTCGACTAGGCGGGGCGTAAGAGAGCGCCGCCTCCTTTCGTGGTGTCGTCTGCTCGTCGCTCCGTCCGCCAACGCTTCGTATGCTTCGACAGATTCTGAACAATTCACCCACGCGCAGTCGATGGTCCTGGCCTGAAGCCGCAGCAACACTGCGTCGAATACCTGAATAGGTCGTGGCCCTTTCGAGCAGTGCCGAGCGACTATACGGCGGATGACCACAATGCGCCTTCAGCAGGTAGAGTACGGCGTCGGGGTGAAAGCTCTATGGCCGACCCGATGGCGACCGCCGCCTACGCCAACGCGCCCGCTTCACTTCTCATCATCAGGTGCTTAACTGGCTCCCATCCAAGACCCCAGAGTAGACACGCGGCGACACTTTTCATGCGTCAATAGGAGACATGTATGACTAAGCGGATGTCTGGAATCCTGATGTTGGTTCTCGCAGGCCTCGTCGGCTTTGTCGGCACGGCCTACGCACTTCCTCCGGCGGCGGGCACAGTATTCTTCTTCTCTGACAATACCTATACGGTTCAAGTCGGCTATACGTGGTGGACCTGTAGCGGCGTCACCCACTCAGGTCAAACAACCTCCTACTCCCTGGTCGACAATCCCTTCGAAAAGTGCTCGGGAGGACACGGAACAGGTGGGGACGTGGTTTGCACCTACATGAACGGCGTTCTCTGGTGTTTCTAGGCGCGAGTACTGGATCTGCCGTGCAGGGGCGTACCTTCAGGAAATGGAACCTAGTCAAGGCCCTCGTCGCGCTTGCTCTCGGCTCAGGACTTGCGGTGCTCACCCACTCGTTGCGAGGCGAGGTCGTGCGCGAGACGCCTGACCGGAGCTACGTGGGAGCTGTCGACGGGCTAAGGCGAGCGGGCTACGAATTTGGTATGTCTCTGGCTGATCTTCGGCTAACCGGGTGCGACGGCCACCCGGTGGCGTTGCGGAGCGTCGCCGCTGAAAAGGGAGCCGTGCTGCACTTCGTCGATCGGTCATGCGACAGGTGTGTCCGTGATCTCGCGGAGTGGAGCGAGGCTGCATCCCTGTCCAAGCTGCCGCTGATAGTCATAGCCTGTAACGAGGCGTCGCCGCTCAAGGGCATCGACGGATTCGCTGGTGACTGTGAGAGTTTGTTTACAATTCTCGCGCCCGCGATGGCTGATGGGCCCCGGGCAGTACCCCTAACCGTGGTCGTGAACCCCGAGGGCGTCATTACGGGCTTGATCCCATCCGTCAAACGCCTCCTCGCTCCTGCCTCGTAGCGACGAGAATTCCACGGACCCCGATCGGCTGGCAGGCTGGACGGAGGGACGAAAAGCCGGTGCGGGCGGTGACCTACCCGAGCGTCGACCGCGTGTGCGCCGGCAGCGCCGGACCGGTGGGCGCGAAGGGCGCCTCGGAGTGGGCGGACTCGGTCGAGCCCTCGAGCACGGCCTTGCGGGCCTCCCTCGAGCGCTTGACGAAGGCGAGTAGGCCCCCGGCCATCATCACGTAGAAGCCGCCCCAGACGAGGGCGATGAGCGGCTTGTGCGTGACGTCGATCGAGAGCGACTCGACGGTCGCGGCGTGGAACTCGTCCTGCGGGTTCTTCGAAACGCCGGTCAGGCGCAGCACGATGGCGCCGTCGTTGGGCGAGACGGCGAGGACACGCGCCTTCCCGTTCTCGAATCCGGGGATCGCGAC
>JANMBR010000242.1:0-5551 GCA_031360505.1 Acidobacteriota bacterium
TCGTCGCGTTGCGCTCCCGAGCCCAGGCGAGGGCCTTCTCCCCCTGCACGTCCTCGAGCCACTGGAAGGGGTCGTCGACGGTTTGAGCCGCGGCCGCGCCCAGGCCCGCCAGTCCCGCGAGCGCGAGCGCCGCCGCCGTCCGTCGATTGGCGTTCGCAAAGGACCTTCTCATTCCCGCACCTCCGAGAGGTGAGGATCATAGCTGGGACAGTCCGGGTCCGCCCATTTGGTGCGTGCGGCGCGCGAGATCCGCGTGGATGACAGCAGCATGACCAGAATCGCCGCAGGGCGAAAACGCATCGGTCCTCCAGGAGGCAGGACGGCGAGCAAAGCGCCGCTACTCGTGTCGCAGCGCAACCATCGGGTCCACCTTCGTGGCCCGACGCGCCGGAACGTAGCAAGCCGAGAGCGCCGCCGCGACGAGCAGCAGCGTCACGCCACTGAAGGTCAGCGGATCGGTGGCCGTCACCCCAAAGAGCAGCGACGCGACCGTGCATGTCAGAACCAGTGACCCGGCAATGCCGATCGCCACCCCGATCAGATCGTGCGGAAGTCGTTGAAGTTCGGGTCTGCAAGGCGCGACGGCCTGCCCTTGGACGTGACCTCGAAAACGGCCATGATCCGTTTCGCCGAGGTACGGCAGCGGCCGCAACAATACGCCGTACACCACGCTGAAAATGGCCGTGGTCGCCCCGATGCCGAGCGCGAGTGTGACGATCATGATCGCGGGGACACCGGGCTTCTTGCCCAGCATTCGCGCCGCGTGCCGCAGATCCTGCCAGAGTCCGCCCATGGTCCTTTCAGCGGATACGCGAGGGACGGCCAGAAGTTCCTGTCCCGAGGGGTATAGATTGCTTGCCTCGACGAAAGGAGCCGACACATGGCAAGCAAGGTAAGACCGATTCCCGAGGGCTACCACAGCGTGACGCCGTATCTGATCGTGGACGGCGCTGCCGCGGCAATCGAGTTCTACAAGATGGTCTTCGGCGCGACCGAGGTGATGCGGATGCCGGCTCCTGGCGGCCGCATCGGCCACGCGGAGATCAAGATTGGCGACTCGCACATCATGCTCGCCGACGAGAACCCCGAAATGAATGCCCGCTCGCCCAAGTCCGTGGGCGGCTCACCGCTCTCGCTTCTGCTCTATGTCGAGGATGTCGATAAGACCGTCGAACGCGCCGTCGCCGCCGGTGCGAAACTGGAGCGGCCCGCTGAGGACAAGTTCTACGGCGACCGGATGGGCGCAATCGAGGACCCGTTCGGGCACCATTGGTACGTCGGGACGCACATCGAGGACGTCTCGCCCGAGGAGATGAAGAAGCGCATGGCCGCAATGAGCCACTCTTAGGACTCGTCAGCGACGGATCAGTTCTCTACGAGCCCTTCTTGGTCTCGTTCGGATTCGAACCTCCACCCCTCGTCCACTCGCCCGAATCCTCCCCCACCTCGATTTTTGGAGGGGTCTTCAGCCCCTGTGTCGCCGGCGCTTCCTTGAATCCCTGTGCGTCGCGCGGATTTTTCTCTTCCTGCGCTTGCTTCTCATCCTGATCGTTCGAGCCGGAGTTCTTCGATGGGTCGCTCATGAGTCCTCCTGGTCCTTCTGGTTGCCCTCCAAACACTCTTTCGAGAGTGACGATACCCCAGGGCCGGCGCTCCCAGAACGGTCACGCCGCGTAACGATGCATCGCTCGATCGTGTGTCCATGCGCACTTCATCTCCGGGTGAGACGTACACGCGTCCCGACGCAGAGGGGATGTGCGCGAGTTCGGGTCTACAATCACTCGAAACGACTTTCGGAGGTCGAACTCCCCCTTGCAACAGCAACCCGGCACACTCATCGAGGGGAAATACGAGATCCTCGGCAAGATGGGCGAGGGCGGGATGGGAGCCATTTACAAGGTTCGCCACCGGCTCCTGGACGAGATCCGCGTTGTGAAAGTCATGCGACCGCAGGTCGCCGTCGACGAGGAATTGAAACTGCGCTTCATCGAAGAGGCCAAGACCGCGACCCGGCTCAAACACCCGAACATCGGCACGATCCATGACTTTGCCCTGGATGAGGACGGAACGGCCTACCTCGTCATGGAGTTCATCGACGGCGTCAATCTCACCGAACTGCTGGCACTCAAAGGGTGCCCCCCCGTCGGCCTGGCCGTGGAGATCGCGCATCAGACGCTCCTGGCGCTGGGCTATCTCCATCGCGGCAACGTCGTGCACCGCGACATCGCGCCCGACAACCTGATGCTGACGCGCGACGACGAGGGAAGAGCGCTCGTGAAAGTGATCGATCTCGGAATCGCCAAGACCATGGACAGACCCGTCGAGGTGACCTCGACGGGCGTCTTCCTGGGAAAGCTGAAGTACGCCTCCCCGGAGCAGTACGGCTCGCTGCCGGCCGGCCAGAGACTCGACGGCCGCAGCGATCTCTACTGTCTGGGCCTCGTGCTCTACGAGCTGCTGACGGGAGCTCGCCCCTTCCGGGGCGATACGGCCGCGGAGCTTCTGAGGGCCCATCTCTTCGAACCCCCCATACCCTTCTCCCAGGCGGATCCCAAAGGAAAAGTCCCGCCGGAGCTGCGCGCCGTGATCCTGAAGGCGCTCGAGAAAGCGAGGGAGGACCGATTCTCTTCCGCCGAAGAATTCGACCGGGAGCTCTTGACGATCCGACAACGATTCCCTCCGCCGGAGAAACTGGAGCGCACCGTCTCGCTCCTCCCGAGCATCCTGTCCGCTCCCGGTTCGCAGGTCATGACGGTCGCGCCGAGCGCCACGGTCACGCCGAGCGCCCAAAGTCGGCTGAACCGTCAGTTCGTGGCCCAGGCCTCCACTCCGTATGGTGAGGAGGGACCGCAGCCGGCGTCGCCTGCGAGCGCCGCGAGTACAGCGAAGAGGATCGAGAGCCCGGAGCCCACATCCAGGGACGTCCCATCCCGCAAATCCGCGCGCCGCCCCGCCTGGTTCAGTCTTGCCGGCGGCCTTCTGGTGCTGGCCGCGGGGCTGGCGCTGCTGCGGCCGTGGGCTCGCCCGCGACTCCACCAGCCCGTCGAGCCGCCCGTAGCGCCCGTAGGGACTCCCGGACCCGCGATTTCCGCGGCATCGGAACCGAGCCCCCAAGCCATCGCGACCGCGGCGCCGCCGGAACCGACCGCACCGCCGAGCTCGGTGTCCATCTCCGAAGAACCCGCGCCTGCTGCGGTCGAGGAGACGGCTCGGCTGTCCCGCCAGGCCGAAGAGGCGCACGCTCGGGCCGGTCGCGCGAGGCAGAATGCCGAGCGGGCCCGCGCCCCGGAACTGGCGGCCGGCCTCTACGATTTCGGCCGGGCACAGGAGAAAGAAGGACAGCGGCTGGTCACGCAGCGAAATTATGCGGCCGCACGCGCAGCCTTCGATGCCGGGGCCGGAGCCTTCGGGCAGGCCGAAATCTCGAGCCGAAAAGTGTCGGAAAGACGCCCCAGTCCCGTCGAACGAATTGCCGTTCTGCCAGCGCCCACCGTGCACCCGCAGCCAGCCCCGCCCGCGGTCTCAGTCAACTCCGCGCCGCCCGAGCCGGCGAGAGTCCCTTCTTCGCCTCCGGCGCAGGCCGCGCGCGCGGCACCTTCCGATCAGGAGAAGATCCGCCAGGTCCTTCAAGAGTACGAACGAGCCCAGAACACGCTGGACCTCAATCTCTATGCGCAGGTCTACCCTGCACTCGCCGGAGAAGCACGTCGCAGCATCGAGAACGCCTGGCAGGGACTCAAGTCCCAGCAACTCGAGTTGGAGATTCGAAACATTGAGCTCAAGAACTCCCACGCGGTGGTCCGCGCGTACCAGCGGCTGGTCGCGGTCCCCCGCGTCGGAGGGGAGCAGCATGACGAACGCGAGCGCGTCTTCACGCTCGAGAAGCGCGGCGATACATGGGTGATCGTGAACCTGAGCTAGAAGCTGTAGTCCACGCCGATCAGCGGGGCAATGTTGGTCTGAAGACCTTCCCTCTTCAGGGAGAAGAGGACGTTGGCGGTGATGAGCAGGTTCGCGAAGGGATTCACCTTCAAGCCAACCGACCCGAGCAGCGTATTCAGGTCTCCCTGGGTCGTCGTGAGTCTGGGAAACTGCGCGCTGACGGTCTGCGGGGGCTGCTGGCCCTCCGGCTGACAGTGGCAGTCGCCCCCGTTGGAATCGCCCGTCACGGCCGTGAAGGTCTGTTGCTGCACCTGGACGATCTGCGTGTTGAGGAAGGTGCGGCCGATCACGTCGAAGGCGACGGTGACCCGCGGATGCACGGCCCAGTCGAAGCCCCCCGTGTAGTCGACCTCTCCCGGGATCGTCAGTCGAGGTAATGGAGCTTCTCCATTCGGCGGGTTCTTCTCCTCGGGTGTTCGATCGTCCGATGGGTCCGTCGACCATGTGTACCCGGCGTTGATATGGGGCGAGATCGTCCCCAGATGGACGGACCAGATCACAGAAGCCCTGGCCTGCCACACTCCCGTGCCGAGCAGATCGCGTTCCTCACCGGTCGGGAGCCGAAAATCCGCGCCGAGAGCCAGGCCGCCGGCGGATCCCTCGGCGGCCCGGAATTTCCCGCGGAGAACGATGTCACCGACGCCGGTGGCGCTCCCGCTGTCCTGAAACGTTTCGCTCGACGTGTCCCCAGGGAAGCGGTGGATGGGAGTATCCGCACAGTTGGGAGTCCCTCCCGGGCACGGCCCCGTCGCGAGCCGCTGGATCGTCGAGTCCGTGCTGGCGGACAGGCCAACCTTGACGATTGGAATCGCCGCTGCGACGTCGAATCGGTCCGAGACGCCGTAGGTCATCACAAATGCCACGATGTCCGATGTGAGCTTCACGGAGAGATTCGACGTGATGACATCCCCTTCGATGTACTTGCCGACGTCCTTGTGCTGGAAGACCAGCTTCAGGTCGCCATCTTTCAGGGACAAGTCGTTGATCCGGTTGAAGGCGAAGTGGCTGTAGTTCAGGCCCAGGTTGGCCTTTCCCTTGCCGATCGTGTCGGTGCGTTCCGCGTAGATCGGGCCGAAGCTCTCGGTTGCGCGCGTGAAGGTGCCGAGCGCCGGGTCGAATCGATAGGTGAAGCCTCCTGCCGAGGACGCGAGCGGAAAGGAGGAGAGCTGAAGCGCAAGCTCCTGATTGAACTGCCGCACGGCCAGAAACTGCGTCTGGTCGAGGCTGTTGAAATGGGCTACGTGGCTGGTGCCCCCGACCAGAGGGGGTGGCGCGAGGGTGATCCCCTGCTGCAGGAAATCCGTCAGGAGGTCCCGCAGACCGGTTTGCGCCTTCAGTGCAGCGGGCACCGACAGTGCGAGAGCGGCAACCAGAAAGGCGAATCGGCGAGAGGACATGCGCTCCTCCTTTTTCGCATCGAGCATGTTGGAACCTCCGACAAGACTACGGGGAGCCCCGTCAGCCGGTCAAGGAGAAACGCGGCCGAAGAGAATCGAGTCGAGCCTCGCCTGCACTTACTTCCGCTCCTCGGCGACAAGGATGAGAACGGGCGCGGCGATGCGGCCGCGCCCGAAGGGTCTGCCTACCGCATCGTCACTTCGCGGGCGAG
>JANMBR010000248.1:0-3295 GCA_031360505.1 Acidobacteriota bacterium
CTCGCCGTTGACGCGCCACCCGCTAGAATTCCCGGCGACCCGATGACTCTGTCTGCCGGAACCCGGCTCGGCCCATACGAGATCCTGTCGCCGATCGGTGCAGGCGGGATGGGCGAGGTGTACCGGGCGCGGGACTCGAAGCTGCAGCGCGACGTCGCGATCAAGGTGCTGCCGCAGGTCGTCGCGAACGATCCCGAGACGCTGGCTCGGTTCGAGCGCGAGGCGCTGGCTGTCGCATCGCTGTCGCATCCGAACATCCTGTCGATCTTCGACTTCGGGAAGGACGACGGGATTGCATACGCCGTAACGGAGCTGCTCGAGGGAGAGACCCTTCGCGGCAAGCTCGAGGCCGGTCCGATAGCGCAGAAGCAAGCGGTGGACCTCGCGCTCCAGATTGCGAGGGGCCTCTCCGCCGCGCATCAGAAGGGCGTGGTTCACCGGGATCTGAAGCCGGAGAACCTGTTCGTCACCAGGGACGGCCACCTCAAGATCCTCGACTTCGGTTTGGCCAAGAAGGTGGGCACAGCTTCGCCCGGCGAGGAAACGAGCGCACCGACCGTCTCGGGTCACACGGAGCCGGGCACGGTGATGGGCACCGTCGGATACATGTCGCCCGAGCAGGTGCGCGGGCTCCTCGTCGATCACCGCTCGGACATCTTTTCGTTCGGGGCGATCCTGTACGAGCTGCTGTCGGGCCAGAGAGCTTTCAGGAAGCAGACGGCCGCCGACACGATGTCGGCGATCCTGAAGGAGGAGCCGGCGGAGCTGACGGGTTCGGGGCCGGCCCTCGATCACATTGTGCGGCACTGCCTGGAAAAGGATCGGGACAATCGGTTCCAGTCGGCGAAGGACATTGCGTTCGCGCTCGGCGAGACGTCGTCGTTCCCGATTGCGAGTGGCGCGGAGACGGCTGTGCGGCCGGGCGGCACGAGGAAGATTCTCGTCGGCATCGCAGCGCTTGTAGTTCTGGTGGCCGCAGTCCTTTTTCTCATACGGCGTCCTCAGCGGGTGTCGGAATCCGCGGGCGTGAAACGCTTAGCGGTGCTTCCATTCGAAAACCTCGGCTCTCCGGAGGACGACTACTTTGCCGACGGAATGGCGGACGAGATCCGCTCCAAGCTCACATCGCTGCCTGGCGTTGAGATCGTCGCCAGGGGCAGCTCGGTCGGCTACAAGAAGACGACCAAGTCCCTCAGGCAAATTGGAGACGAACTCGAGGCGAAGTACATTTTGACCGCCACGGTGCGATGGCAAAAGGGCGAAGGCACCAGCCGCGTGCACGTAACTCCCGAACTCGTCGAACTCGGCACTTCCGGTCCCCCCGCATCTCGCTGGCAGCAGCCCTTCGACGCGACTCTGACAGACGTATTCCAGGTGCAGTCGGAGATCGCTTCCCGCGCTGCGCAGGCTCTCGGCGCCACGCTTGGAGCGGGCGACGAGAGGCGGCTCGCTGCGACGCCGACGCAGAACATGATGGCCTACGACGCCTATCTCAAGGGCGAGCAGGCGTGGAACGACGGGAACTGGAGACAAGCGGGCGCCTTCTACGACCAGGCGGTCGCGCTTGACCCCGGCTTTGCACAAGCGTGGGCAGGAGTGTCAGTAGTGAACACGGTGATGTACAGCCGAACGGCGGCGACGCGCGAACTCGCGGAGAGAGCCCGCGAGACTGCGGAGAAGGCGGTATCCCTCGCTCCCGATAGGGTGGAGGGATACATGGCGCGGGGATTCTACGACGACAACGTTCTAAGCGACTTTCAAAGAGCGCTCGCGGAATACAACACGGCCCATCAACTCGCTCCGAGCAATGCGGAGATTCTTGCGGTCTTGGCAGGCGTTGAGCAGGCCGTCGGACGCCCAGAGGCGGCGATCGAGCACTTGCGGCAGGCTGAACACTTCAACCCGCGCTCGGAAGTGCCCAAAGCGGCACTCGGCGGATTTTTCCTCAATCAACGCCGCTACCGCGAGGCTCGCGAGGCCTTTGATCGAGCGCTTGTTCTGACGCCGACGGACGTCGGTTTGATTCACTCGAAGGCAATGACGTTTCTGGGCGAGGGGAATCTTGCGGGGGCGAGGGGCGTGATTCGAGCCGCGCCGAAAGAGATCGATTCGACCGTACTCGTCGCAAAATTCTCAAGCCTGTTCGACCTCGGCTGGGTTCTCGACGATTCGCAGCGGGACTTGCTCCTACGCCTGACGCCGAGCGCCTTCAACGACGTCAAAAAAGAATGGGCCATTTGCCTCGCTCAGGCGTATTTCCTCAAGGGTGACGCGGCGAACCTGCGGATCCACGCCGAAGAGGCAAGGGAGGGCTTCGAAGGGCAGCTGCGCGCGGCACCCGCGGGTACCGACGCCCAGGGCCACGCCTTGCTTGGCCTCGCCCTGGCGTACCTCGGTCGAAAAGAGGAGGCGATTCGGGAGGGAGAGCTTGGAGTCGCCCTCATGCCGAAGGCGAAGGACCAATGGCTGCGTGCATATCTCGTGAGCGTGCTCGCGCGGATTTACACGCTCACCGGCGAGCAGGAGAAGGCGGTCGACATGCTCGAGTCACTTCTGGGGGCTCGCTACTTCGTCTCGCCCGCCTGGCTCAAGATCGACCCCAACTTCGACCCGCTCCGCTCCAACCCCCGCTTCCAAAAGCTCGTCGCCGCCGCGAACTGATCCCCGGTTAGAATCCCCGCGGCCCATGACCCTCTCCGCCGGAACCAAGCTCGGCCCCTACGAGATCCTTGCGCCGATCGGTGCGGGTGGAATGGGAGAGGTCTATCGCGCGAGGGACCCGCGGCTCGGCCGCGAGGTGGCCATCAAGGTGCTCATCGGCGATGTTGCAAGCGACCGCGATCGCCTCCGACGCTTCGAGCTCGAGGCGCGCGCGGCGTCCGCGCTGAACCATCCGCACATAGTCTCCATCTACGACGTCGGCTCGTCCGGCTCGACGGTCTACATGGCCATGGAGCTCGTGGACGGGATGACGCTGCGAGAAACCGCCGGCGACGAGCCTCTCCCGGTTCGCCGGCTTCTCGACATCGCCGTCCAGATCGCCGATGGGCTCGCGAAGGCGCATGAGGCCGGCATCGTCCACCGGGATCTGAAGCCTGAGAACGTCATGGTGTCGCGCGACGGCTACGTGAAGATCCTGGACTTCGGCCTGGCGAAGCTCGTCGAGGCGCCCGTGGGCGACGTCTCGGGGATGGCTACTGGAACGCAGCCCGGAATGGTCATGGGGACCATTGGCTACATGTCGCCGGAGCAGGCGAGCGGCCGCGCCGTAGATTTTCGCTCGGACCAGTTCGCG
>JANMBR010000268.1:0-4213 GCA_031360505.1 Acidobacteriota bacterium
CGATGCAACCCCAGAATGGACAGGAAGAAGCTGCCGAGAATCGTCTGAAACCCCAGCATGAACAGCGTGACGCCAGGGATGACGCGGCGCATCGTATGCGCGTAATCGAGCGGGCCGAAACCGGCCGTGCGCCACTCCTGGACTGCCAGACCCAGCAGCACCATGCCGGCGATCGTCGCCACGAAGCCTGCGATGAGCCCCTTCTCCAGGTCGATGCGCTGGAAGAGTCGCTCCATCCGCGCGTCGGCCGGCAGCAACCCCTCTCCGATCGCAAAGACCTTGGTGAATACGGCGAAGAGAACGGACTGGTATCCGGCCACCACGGCGAGGCTCGCGAACAACAGGGTGTGCGCGTCGAAGACGATGCCGCGAAAGGTGATTCCGGACATCACCACCGCGTAACCCGCCAGCCCGATGAGGATGAGCAGGAATCCGGGAAACAGAAACAGCCACCGCGGGCTGTAGATCAGGAGAAACCGCAGTGTCCGCCATCCGTCGCGAAAGGCGGCCGTCGGGATGGAGGGTGACCGGCACTTCGGCAAACCGAGCCCCTGCCAGGCTTGCCTTGACGATCATCTCGGTCGCGAACTCCATGCCGGTGCAGCGTTGGCCGAGCTGAGCCGGCAGCTCCCTCCGGAATCCGCGCAGGCCGCAGTAGATGTCGTGGATCGGAGCCCCGAACCACCGGCGCCCCAGCCAGGAGAAAATCGGATTCCCGAACCAGCGGTGGAGCCTGGGCATCGCACCGGGCAGAACACGCCCCCCTCCGGAGGGCAGACGGCAGCCCTGGACGATCTCGAAGCCCTGCCTCAACTTTTCGACGAAGCGCGGAATCTCCCCGAAGTCGTAGCTGGCGTCCGCATCACCCATGATGACGAACCGGCCGCGCGCCGCGGCAATCCCTCCCATCAGCGCGCTCCCATAGCCCCGGGCCTCGACAACCACCACGCGCGCTCCGAGCCTCTCCGCGATGCCGGGCGACCCGTCGGTGCTTCCATTGTCCGCAACCACGATCTCCCCTTCGATCCCGGCCCCGCGCAGCGAGCTCTGCGCTTTCCCGATGCAGACGGCCAGCGTGTCCGCCTCGTTGAGACAGGGAATGACGACGGAGACCTCGCACGAACCACCCGTACGATCCGACCGCGCCGGCGTCACCGCATCTCCCCGGCCGACTCCCATCGCGCGAGCGTCCCCGTAGCCTCGTCGAAGAGGTAGGTCGCTCGTTCGGGAGCCAGCTGCGCGAGCTTCGCGTTCTCGGCGCCACGATCGTAGACGACCCAGGCGCGGGCACGCTCGAGATCGGCCTCGTTGCGAATGAGCGCCATGTCATCAATGTGGCGCGGGCCGTAGCGAACGAAGACGATCGCTTTGGCTTCGGGGATGGAGTCCACGACCGCACGAAAGTACTGTTGGTACACGGACCAGACGTCGAAACGGGCGCGGGCTGCGACGACGTCGGCGGTCGCGGGACCGGTCATCAGTGCCACCAGGAGCACGGCGGCCCATGCGGACCGGGCAGTCATTCCCCGGGCCACCTGAAGCCGCATGGACACGGGCCTCTCCAGCAGCGCGCGGGCCGCCCACCACAACCCGACGGCTCCAGCGAAAGCGAGCGCCGGCTCGATCTCGAGGTAGTAGATCGACCAAACCGGATAGTGGGCGTAGGCAAGATGGGCGACGAAGAGGAGCGCCGACGTCGCCATCGCGAAGAGGCCTTCGCGCGGCAGTGCGAAAAGACCCAGGAGCGCGAAAATCGCCAGGGGCCAGCGCCATCCTCCCCAGGCGTCGGCACCGATTTTCTTCAGACGCGCCATGGCCGTCATGGGCAGCGCGGCCAGCGTGTGGGAGGCGTGCAGGCGCCGAAGGGCCTCGCCGGTCTTCTGCATCTCGGGCGGAAGCGTTCGGAGGGTCTCCGTCGACGCGGGCAGGCCGAAGCCCGGGCGAACCATCGGAATGTATATCGTCGAGTGGAGCCGGTATGGAGTGACCAGAAACGATCCCGTCGTCGCATGGCTCCAGATCGGAACGACGGCGAGAATCGCGACCGCCGGCGCCAGGGCCGTGCCGAGCTCGCGATAGGCCCCGCGCCGCACCGTCTCCCGCAGGACGATCCATCCCGCCGGCAGCGCGTAGGCGAGCGTGGTGAACGGCCGGGTCAGACCGCCCCAAGCGACGGCCGCCGCAAAGAGCGCCAGCCATCGTGCGCCTCCGCGCTCGCGCCAGTTCGCCAGCGCCCACCAGCCGGCCAGCCAGAGGGCGATCGTCGTGTTTTGCGAGAAGTACCCGGGCAGGAAGCGCAGATTCACCGGCGCCGTCGTCCAGATTGCCCATGTCAGCAGCGCCACCCAGGGATTGGCGAAGCGCCGCGCGAGCAGGAAGAGCAGGCCGCCGGCGACTCCCGCCAGCCCGACGGGAACCAGCGCGGGCATCCCGAGCCAGATTCCCGGAACCATCAGGAGCGAGTGTCCGGGCGGGTATTTCGACACCAGAACCGGGGTCACGAAGACGTGGTACTGCTCGAACAACTCCGGCAACGGGCGTCCGGCAGCCGCCCAGGCACCTGCCGCATAGGTGCGCGCCTGCAGCAGGTAGGCCGCCTCGTCGTGGCTCAGCGCGACGGGATGGAGCGAACCGAGGACGAACGCGATTTCCAGGGCCGTGAACAACCCCAGGACGAAAGGCGCAGCCCGCCCGCTCAACCATGCGCTCGGCCTCTTCGTCAGGGCATATTCGCCCGTCGGGCGGTGGCTCACTTCACGACCGCCGTCCGCTCAAGAGTTCTGACAGCGGAAGGTGGCTCGCTGACAGCCTACTTCGCGTCGAGCGCGTGTTCCTTTTCCTCTTCCTCGATCTCGACGGGGTAAATGCCGGTGAAACAGGCCGTGCAGGTCGCCTGCTGCGGCCGCCCGAAGGCGTCGAGCATTCCCTCGACCGAGAGGTACCCCAGGCTGTCGGCGTCGATGAACTTGCGGATCTCCTCGACCGACTGGTTGGCCCCGATGAGCTCGCCGCGCGTCGGTGTGTCGATCCCGTAGTGGCAGGTGTTGATGGTCGGAGGCGACGAGACTCGCACGTGCACCTCGCGCGCGCCGGCTTCCCGGATCATCTTCACGATCTTGCGCGACGTCGTCCCGCGCACGATCGAGTCGTCCACGAGCACGACGCGCTTGCCCTCGACGATCTCGCGCACCGGGTTCAACTTCACCTTGACGCCGAAGTGCCGGATCGCCTGCTTGGGCTCGATGAAGGTCCGGCCGACGTAGTGGTTGCGCACGAGGCCGAGCGCGAAGGGGATGCGCGACTCCTCGGCGTAGCCGAGCGCCGCGTACATCCCGGAGTCCGGGACCGGCACAACGACGTCGGCCTCGGCCGGATGCTCGCGCGCGAGCTTGCGTCCGAAACCCTGGCGCGAGGCAGCGACGCTACGGCCGAAAACCATGGAGTCCGGCCGCGCGAAATAGACGTGCTCGAAGACGCAGGGAGTCGAGACCGGAAAGGCGAAGCGGTGTGACGCGAAGCCTTCGCGCGAAAGGTGCACGATCTCTCCGGGCTCGACGTCGCGCTCGTAGCGCGCGCCGATCAGGTCGAAGGCGCAGGTTTCGGAGGCGACGACGGGCGAGCCCTCGCGGATGCCGAGCGAGAGCGGCCGGATTCCGTTCGCGTCGCGCGCGGCAAAGATTCCCTCGCGCGACAGGATCACGAGCGAGAAGGCCCCGCGGACTTCCAGCAACGCCTCGGCGATCGCTCCGGCGAGGGTGGGCGCCTTGGAGTGGGCGATCAGGTGGACGATCACCTCGGAGTCGGAGGTCGTCGTGAAGAGCGCACCCTTCGACTCGAGCATCGCCCGGATCTCCCGCGCGTTCACGAGATTGCCGTTGTGCGCGAGGCCGATCGGGCCCCGCCCCGTGGCGAACACGATCGGCTGGGCGTTGGCCAGCGCCGAGGAGCCCGCCGTCGAGTACCGGACGTGCCCGATGGCCGTGCGGCCCGGCAGGCGCGAAAGCCGCGCCTCGTCGAAGACGTCGGCGACGTAGCCCATCTCGCGCTCGACGTGGATCTGCCCGTCCTCAAGAGAGGCGATCCCGGCCGACTCCTGGCCCCGGTGCTGCAGGGCGTAGAGGCCGAGGTAGGCGAGGTTGGCGGCATCCTCCGAGTCGCAGACGCCGAAGACGCCGCATTCGTCGGAGAAACCGCCCCGATAGGCCATTGGAAG
>JANMBR010000269.1:0-3199 GCA_031360505.1 Acidobacteriota bacterium
AGGAGCCGCGACGGACATGATCGGAATTCTTCCGGCGGCCCTGCTTGCCGTCGCGCTCGTGTCGCAGCCCCCGCGGTCGGCGCCCGGGATTCTGCTCGAGGAGTTGACGTGGGTCGAGGCGGAGAAGGTCCTGACGCCCGAAACCGTCGTCATGATCCCGCTGGGCGCCGAGTCCAAGGAGCACGGGCCCCACCTCAAGCTCAAGAACGACTTCATCCTGGCCGAATACCTCAAGGGCCGCGTGCGCGAGAGTGCACCGGTCGTCATCGCTCCGACCGTCAACTACGGCTTCTATCCGGCCTTCGTGGAGTACCCGGGCGCGACGAGTCTGCGCCTGGAGACGGCGCGCGACATGATCGTGGACATCTGCCGCGGCCTGGCCCGGTTCGGTCCTCGCCGGTTCTACGTGCTCAATACGGGAGTCTCGACCGTGCGCGCCCTCGCGCCGGCAGCCGAGATGCTTGCGGCCGACGGCATCCTGATGCGCTACACGGACCTTCTCAAGGTGATGGAGCCCGTCGAGAAGCAGGTCAGCCAGCAGGAGGGCGGGACCCACGCCGACGAGATCGAGACGTCCATGATTCTCTACATGAGTCCGGGCGCCGTGGACATGTCGAAGGCGGTCAAGGACTACCACCCGGGCAAGGGCGGGCTGACGCGCGACCCGAAGCAGGAGGGCAAGACCTACTCGGCCTCCGGCGTCTTCGGCGACGCGACGCTCGCGACGAAGGAGAAAGGGCGAAAGGTCACCGAGGCTCTCGTCGAGGTGATCGTCAAGGAGATCGAGGACCTGCGCAAGGCCGAGCTACCGGCGCGACCCGGACCCCAGGAATGAAGCTAGGTCGCGAACATCTCGGCCAGGATTGAGAGCGTGGCCGTTCTCGTCGCGGGGCTGATCCTCCCTAGTCGGCGCACGAGCCGTGCGCGGTCAACCGCCCGGATCTGATCGAGCGCGATTTCGCTGCTCTGCCCGCGAAAGCGGCACGAGACTCTCGTCGGATAGCCATGCGTCCGCGTGGTCATGGGGGCGACGAGCACGGTGCTGAGGTGCCGGTTCATCTCGTCCGGCGAGATCACGAGACAAGGGCGCGTCTTCTTGATTTCGCGCCCCACCGTCGGGTCGAGTCCGATCAGAAACACGTCGAACTGGCGGACTACCACTCCCACTCGCCCGTGTCGAAGGACGAGAGGGGAGTGGACTCGGGCCACAGTAGCCGGTCATCGTGGCGCGCCGCCATCTGGCGGAACTGGTCGTCCCAGCCCTCCCGCGGACGGCGCCGACTCCGCACGATGAGCTGCCGGCGACGGACCTCGAGCTCGAGCTCACCGCCGAGGTCGGCCTGCTCAGCCAGGATCTTGGGCACCCGAATTCCCCGTGAATTTCCGATGCGTACCAGTCGGGTTTTCACCACGACGCGCATGGCGGCGACCTCCGTCTCGTATCCACATTGTAATTACGGCCGGGAGGCCGGTCAAGCGCCTCGGTCACCCTGGTTGTCGCGGAGGTCAGTCTTCGTTAAGATCCCCGCCGATGCGGGCATAGTTCAGCGGTAGAACGCCAGCTTCCCAAGCTGGATGTCGCCGGTTCGATCCCGGTTGCCCGCTCCAACCTAGCCCCAGCGCTGAGAACCACTTAGGCCCGAATCGCTTTTTCCTGACGCGGTGTCTTTGCTCGAGGCAGTTCAAAAAAGAGTTCAAAAGGCCCCGAGAATCCCGGTTCCATCGCATCAGCTTCGAGGTGTTCGGACGTCTTCCCCCTCCCGCCGCCTACCGTTTCACGCGGGGGAGAAGGATGCTCGAACAGAGATTCGTCCAGGCACGCGAAGTAGCTCGAACCCTGGGTATCAAGACGGGGACCCTCGCGAAATGGCGCCAGAAGGGCAAGGGACCAAAGTATGGGTACGCCTGCTGGCCTGAGTTGGTTTCTAGCTGACCCAGAGAATGTAGAGGCCCAAGGCGAGCAAGAGCATCCCGGCTGTCGACTCGATCCACCGTTGCCAAGCAGTTCCGTCGAACCGCGCAGCGAAACCACCCGCCGTCGTCGCCACGAGAAGTATTGGGACACCCGTGCCGATGCCGTAAAGGAAGAGCAGCATCCCGCCGTATGGGACGCTTCCTCGATAGGCGGCGTAGGAGAGGACGGCTGCGAGCAGCGGGGTTCCACACGGTATCAGAACAAGCGAGAGGAGAAGTCCGGTGAGGAAAGAAGGAACGACCCCTCGGCGCAAGATCTTTCGTTCGGACACTCCAATCGGCAGCCGGATCCATCCCAAGAGCTGCGCTCCCATTACCAGTGGCACCCCGGCGATTAAGTAGCGCGACCATCCGCCTAGGCTCGTCAAGGTTCTGCCGGCGAAGGCCGCGAGCACGCCAAGAGCAGTTGTGGCGAGAGCGATTCCCACGGCAAACGCTACCGCAGTTGCGAAGGTGCGAGAGAGGCGCTCGTCGCGTGTGGCGCAACAGGTGGCCGCGGCCGCTGGGTAAAGTGACAGGCAGCAGGGATTCAAGCCCGTCACAACACCTCCGGCGAGAACAAGCGGAAGCGCGAACAGACTCCCGCCGGCCAAAGCGCCCCGCAGCAGATCCGCCATTTCGTTCATCGCGATTTGGTCAAGTTCTCGAGACTTGCTCGGACTGCCTGGATCGTGTCAGATGACTCGCCCTCGTAGCGGCTAACGATGTGGCCACTTGAATCGACTATGAGGACGGTCGGCGCAACCGTGACTCGATACTTCCTGGTCGCCTCGGTTGCATCGCTGGGTGCGACCTCGCGAACTCGAATGCCTCGCGCTCCGGCTTGCCGCACGAGGCGAAAGATCTCAGCGCAGGGGTCATCCCCGTTCGCTTCTCGCGGATCTGCGAAAAGCAGGACCGAGGAACTGGCTGCGCTTGCGCCGATCCCATCGGCGCCACCTTTCTCCCGTGGCGCTTGCCGGAGTTGCTTGTAGGCGACGATGGTGATCGCGACGAGCGCCACCGCGAGAATGGGAATCCATCGCGTCTTCATGGCTGACACGCACCCTCACAGCCGCACGAGTCGGTTCCCGCTGGAGGCTGTAGTTCCCCGGGTGCCCGGTCCTGGATGTAGGGCGCACCGGTGAGCAGGCTGTGCCCAGCCCTTTCGAGCTCACGGCCAAGGTAGGTAGCGTGATCAAGCCTCGTGATGAGCTTCCGATCGATGATCGCGGCGGCCACCGCG
>JANMBR010000276.1:0-1688 GCA_031360505.1 Acidobacteriota bacterium
AGGAGCCGCGACGGACATGATCGGAATTCTTCCGGCGGCCCTGCTTGCCGTCGCGCTCGTGTCGCAGCCCCCGCGGTCGGCGCCCGGGATTCTGCTCGAGGAGTTGACGTGGGTCGAGGCGGAGAAGGTCCTGACGCCCGACACGGTCGTCGTCATCCCGCTCGGCGCCGCGTCCAAGGAGCATGGGCCGCACCTGAAGTTGAAGAACGACTTCATCCTGGCCGAGTACGAGAAGGCCCGGATCCGCGAGCGCGCGGCGGTCGTCATTGCGCCGACCGTGAACTACGGCTTCTATCCGGCCTTCGTGGAGTACCCGGGTGCGACGAGCCTGCGCCTGGAGACCGCGCGCGACATGATCGTGGACATCTGCCGCGGGCTCGCGCGCTTTGGCCCGCGCCGGTTCTACGTGCTCAACACGGGCGTCTCGACGGTGCGCGCGCTCGGGCTGGCGGCGGAGGCGCTCGCCGCCGACGGCATCCTCATGCGCTACACCGACCTGCTCAAGGCGATCGCGCCGGTCGAGAAAGAGGTCAGCCAGCAGGAGGGCGGGACCCACGCCGACGAGATCGAGACCTCGATGATCCTGTACATGAGCCCCGCCGACGTCGACATGTCGAAGGCGGTCAAGGACTACCACCCGGGCCAGGGCGGACTGACGCGGGACCCGAAGCAGGAGGGCAAGACCTACTCGGTTTCGGGCGTCTTCGGCGACGCGACGCTCGCGACGAAGGAGAAGGGGCGCAAGGTCACCGAGGCCCTCGTGGAGGCGATCGTCCGGGAGATCGGGGAGCTGCGAGACGCAACCCCGCCGGCACCTCGTCCGCAGAGAAGATAGTGCGCATGGCCAGAACCTGTCGGGGACTCGGCGCGCTCGCATTCTGCGTCCTGCTCATTCCGAGTGCAGCTCGCGGGCAGGCGTTCAGCATCGTGCCGGCACTGTACTGCCCAGGCACCGCCACCACGCGCGGCCAGATGGCGGCGCTGCTCCTCGGGTCGTTCGGGCTCCAATGAGTGTTGTTCGCCGCGCGGCACTTCGCTAAGATCCGCCCCGATGCGGGCATAGTTCAGCGGTAGAACGCCAGCTTCCCAAGCTGGATGTCGCCGGTTCGATCCCGGTTGCCCGCTCCATTGGCCTCACGCGTTGTAGTCTTCGGCCGATCCAATGACTCTGTTCGCCGGAACTCTGCTGGGCCCGACGAGGTTCCCGCGTGGGACTCTGTAGAATCCTCGTGATGCGTGAAATCCGGGTCCGATTCCTGCGCGGTCAGTGGCGCCTCGGAGTCTGGCTCGCCTACTGCCTTGCTCTCTGCCTCGCAACGGCGACGGCAGCCGCAGCGCCGCGCATCGTGGCGGTCGGCGATGTCCACGGCGACGTCGCGGCGTTCAAGGAAATTCTCGTGGAGGCCGGCGTTCTCGACGCTGCCGGCGCCTGGGCGGGCGGCGAGACCGTTCTGCTCCAGGTCGGCGACCTCATCGACCGCGGCCCGAGCATGCGGGGCACGCTCGATTTCGTCATGGCGTTGCAGCCGGCGGCCGCGAAACAAGGTGGCGCGTGGTGTCGCTGCTTGGCAACCACGAGGTCATGAACATGACCGGCGATCTTCGCTACGTCGCTGCCGCGAACTACGCCGAGTTCGCGGACGCCGGATCTCAAAAGCGCCGTGAAGACGCCTGGCTCCAGGTTCAGG
>JANMBR010000372.1:0-2182 GCA_031360505.1 Acidobacteriota bacterium
TCCGACCGCGTCCATCGAACGGATCGAGAAGGGGCTACGCCCACCCGTCCTCGTGGAGGGCGACAAGACGTGGACGCTCGAGGAGCGGATGAAGCTCTTCCACGTGCCCGGGCTCTCCGTGGCCGTCTTTCGGGACTTCCAGATCGCGTGGGCGAAGGCGTACGGATTCGCCGATGAGACGGCGGGGCAGAAGGCGACCGACGCGACGCTCTTCCAGGCGGGCTCGGTCAGCAAGCCGGTCGCGGCGATGGGCGCCCTGAAGCTCGTCGAGGAGGGCAAGCTCTCGCTCGACAAGGACATCAACACGTACCTGAAAAGCTGGAAGATTCCCGACAACGACCTGGCGAAGAAGACGCCCGTGACCCTCGAAATGCTCCTGAGCCACACCGGGGGGCTGACGGTCCACGGGTTCCCCGGCTATGCCGCCGACGCGAAAGTGCCGACCGTGGTCGAGGTGCTCGACGGCGCCCCTCCCGCAAACTCGCCCTCAATCCGCGTGGACCTCGCTCCGGGAACGCAGTACCGATACTCGGGCGGGGGATACACGATCGCGCAGCTCGCGATGGTGGATGTGACGGGTCAGCCGTTCCCCAGGCTCCTCGAGGCGCTCGTGCTCAAGCCCCTCGGGATGACGCAGAGCACCTACGACCAACCGCTTCCCGCGACACTGATCGCGAAAGCGGCCGCCGGGTACTCCGCCGACGGGAAGGAAGTCCCCGGCAAGCGCCACGTGTATCCCGAGATGGCCGCCGCGGGGCTGTGGTCGACGCCGTCGGATCTGGCGCGTTTCGGGATCGGGCTGCAGAACATCCTGCGCGGAAAGTCCGGGCCCATCTCGAAGGCCATGGCCGAGCGCATGACCACCGCCGTGCGCGACGGCTACGGGCTCGGTCTGGTCGTGGCTCAGAAGGACGGAACGTACTTTTCCCACGACGGCTCCGACGAGGGGTTCCAGACGCTCTTCATCGGCCACAGGACGAAGGGCTACGGCGTGGCGATCATGGCCAACTCCGACGCGGCCTTCAAGGTCATGCCCGAGCTCTTGCGCGCCATTGGCGCCGAGTACGGGTGGGAGGGCTTTCCGGAGGCGCCGGTCCGGCTCGCACAGCTCACGGCGGCGCAGCTCGCCTCCGTGGCCGGGCGGTACAAGATCGGAACCGACGAGGTGCTCGTCGTCGCACCCAAGGGCGGCGTGCTCGAGTGCCGCTTGAGCTTCCGGGAACCGTTCGAGCTGCTGCCCGTCTCGCCCATCGCATTCGTCCGGCGCGACGAGGAGACGCGCTACGTCCTGGCGAACGGGTGGGTGCGGATCGACCCCGAGGGAGTGCAGGGCAAGGAGTCGCCGCGGATGACCGCGAAGGCGCACGTTCCGTCGGAAGACCTCGAGGCCGGCAAGGTGGACGAAGCGATTGCGGCCTATCGAAAACTGCGCGAAGCGAACCCGGCCGACCCCGCGATCTCCGAGGAGCGCCTTAACAACGTGGGCTACAGGCTGCTCCGCCAGAAGGAGTTTGCAAAGTCGATCGCGATCCTCCAGTTGAACACCGAGCTCTATCCCGGCTCCGCGAACACCTACGACAGCCTCGCCGAGGCCTACATGACGAGCGGCGACAAGGAGAAGGCCGCCGTCTTCTACCGCAAGTCCATCGAAGTGATCGACGCCGACCCGAAGGCGACCGCCGAGCAGAAGGCCGCTCTGAAGTCGAACGCGCTTGCGAAGTTGAAGGAGCTCGGCGCGACGCCCTAGGGAATTGGCGGCGTCGGGCGCAGGGCCCCGGCGCGTCTCGGGTTCATCACGAACGCATTGGCCGGGCTTTCGATTCTCGGGTTGGTCCGCGTCGCGGCGATCCATCGCGACAGCGACGCGCCGGCGAGAACCGCGACGAGGGCGCCGAGGAGCATCACCGCCTTCGTGGAGCGCCGCAGCGGCTGGCCTCGGAGCAGTGCAACTCCGGCGATGGCGAGGGGCGTTGCGAGCGCCATGAGCGGGAGGCCGAAGCGGCCCTCGATTTCCACGGGCAGGTAGAGCGCGAGGCAGGCCCCGGCGACGAGCCCGGTGCTCAGGACGACGAAGCCGCCCGGACCGAGCTCGTGGCGCCGGATCGTTCGCAGAACGCCGACGAGGATCCCGGCGAGCGCCGCGTACACGAGCAGGTAGCTGAAGACGGCGAGCGGCCAGCGG
>JANMBR010000030.1:0-18385 GCA_031360505.1 Acidobacteriota bacterium
CGCCGGCAAGGGCCCCAAGAAGCCCCACTCCCGCATCGAGAACTCCTCGAAGGTCTTCATCGGCGCCGGCCGCGCCGACGGCATAAAGCCCGGCGACCTCATGGGCGCCATCGTCAACGAAGCGAAGGTCACAGCCCGCGATGTCGGCTCGATCCAAATCACCGAACGCTTTTCCCTCGTGGAAGTCCCCGAATCAATAGCCGAAGACGTCATCCGCGCCCTCCGCGACTCGGGCATCCGCGGCAACAAGGTCACCGTGCGGCGAGACCGGGGCCGCTAACGGCCTTTTCGTGCCGTAGGGGCGGGGCTTGCCCCGCCCGCGCTGCTCACACGATGACGGACACTGACCGCGAAACTCGACCGCCTCTCCCGGCGGGAGAGTAATCTTCTCCTCCCCATCAACCGACAGGAGGCTCCCATGGGACGTCGCTCCGACTCACTCGCCGATCGCATTGAAGAAGGCGCTGCCAACCTGGCTGCGTTCGCCGAAGGCCTCTCCGACGCGGACTGGCGCGCACCAGGGTCGCTCGGCGGAAGCGACGCCCGCTCCGTCGGGGTCATCGTGCACCACGTCGCCAACATGTACCCGATCGAGATCGACGTCGCGAAAACGATCGCCAGCGGAAAGGCCATCACGGACGTCACATGGGCGGCGGTCGCCGGGATCAACGCCAACCATGCCCGCGAGCAGGCCGCAGTAACGAAGGCCGCCGCACTCGAGCTCCTGCGCAAGAATAGCCGCGAGGCCGCCGCCGCGGTACGCGCGCTCACCGATGCCGAGCTGGACCAGGCCGCTGCCTTCTCTCTGAGCTTCGGCGCGCCCGTCACCGCCCAGTTCGTCATCGAGGACCACGCTCTGCGCCACAG
Source organism: Acidobacteriota bacterium (assembly GCA_031360505.1). GTDB lineage: Bacteria > Acidobacteriota > Thermoanaerobaculia > UBA5066 > Gp7-AA6 > DAHUXD01. The sequence goes on from JANMBR010000030.1 coordinate 868, forward strand.
CTGGCACCACCTGGCCCGCATCCGCGCGTCCCTGGGCCGCTGATCTCGGGGTCGCAGGGGCGGGGCTTGTCCGCGCCCGCGCTATCCTCACCGGAGCATGGAACTTCCGACCAAGCCCGGATCCATGCCTCATTCGCTCCCGTCTCCCGCCGCGCGGCACGCGTCGTTGCCGGGCGGCCGCGCCCGCCGCATCGGCAGGGCAGCCGCGCTGTTGGCCGCGGCCGCGGCGGTCTTCTGGTTCGGCCTGGGAATGCAGCGCGGCTTGCTGCTCTCCGAGGACATCAAATCGCGCGTGTGGCCGTGGGCCCCCTCGTTCCCCGCCACGGAGATCGTCGCGCCGGCTCTCTCGGATCCCGTCTGGCAGTTCGTTCCGTGGCTCGAGCTGGCGCGGCAAGAAATCGGATCGGGACGGTTGCCGCTCTGGAACCCGTATCAGAACGGCGGCGCACCGCTGCTCGGCAACAGTCAGTCGGCGCTGGGCTCGCCGCTCGTCTGGCCGGCGCTCGTCCTCGGTGTCGCCGGCGGGTGGAACCTGTCCCTGCTCCTGCGGCTGCTCGTCGCGTTCGGCGGCGCCTTCCTCTGGCTGCGCGATCTCGGCCGGTCGAGAAGCGCGGCGATCCTGGGCGCGACGGTGTTTTCCCTTTCGTGCCCGTTCGTCGCCTGGTTGGAGCACCCGCAAACGCTGACGCTCGCGCCGCTGCCGCTGCTGCTGTTCTTCGCCCGGCGGGTCGCCCGAAAACCATCCCGCGGCTCTTTCCTCGGTCTCACCCTGACGACCTGTGTCGTCATCACGGGAGGGCATCCCGAATCGGCGCTGCTTGCCGCATTGCTCGCGGCGGCGGTGACGCTCCGGGAGTCGAAGGGGATTCGGGCAACCGTTGCGCCGCTCTCTGCCGCGGTCCTGGGAGCCGGGCTTGCCGCGCCGTTTCTGTTTCCCTTCATCGAGTACCTGTCACTGAGCGACGCGCGGCTCGAAGGGGGCCGGCACCCGTTTGTCCTGGCGCTTCGGGATCTCCTGCGCTTCGTGCCCGGCAGCGTCCCGGGCTCGAACGTGATCGAAGCGGCGGCGGCGGTGTCGCTGACGGCGCTCGCGCTCGCGGTCGGCGGACTGTTGCTCTGCGCGCGGCAGAGAGACCTGCGCTTCTGGGCTTGCGCCGCCCTGGCGATGCTCGTCGTGACGTACGACAACCCGATCTCCCGAGCGCTCGCACTGCACACGCCGATGTACTGGACGCGCGCGCTTCTGCTGCTGCCCCTGGCGCTCGGCGCGCTCGCGTCGGCGGCGACCGATCGGCTGCGGGAGACCTGCGCCGGCCGGGGATTGCGAGCGTTGGGAGCCGCGATCGGGCCAGTCGCCATCGTGCTCGTCTCGGGCGAGCTGCTCCTGCGCGCGCAGGGAGTTCACGGCCATACGCGCCGTGAAGACCTCGCCCGCTCGACCCCGCTGCTCGATCGCTTGCGTTCCGAGCCCGGCATCTTCCGAGTCCTGCCGCTGCACACGTTTCTTCCTCCGGAGTCGGCAACGGCTTACGCGCTCGAGGACGTTCGCGGCTACGACGCCCTGGGCCCGAGGGGCTGGCGCGAGCGCCGGCGCGAGATCGGCCGGTTCACCAGCGTGCCCACCGTGACCGACGTCGTCGAGCCGTGGGATCTCGCGTCGGGCGGCAAGGGGCTCGACTTCTGGAACGTCCGATACCTTCTGCTGCATCCCGCGTTCAAATTTGGCGCCGAGACGTTTCGCGCGCGCCTCGGTTTGGACCTCGAGGAAATCTACTCCGGACCGGACGGCCGGATCCTCCTCAACAAAAGTACGCGGCCCCGGGCGCGGCTGGAAGGAGCCGGCAGCGTGCGCGTCGAACAACGGCGGCCCGCGTCATGGCGTCTGGCGGTCGATGCGGAAGCGGCGACCCGCCTGACCGTCGCCAATCCCTTCTTTCCGGGCTGGACGGCAGAGATCGACGGCGCGCCCGCGCCTTTGTCCGCCCGGCCCGGCGACCCATTCGAAATCGCGGTTCCCGCGGGTCGGCACCGGGTCGACCTGCTCTACCGGCCCGCGTCTTTCCGCGCCGGCTGCGTCGTAGCGCTGGGATGCGCCCTCGTGCTCGTGCTCCTGCTCGTCGTCTCTCGACATCCGCTTAGTCCGGCCGTAGGGGCGGGGCTTGCCCCGCCCGCCTCTGCGACACGGTGACTTTTGCGGGCGGCCGCAAGGGCCGCCCCTACGGCACCCCATCTGTCCGCCACGCATTGGGTCCGTAGGAGCGGGGCTTGTCCCCGCCCGCGCTGTTCACGGCACGACTGCCTCTCATCGCCGCGCTCCACCCCCTCTCCCGACGGGAGAGGGTGGGGGTGAGGGGCGCCCTTTGGAAAAGGATTAGCCTCGCCGCTGGCCGCTCTCGTCGAGCATCGTCCTTCGACATTTCGCCGCGCCGCAGCGACAGGTGTACAGGCCCCTTCTCTTGCGCGAGGCCCCCTTTTGGATCTCGAGCGAATAGTCGTACGCCAGCTCGACGCCGGGCTGAATGTTCTTGACCGCCCGGATCCAGATCGCTCCATCCAACACTTCCGGATCGCAGTTCGGATCGCAGGAATGGTTGATGAAGCGCGCGTCGTTGCCGCCCACACCAGCGTCGATGTAGCGATCGCCCCCGAGATGGAAGAGCAGCGTGTGCGGATCGTCCGCGTCGTCGTCGTGAAAGCGCTTGCGGACCTCTGATGTCGTGAGGGCCTGCCCCAGGTAGGCGATCAAGAGCCGGCCGGCGCGAATGCGCCTCGTCGCGAAAACGCCGACCCCGTGAATCGCCGAGCGCCGCTTCGCAAAGGGCGACCGGATCTGTCGACGCGGCATGTCTCAGCGTATCAACGCCTCTTCGTACCGTAGGGACGGCGCTTGCCCCCCGCCCGCGTTGCTCACCGCTCGGTCCTTCAGTGTCCCGGGCAGAGGACACTGATCCCCGCCCCTCAGCCGCAAACCGGGAGGAGCGCCTTGTCCCGTCGACGATCCCGAGCGCCAGGGGCGCGAAGCCATATGGCCTGCCAGGCGGGGGCCGGCCCATGGCGATAGACTGACCACAACAGGACTGTCCATGCGGAATCCCCCATTGTCCCGGGATCGAGCGGTCGCTCCGTGAGGCCGGAATGCTCGAAGAGGGCACGGGAGATTCTCGCCGCCGAGGTGAAGCGGGCGCCGAGGCGCTCGCGGCGCCCGCCGATGGAATCCGAACGTCGTGGCCCCACGACGAGAGTCGACAGGCGAACGAGTAAGGAGGATCCCATGCGGCGAACCTGTGTGCTGGTGCTCGTGGGCGGAATGCTTGGCGGTGGTGTGCTTGCGCAGGAGCGTCCGGTCGTCAACTGGGCCGCGCCGTTGTACTGGTCGCCGGGGCAGGCCACGAGCTCCCCGGCAGAGAGCACCGGCGACGAACAAGAGAGAATCCCGGGGATCCTGGCGAAGGCCTCGGTTCCCACCTCTCCGGTTCCGCTGATCGGCATCACCCCGTGCCGGATCGCGGACACCCGCGACGGGACGCGGCCGCCCGGGTACGGTCCTCCGCCGCTGACGGCCGGCGTGCCGCGCAGTTTCACGCTGATCGGCGTTTGCGGGATTGCCGACGCCGCCCAGGCGGTGTCGCTGAACATCACGGTCGTCAACCCGCAGGGACTCGGCTACGTTTTGATCTACCCGCAGGGCAGCTCGCAGCCGGTCGTTTCGACGCTGAACTTCACGGCGGGCGTGACCGTCGCCAACGCCGCGATCGTGCCGCTCGGAGCGGGCGGCGGGATCACGGTTGCGGCGGCAGTGTCGGGCACGGACCTGCTGATCGACGTCAACGGCTACTACGCCGCGGCAGGCGTTGGGGCTTCGAACACGTTTCTGGGCCTGAGCGCGGGCAACTTCACGATGTCGGGCGACGGGAATACCGCCGTCGGGACGAATGCGCTCGCGAACAACACCACGGGCAGCAGCAACGTGGCCAGCGGAGTCGGCGCTCTGTATTCGAACACCGAGGGCTACTGGAACAGCGCCGCCGGAGCCTCGGCGCTCAGCTCCAACACCACGGGAATCGGCAATACCGCGAGCGGCGCCTTCGCGCTCAGCAGCAATACGATCGGCAGCTACAACACCGCCAGCGGACTCAGCGCGCTCGAGTTCAACACGGGATCCAGTAACACCGCCACGGGGGTGGCCGCCCTGTACAACAACGGCGACGGCAGCAAGAACACGGCCACCGGCACCAACACCCTCTTCGGCAATACGACGGGCGTCTCCAACACGGCAGTCGGCGACAATGCGCTGTACAGCAACGATATCGGCATCAAGAACGTGGCGATCGGCAGCAACTCGCTCCTCTCGAAGGCCGGGGGCGGCTACAACACGGCGCTCGGCGAATCCGCGCTCTTGAACCTCACGGGCGGCAACTTCAACACGGCGATCGGCGTCAACGCGGGCGCCAACCTCGTCACGGGCGACGACAACGTGTATTTCTACAACCAGGGTGTCGCGTCCGAGTCGTACACCATCCGGATCGGAAACCCCGCGCTCCAGAACCGCGCCTTCCTCGCCGGCGTGCGGGGCGTTGCGACGGGAGTCGCCGACGCGATTCCGGTCGTGATCGACTCTTCCGGGCAGCTCGGGACGATCTCCTCTTCGGCTCGGTTCAAGGAGGACATCACGGACATGGCCGACGCGAGCTCCGGATTGTTGAAGCTGCGGCCGGTCACGTTCCACTACAAGGGCCAGCACGGGAGCCCGAGGCAGTTCGGCCTGGTGGCCGAGGAGGTTGACGAAGTCCTGCCGGAGCTCGTCGTGCGCGGCTCGGCCGGCGAGGTGGAGACGGTGCTGTACCACGAAATGCCGGCGATGCTCGTCAACGAGCTGCAGAAGCAGCAGAAGCGCAACGAGGAGCAGGACGAGGAGATCTGCGCGCTGCGCGCGCGGCTCGCGGAGCTGGAGGCGACGCTGCGTGCGGCGTTGAAATAGGTCGCTCGAGAAAAAAGGGAGGGAGTCCATGGCGAGACTACGTGCGTTGGCGCTCGTGTCGATTGTCGGGGCGGTTGCCGCTGGCCTTCCCGCGCAGGAGAGGCCGGTCGTCAACTGGGCTGCGCCGCCCTACTGGTCGCCCGGGGTGGCGGCGGTGCCGTCGGAGGACGCAGACGGAGCGCTGGTCCGTTCCAAGGCGACCCCGGCCCTGACCACGTCGCCGGTGCCGCTGATCGGAATCACGCCCTGCCGGATCGTGGACACGCGCAATGCGTCGATGCCTGCCGGCTACGGCCCGCCTCAGCTTTCGGCGGGAGTACCCCGCAGCTTCACGCTGACCGGCCAGTGCGGCATCGCCGCGGGTGCCCAGGCCGTGTCTCTGAACATCACGGTCGTCAGCCCGGCGGGCCTCGGCTACGTCCTGCTCTACCCCGAGGGGGGATCCCAGCCAGTCGTTTCGACGTTGAACTTCACCGCCGGTCAGACGGTGGCCAATGCCGCCATCGTGCCGCTCGGCGCCAACGGCGGGATCACGGTCGCGGCCGCGCTGTCGAACACGGAACTGCTCATCGACACCAACGGCTACTACGCGGGGGCGGCGGTCGGCAGCGCCAACACGTTTCTGGGAGTCGGGGCGGGCAATGCCACCATGACCGGCGACTTCAATACCGCCGTCGGCACTTCGGCCTTGACCAACAACGACACGGGCAACAGCTGCGTGGCCATGGGAGGCACTGCACTCCTGCACAACACCAGCGGGGAGGGCAATACGGGGTTCGGAGCCGAGGCGATCCGCGACAACACGACCGGGTTCTTCAACACCGCCGTCGGAATCAGCACCCTCGTGAGAAACACCACGGGCTCCACGAACACGGCCATCGGGCAGGGCGCCCTGTACTGGGCCGAAGGCACCGGCAACATCAGCCTGGGATCCTTCTCCGGCACCAACCTGATGGTGGGCGGCAACAACATGTACCTCGGCACGTGGGGCGGGGCCGCCAACGAGTCCAACACGATGCGCATCGGGGGCGACACCCACTACCGCGCCTTCATCGCGGCGGTGCGAGGCGTGACGACCGACGTGGCCGACGCCATTCCGGTCATGATCGATTCTGCGGGGCAACTCGGGACGATCTCCTCCTCGGGGCGCTTCAAGGAAGAGATCGCCGACATGGCCGACGCGAGCGGCGGCCTCCTAAAGCTGCGGCCGGTCACGTTTCGATACAAGGGCCAGGCGGGAGGCCGCCGGCAATACGGGCTCGTGGCCGAGGAGGTCGAAGGGGTTCTCCCTGAGCTCGTCGTCCACGACCGGTCCGGCGAGGCCGAGACGGTCCTGTACCACGAGATGCCGGCGATGCTCGTCAACGAGCTCCAGAAGCAGCAGAGGCGGATCGAGATTCAGGAGGAGGAGATAGCGGCGCTGCGCGCACGTCTGGCAGCGCTGGAGGCGCAACGTCCGATCGCCAGGGAGGTCCCATGAGAGCTCGCAGTGTCGTGGCATTCGTGATGATGAGCGGCGTCGTCGCCGGCCCTCTCGCGGCGCAGGAGCGCCCTGTTCTCAACTGGGCGGCGCCCCTCTACTGGTCGCCGGGGGATGCGGCGAGATCTCCGGACCGGGATCGAGATGCCGAGACCGGAGTCGAGCCCGCGGGAGTTTCGACGAAGAGCGCGAGATCGCCGGTACCGCTGATCGCCATCACCCCGTGCCGCATCGTGGACACGCGGGATGCCGGGAAGCCTCCCGGCTATGGTCCTCCGGCCCTGGTCGCGGGCGTGCCGCGGAGCTTCACGCTGACGGGCCAGTGCGGTATCGCCCCCGACGCGGTGGCGGTTTCCCTGAACGTCACCGTCGTGAGCCCCCAGGGGCTCGGCTACGTCCTGCTCTACCCCCAGGGGGAATCACAGCCGGTCGTCTCGACGCTCAACTTCACGGCGGGCGTGACCGTGGCGAATGCCGCGATCGTGCCGCTGGGATCGGGCGGCATCACGGTGGCGGCGGCGGTCTCGGGCACGGAGCTCCTGATCGACACCAACGGCTACTACGCCCCAGCGGGCGCCGGCTACGAGAACACGTTCCTCGGGCTCGCCGCAGGCAACTTCACGATGTCGGGCGGCGACAACAGCGGCTTCGGTAACGGGGCTCTCAGCCAGAACACGTCGGGCACCTTCAACACGGCGATGGGCGCCGGCGCGCTCAGCTCCAACACCGACGGCTCGGGCAACACGGCGAGCGGCGCGTTCGCCCTGTACTTGAACGCCGGCGGCAACGAGAACACGGCGATCGGCGGCCAGGCCCTGATGAACAATATTTCCGGCCAGTTCAACACGGCGAGCGGATACCAGGCGCTCTTCGCGAATACGACAGGCAGCTCCAACACGGCCACCGGAGACAGAGCTCTCCAGGCCAATTCGACAGGCGTGGCCAACACGGCCACCGGCAACGGCGCGCTCTACGACAACACATTTGGCACCGAGAATACGGCCCTCGGCTTCGGCGCCCTCACCAACAACGCGGTTGGCAGCTACAACACCGCCAGCGGCTCCAACGCGCTCCAGGCCAATAAGGCCGACTTCAACACCGCCACGGGTGGCTACGCTTTGTATTTCAACGTCGATGGGTACAACAACACCGCGACCGGCTTCGAGGCGCTCGAGTTCAACACCGGGGGTTGGTACAACACCGCGAGCGGGTACGACGCGCTCCAGAAGAACTCGAACGGCTACCTCAACACCGCCGTCGGATCCCAGACCCTGCTCGACAACACGAACGGGAACTACAACATCGCCCTCGGCTCCGGCGCCGGCAGCTCTCTCTCGTCGGGTGACAACAACATCTACATCGGCAACGCCGGCACGGCGACCGAATCGGGAACGGTTCGGATCGGTTCGTTCGGGACGCATCAGCGGCTCTTCGTCTCCGGAGTTCTCGGAGTCACCGGTATCGGCGTCGCCGTCCAGATCTATCCGGACGGCCAACTCGGAACGGTGTCCTCCTCCGCGCGATACAAGGACGACATCCGGGACATGGCCGACGCGAGCACAAGGCTCATGAAACTGCGGCCGGTCACGTTTCGATACAAGGGACAGACGACGGACGCCGCCCAGTTCGGCTTGGTGGCCGAAGAGGTCGAAGACGTGCTTCCGGAGCTCGTCGTGCGCAATGCCGCCGGCGAGGTCGAGTCGGTTCAGTACCACGAGATGCCGGCGATGCTTTTGAACGAGCTCCAGAAGCAGCAGCGCGTGATCGAGGATCTGCAGAAGCGCCTCGCGGCGCTCGAAGCGGGCGGCTGTGTTGCCGAGGAGATCCCAATGGTCCGGCCGTAGGGGCGGGGCTTGCCCCCGCCCGCGTGGGTATCGCCACCCACCTTCTCACCACGCTCCACGACCTCCACACGACGCTCAAATCCTCATGAGTCGTCAGGGCCTCACTTCGTCGGCCAGCACATCTCCACCCAAAGCTTCATGGTCAGGTCGAGATTCTTCTCCCCGGACGCCAGATTCGGCCTGTACTCCCTCACGTATCGCTCGCGCAGCGTCGCCTCGTTGATGAATGCTGAAGAAGCCAGAGCCTGAACGTCCTGCCGATCTCTGTCGAAGTTGCGCTCGAGTTTGGTGAGCGCGAGGTCGTGAGCCTCGAGGCCGAATGCGCCAAGGCGACCGAGCTTGAGGTCGGCACACATCGGGACGAGGCGAGTCTCGTAGTCTTCCGGATACATCGCGACGGGAACGGGTTGCAGATAAACCTTGAAACGGCGATGCAGTTCGGAGCCTGCTCCTCCAATCCGCTGCAGGTCTGCAAGCCTCTCGTGCGGAACTGCCGTCAGAATGTCCAGATCCGACGTTTCCCGTGAAAGCCCGTAAAGCAGAGTCACGACGAAACCGCCGATGCAGTGGAGCTGGACCGGCTCGGGAAGGCTTTCGTCGAGCGCCTTCAGAAAGGAACTCCAGGGCTCGGGAGTCGCCATTGCTCGTTTGTCAGGCATACGAAAGGTCCTGCAGCTTCAGCCCGGCAAGTACGTTCCAGTGCCGCGCCTGCCGCGAACGATGCTCACGCAACCACGCCCGTTCCGCGGAAGGCATCGCTTCACGGCCAAGGGTCGTCTCTGCGACAAGGCGAGAGCTCTCCAACTCTTCCTGGACGCGACTCAGCTTCTCGACGGCCGCTTCGTTGAGTCGCTTTGCCGCGACCATCCGGGCGACCGTGACGAGAAACCCCAGCCGATTCTGAACGTTGCGCCGCTTCGCGTGATCCACGAGCCAGTCCCAGTCGAGCGACGGAAATTGCTCGAGAACCCAGGGCAGCGCCTCGGCAACGCGACCGTCCAGGCTCTCTTGCGACAACGCGTCGAGGACGACGACGGCCGGGTTGAGAGGAGAGCTCTTGCGCAGATGGCTGAAGCCCGGATAGCCGAGGGCAGCGAGCTGGTTGGGCAGCCTTACGGACACGTCCTTGACTTCCGGATGTTCTGGAGGCGGCGCGAGCGATGTTGGCGGCAATCGGTACAGCCTCATCGCCGCGCGCGCCAAACCGGGCGTCACCGCCCGCCGCCCCCGTTCGAGTTGGGAGAGGTAGGGCTGCGATAGACCGAGCCGCTCCGAAGCCTCGACCTGTGTGAGCTTCGCCGCGAGTCGTCCCTGCTTGAGTTCGGGCCCGTTCATGCCTTTTGCCTCGAGTAAACTATAGCATAACATGCAATATTATCTGCGCAGACCCGGGATGAGGCAGCGGGGACATGACGCATCGTCGGGTTGCGACGGGCCGGGAGCTTGGGTTTCGGATAGCCGGCGCCTATCCTTTCAATTGGCCGCCACGCTGACCGCTCGATCGGGCAACCCGAGCATGACCCGATACCCCTGCCTCCGCGAACCACTCCCGCAGGGTCCCGCGGCCGCCCGGCAAGCGCGCACGGAAGTAGAATCCTCTTCCGATGCGAAAGGCCGTTTCAAGCCTTCTCGGACGGCTGCTCTGTGTCGCCGCCGTCGGCGCGATTCTGACCGGCTCCGCGGGCTGCTCGTATCTCCGGTGGCGCCAGGCCAGGTCGCAGGAGCGCACACAGCTCGAGAAGGACCCCACGAACCTCGTCCTGGAGAAGGTCTACGCGCCAGAGGATTGCTATGGGATGGTTGGGCGGATCCAGGTCTCGGAGCAGCCGGCCGCGCTCATGGCGGCGGCGTTCAGTCACACCGGAAGGCCGGATCTGGTCGGGTCGGTCGACGTCGACCGCAAGAGAGGCTACTTCGCGATTTTCCTGCCCTCGGGCAGCTACGACTTGCTCTTCTTCGCCGACCTGAATGGCGACGGTCTCTACGGCACCGGCGAGATGGTCGGGCGAACGCCGCCGGATTCTCCGGTTCTCGTGGATGCGACGAGGGTCGGAAGCGGGTACGTCGTCCCGGCGCCGGAGGTGGCAATTGATCTCGCGCACCCGCGCGGGGCCCCGATCGCGGTGCGCGTGGAGGTCGGCGGCCAGGATTCCTTGGTCGATTCGGTGGACGACCCGATCTTTTCACCCGAGCTCGGCGAGCTCGGCGTCTATGAGCCGAGCCGCTTTCTCGCGCGGACGCAGCGCTGGCTCTTCTCGGTCGGCGTTCCGAACTTCTCCAGGACGCAGCTGGTGCTGGTGCACGGGATCGATGGCACTCCCAGGGACTTCCGCGCGCTCATCGCGGGCATCGATCGCAGCCGTTACGACGTGTGGCTCTTCTATTACCCGTCCGGCCTGTCGCTCGACCAGCTCGGCTATGCCCTCGCCCTCGCCGTCGGCCGACTCGCGGCGGCGTCCAAGGCCCCGGACGTGCGCGTGGCGATCGTCGCGCACAGCATGGGCGGGCTCGTGGCTCGCCGGGCGGTCAACGAGCTCTGCCGCGATGGCCGGCCTTCCTACCTTCGGATGTTCGCGTCCTTCGACACTCCGTACGGCGGGGTCGAGTCCGTGGCCGGCGCGGTCAAGAGGCGCGCCGAGCTGGTCCCGTCCTGGATCGACGTCGCTGCCGAGAGCCCGTTCCTGACTCGCCTCCACGCCACGCCCCTGCCGAAGGACTTGCCGTTCCACCTCTTCTTCGGCTGGGGCGATCGTCACGGCCACGGCCCGGGCTTGGCGGGCGACGGAACGATCACCCTGGCGAGCCAACTCGATCCGCGGGCCCAGTCGATCGCGACGGGGGTCAGCGGGTTTGGAGACACGCACGTCGGCATCCTGTCGGACCCGCAGGCCATCGCGGCGCTCGCCCAAGCCCTCGTGCAGGCGACGGGCGAGAGGCCTTGAGGCGCCCGGTCGCCGATCGCGAAGGCGAAGTTGGCGGGCGTCGCCAGCCAACTGAAAACATGGTCGGGGCGGCCAGGATCGAACTGGCGACCATCCCGAGCGAGTCACTCTGGCTGCGCGAGAGCGAGGATGGCCTACTGGGGAATGGGACCGTTTAGAGAGTTCACGGATACCTCCTTGCCGACCCGGCCAGCGGGTCTGCGTAGAGGCGGGGTATGGAGCGCTCCGGTCCGCCTGCATTCGCCCCTAAAGAGGCGAGATGAGGCTCAGATTGGGACAGCCGTTTTGAGAATTAACAGGGGCTGAAGCTAGGCGGTGCGGTACCGCTCCTGGATCTGAGCGGACGCCACCTCACGAAGGGTGGCGAGTCTCTCGAAGTTCGGGTTAGACCCCGATAGCGCTGCGGCGAGATCTTCGAGGATGACCTGATCCAGGTGCCCATCCCGTTCCACCTCGACCCAGAAGAGGCTGAGTCGGTGCTGGGCGCGCGCAGGGTCGCCGTGCCGTGCCCAGCCCTCGACCTCGAGGAGCATGGCGATGAGGCTCTGGGCGCGCAGCTGACAGTCGCTGAAGACCTTGGCCGCGCGTCCGGCAGACGTGGCCGCCTCGGCGAAACGGCCAGCGGCAAACAGGGCCTCGGCGAACCCGATGCGGACGTAGCCCAGCCAGCTCCGATGCTCGTCCCGAGAGAAACGCCGCAGGGCTCGAGCGTACTCGCGGCGGGCCTCTCCGTGGCGGCCCAGGCGGCTGAGCGAAGTCGCGATGCTGTTGAGTGCCCCCACGTAGTTGCTCCACAGCCGGCCTGTCTCGAAGACGGGGAGCGCTTCGTGGTACGCCCGGAGGGCATCCTCATCGCGATCCAGCTCGTAAAGTGCGAGGCCCTCGGCGACCCAGGTGCGCGCCGCGTAGTCGTCCATTCCTCGGTCGGCAAACGTTTCCCGGGCCCGGCGGGCGAGGGGGATTGCCGAGAGCGGCTCATGCGACAGTGCCCGCCGCTGGGCTTCGGCAAGTTCGACGAACGCGAGTCTCGTCTCGTCGCCGCCGCCTTCGGCGAAGCCGCGGTAGGCGACGATCAGGTGAGCGCGCGCTCTCGAGAATCGATTCGTCCACAGGCAGGAAATCGCAAGGAGGAGATGCGCCTGAGCTCGGAGCGCCAGGCGCGGCACCATCAGTTGCGCCTCGTTGTCGCTTCGATCGGAGCCGGGCGACGAGGCAGCCCGGATCCAGGCGAGCGCGCTTCTGGCGAAAACCATCGCCCGGAGGGGATCCTCCGCGCTCGTTCGGCCGGCCTCGTGCAGGGCGTAGAGAACCGCGAAGCGATTCGCGCCGAGCTCCGGGTCGAACGTCTGGAAAAGGGTCGCTATGGTTCGAGGCTCTCGGGCGGCCTCCAGGATGGCCGGCGCCAGAGTCTGCCCCGTGGCGCTCGCCGTGATCGCATTCAGTCCGAAAGAAGGCTGATGGACAGGCGCCGGTTTTGTCCGTGGTGGCTGCGGCCGTTGATAAAACGGGTCGCTACGGTCCAATCCAAAGGCTGACGAATCGTCCATCGCACCGCTAGCGGCCAGCTCTCTCAGTTGAGCATCGAGCCGCTCGATCTCGACTCGCGTCGTACCGCACTCGGAGCATGCCACAAGGTGATCGGCCGCCGCCCGACGCTCCTCGGGGGAGAGGTCATCGGTGACGTAGCGGAGGATCGCAAAATCCTCCAGGTGGGTGCTCATGCCAGGCACTGCCGGAGCCTCTGCAAACAGCGGCTGATCGTCTTCGCGACACTCGAGTAGGCGAGCGAAACGGTCTGCGCGGCCTCGCGGAGGCTTTGACCTTCGACGTAGTAGGCACGAAGCAGTCGTCGGCAGGCGGCAGAGATCGTGTCGAGGGCCTCCTGAAGCGCGACGTGCTCGTCGGTCTCGACGAATGCTTGCGCGGTTGGTTCGATTGCGGAGGCGTCGTCGTCGGAGAAGACCCCGTGAGCCGCGATTTGGCCGGAGACAAAGCGCACGCACCGTGAACGAAAAACGGCAAAGACGAAGCCATCGGGCCGCCGGATGCTGGTTTGGCAGCGGAGCAGTTCGAGGACGGTTTCCTGCAGGAGGTCCTCGGCGTCCGAGCCGTCAATTCCGAAACGCGAACAAGCGTAGCCAAGCAGCTGCCGGCGCCGTCCCTGATCGAGCAGGATGGCTTCCGCAATCTGCGCCGTTGAAATGGGAGGTGCGTCGGCACCCATCGCTTGTCTCTTCCACATACAATATCGCGTCGCCGGCCGCGGTGCTACTCGGGTGGAGGCCACTCCGCGCCGAGTCCCGTCAGCGTGTCGGCCGCAGCTCCACACCTGGCGCAGCGGAAGGTTGGGAACCTCTCTTCCCACGTCGCCCGGCACTTTTCGCAGCGCATCCGAACGAGGTCCGGCGCGACGATGGCGACGCGGAAGCTCGTCGGGGCTTGCCCCTGGTCGGCACCACAGGCTCGACAGATCGTGCGAGCGAGCGCCTCCCCTCTCCGGAGATGAGGCCCTGACGACCTGCCGCAGGCCAGGCACACGAAAGCACTCCTGGCCCAGAGGCTGATCGTATCGGCTCGCATGTCGACGGAGGCCGAACACCCCGGCACAGAGCACCGATCCCTCTGGATGCGCATTTCGAGCTCCTCGGGCGGCATCCAGCCCGCGGGCACGAGGGCGTCCGACAAATGGCCCGCGGCGCACGACCGCGAGACCCTCTGGTCGGGCCAGAGCGCGAGCACTGTTGCCGATCCGTCGCAAATCGCGCCGGCTGGCGACCGATGCTCGCCGCTAATGTCCACGATCAGGTCGCCCGCCTCCTCCCTGGTCAGCTCGGTGCGAAGGGCCGCCCCGCACGTTCCGCAGGGCCCCTCGATCTGACGCTTCTCCGGAGCGCTCATGCGTGGCCTTTGGCCCCATTCCTGGAGTGCTCTCGCTGTCGGCGTTTATTGCGACGAGATTCCGATCGGCTGTGCTCCTCGTAGCAAGGGCCGCACCGGCACGAGTAATTGAAATAGGTCGACTCGGAGCCGTGGATGACTTCCACGACCCCGACTGTCATCTCCAGCCACCTCCAGACTCGCATCTGCTGGTTGTACCGGGTCCAGGCGGCGCGACAACGGGCGCACCGGCACTTGTGATTCGAGTAGCCTCCGACCGAGCCGTGCTTCCACCGCGGCGTCCTCGTCCGAGTACAGATCCGCCTCACTCGACTGATCGGCGCAGTCCTCCCCTTGACCCTCAAGTGGCGGAATCGGGCCGAAATTGGGACAGCCAAATACGGGGTCAGGTCTGAAATCTTCGGAGTTTGGGTGGAAGTCTGGCTACCTGGTAGGCAATTGGCGGAGGATCCCGATGAAGTCCTCGAAATGCATCGCCCTCGTCGCCCTCGCTGCCATCCTGACCGCGATCGTCAACTAAGGACACTGCCGAGTCGGTAATGTTGGTTGATTCGTAGTGTTCCATAAAGTAGACTGTTCCACGTTATGAGGAACAGCGTGATTTCTGGAACAGGTGAGCTTGGCACGACGCTCCGGCTCGTGGCCAAACGCCTTCCGCCGACCTGGCGCCTCGAAGCTCCGCCCACGACATCTACCGTTAGCCTTCGAGCGCCAGACGGCACGACCGCCCGGTTCACGGTGCTGCGGCGAAGGAAGCTGGAGCCCAGAGACGTGCAGACGCTCCGAATCTCATCCCGACAGGGCCTAATGGGTACCCTCGTCACGGCGGAGTTTCTCAGCCCTCGCACTCGGCAGCTGCTCAGGGAAGCCGGGGCTAGCTATGCGGACGCCTCGGGCAACATGCGAGTCATGGCTGACCGGCCGGGAATCTTTGTGGAGGCCGAGGGAGCCCAGAAGGATCCCGGACGGGAGCCGCGCCCACTGGCATCACTAAAGGGCCCGGCAGCCGCCCGGGTAGTACGAGCTCTCTGCGATTTCCGCCCGCCCTACGGCGTGCGCAGACTCGCTGAACTCGCGGAGACGGCGCCGGCGTCTGCCTCACGCGTCGTCGGTCTGCTGGAGAGGGAAGCCCTGATCGAACGCGGGCCGCGCGATGAGATCCGTGAGGTCGACTGGGCCGGGTTGCTTCAGCGCTGGATTCAGGACTACCAGTTTCTTTCGTCGAACGAGGTCACGACGTTTCTCGACCCTCGGGGTCTCCCCGCTTTCCCAGCGAAACTAAGGAACCTCAAGGCGCGTGCGGTGGTCACCGGCTCGCTAGCAGCCGTGCGTCGCGCGCCGGTAGCGTCGCCCCGCCTGGCCGCCGTCTACGTCGATGACCCAGAGGCCGCTGCCAAGGCTCTCGCGCTCCGTCCTGCTGAGTCGGGCGGCAACGTGACCCTTGTCCGTCCCCTAGATTCGGTGGTCTTTTCAAGGAGCTGGATGGATGAGGGCATCAGGTATGCAGCCCTGTCGCAGGTCGCTGCGGATCTTCTTACGAGCCCCGGACGAGGACCCTCCGAGGGCGAAGAACTGATCGCTTGGATGAGGAAGAACACCGATGCCTGGCGCGCCTGACCCGCTTTACGTCAAGGCGAGGGAGATCCTGCTCGACGCCCTCGAAGCTCTCGGCCCGCACCGCTCATCCTTAGTGCTGGTCGGCGCTCAGGCGATCTATCTGCACACCGGTGAAGCTGACATCGCCGTCGCCCCCTTCACCACCGACGCCGATGTCATCATCGACCCAGATGGTCTTGCCGACCGCCCGATCATTGCGGAGGCGCTTCAGGCATCCGGCTTCGTGCTCGGTGATCAACCTGGGCAGTGGGTCAAGGACGATGCCCGAGTCGACCTGATGGTTCCCGAGGCGATCTCCGGCGCAGGCACCCGTGGCGCGAGGCTCGGACCTCACGGCAACCGTGTTGCCCGCAAGGCCCGTGGTCTCGAAGGAGCCTTGGTGGACCAGGAAATGCGGGAGATCGCCTCGTTTCAAGAAGGTGGACGGCGATTCGAGCTCCTCGTCGCAGGCCCGGCTGCCCTGCTCGTCAGTAAGCTCCACAAGCTTGCGGAGCGGATTGAGGGGCCCAGCCGAGTCAAGGACAAAGATGCCCTCGACATCCTCAGGCTTCTTCGAGGCGTTCCCACAGAGATCATCTCGCAGCGCCTGCGAGGTCTGCGCCAGGACTCGCGATCCGCAGTCGTCACCGGCGAGGCGCTGCAGCAGCTCGAAGGCCTCTTCGCACGCCCGGGGGCGGCAGGCTCGACACTCGCATCCCGCGCAGCGGCAGGGCTCGAGCCGGAGGACACGATCAGGGCCTCCTGTGCTGCTCTCACCGAGGAACTGCTCCGCGCCCTTTAGGCCAAGCTCGAAAGCGTCAGGTACGACCGCGGACAGAAAGGGAAAGCTTAGAGAAGAGGTCTCGTGACCTCCTGAGGAGGTCAGGGGCGCTTCCCTCGGACCACATCTGTCTCCCTCCCTGCTCCGGCAGGTTGATGTTCGCCTGGCCCGCCGAATCGCGGGGTCCCGGCCGAACGGGCCGGGGGCCACGAAGGTTTCAAATGGCCGCTATGAATCCTTTCAATCAGACGCTATGAAAACTTGCAATTGGCCGACTTGCCCGGACTGCGGCTCACCGAAGCACAGGTTGATCGCCGTCCCCCCTTGAGTACGAGCGCGCGGGAGAGCAACGGATGCCTGGCGACGTCGCCCGCAATCTCTCCGAGTCGGATCACGCGCTCGAGGGTTTCGGCCCGAAAGCCTGTTTGGGAGGCAAGGTCGCGAAGCCGGCGGGGGTCAACGCTCATCGGGTTCGCGTCCTGCGACCATGTTGGCAGGGAGAATGAGGTTCCACCGTTTCATCATGGTGCCGCCCCGTTGGCTTCTCAACAGGTACTGGGGCGACTTCGGTTTGTGCCGCTCGAGGTCCGAGAGATCGTCGTCTGGAACGAAGAACCTCTGCCTGTAACGCTCGAGAAACCAGCCCGCCGCTGCCCAGAGCAACTTCTCGTCGTAGAGCCCGAGAAGCTCTTTCATGAGCCGAAGATCGAGCACGCCGAATCCACTCGCCGACTCGATGAGCTCGAGCGGGCCTCCGGCCAGATCGGGCCGCCGAAGCCCATCGAGAAGCGTCCTTTCCGGGCCGGTCACGACGAGAGGTACGGTTGCGCGCGTCACCTTCCGCGTTCCGAGGAGTGTCTTCGAAGCGTCGGCGAGGGGAGGCGGATGGGGCATGAACACGACCCGAACGGAACCCAGGGTGACCAGCCGACGGCGGGTCGCGGTGAACACCGTGCATACGTTCCAATCGGAGTGCGCGGCGCCGAGCAGTTCGAAGGC
>JANMBR010000290.1:0-5371 GCA_031360505.1 Acidobacteriota bacterium
CAGATGCCCGAGCCCAAGTGGGTCATCGCGATGGGCTCGTGCGCGACCTGCGGCGGCCCCTACAAGACGTACGCGGTCACGCAGGGCGTGGACCGGATCGTGCCAGTGGACGTCTACGTGCCCGGCTGCCCCCCCCGGCCCGAGGCCCTCATCTACGGCATCATGGCCCTCCAGAAGAAAATCGACCGGATGAAAGTCATCCGGAAGGCCTCCTGATTGGCGGACGTCGAGAAGGCTCCCGCCGAGGAGAAGAAGCCGAGGCCCGAGGCGACAGACGCTTCGGGCCACCCCTGGGTCCAGACGCTGCGCGGCGCGCTGTCCGACACGGTGGTTTCGGCGAAGGAATTCGCGGCCCAGGTGACGGTCGTCGTCCAGAGGGACGCGATCGCCCGCGTGGCGCGGCACCTGAAGGACGACCAGGACTTCAAGTACTGCGTGGACGTGACGGCGGTCGACTGGAAGGACAGGAGCCCCCGCTTCGAGGTCGTCTACCACTTCTACTCGTTCTCGAAGAACGCCCGGATCCGCGTCAAGTGCGCGACTGCGGACGGTGAGGACGTGCCCTCGATCGCGGCCGTCTTTCTTTCGGCCAACTGGTGCGAGCGCGAGATCTGGGACATGTTCGGAATCAAGTTCTCCGGGCACCCCGACCTGCGCCGGATCCTGACCTGGGAAGGGTTCAACGGGTTTCCGCTGCGCAAGGACTTCCCGCTCGAGGGCATCGACACCGGCGCGGCCGTCTATCCGGAAGAGTGGCCCGAGGGCGGCGGTCCGTCCAAGGGCGACTCGAATCGCAAGGTGGTCTCGTGAGCGACGAGAAGATCTCGCAGGCCGAGAAGGACGAGGCCGCCTACTTCGCCGAGCGGGCGAAGGCCGGCGCCGCGGCCGCGCGCGCTGCAACCCCCATCGTGCCGGAAGACCACACGCTGTTCGACGTCCAGGAGATGGAGCTCAACTTCGGCCCGCAGCACCCCTCCACGCACGGCGTGCTGCGGATCGTGCTCAAGGTCGACGGCGAAAAGATCCTCGAGGCCAAGCCCGACATGGGCTACCTCCACCGGGGCACCGAGAAGCTCTTCGAGACCGAGACATACCCGATGGGGATTCCGCACACCGACCGCATGGACTACGTGGCGGCGGCGACGAACAACCACGCCTTCTGCCTCGCCGTCGAGAAGCTGCTCGGCGTCGAGATCCCGCGCCGCGCGCAGCTGATCCGCGTGATCCTGGACGAGCTCCAGCGGCTTTCCTCGCACCTGGTGTGGCTGGGGACTTCCGGCATCGACCTCGGCGCCGTGACCCCGTTCTGGTACGCCTTCCGCGAGCGTGAGCAGATCCTCGACTTCTTCGAGGAGTACTGCGGCGCCCGGCTGACCCTGAACTGCATGCGCATCGGCGGTCTGCCGTTCGACCTGACGGCGGGGTGGACCGAGCGCGTGGCGGAGTTTCTCTCCGACCTGCCGGCCCGGATCGACGACTACGAGCAGCTCCTGACGGACAACCGCATCTGGAAGAAACGGACCGTCGGCGTGGGCGTCATCTCGGCCGAAGAGTGCGTCGAGTGGGGCCTGACCGGGCCGATCATTCGCGGGTCCGGCCTGGCCTGGGACCTGCGCCGCGCGCAGCCCTACGAGTGTTACGAAGAGCTCGACTTCGTCGTCCCGACGCGGCAGAACGGGGACACGTACGACCGGTACATCGTCCGCGTGCAGGAGATGCGCCAGAGCGCCCGGATCATCCGGCAGTGCTTGTCGAAGCTCGAGCCCGGCGAGATTCGCGGCAAGGTGCCGCGCGTCATCAGGCCGCCCGCCGAGGAGATCTACGCCTCGATCGAGTCCCCCAAGGGCGAGCTCGGCTTCTACTGCGTCTCCAACGGCACCAACAAGCCGTACCGGATGCACGTGAGGCCGCCCTCCTTCATCAACCTGCAGGCGCTGCCGCGGTTGGCGAAGGGGCACCTCGTGTCCGATCTCGTGGCCCTGATCGGCACGATCGACATCGTGCTGGGTGAGGTCGACCGATGAACCTGTCGGCCGAGTTCTGGACCTACGCGAAGGTCGTCCTGCTCGTGGCGACGGTGCCGGCGATCGTCGGCTTCGTCATCGTGCTCGCCGAGCGCCGGATCATGGCGTTCATGCAGGTGCGCCTCGGGCCCAACCGGGTGGGACCCGAGGGGACGCTGCAGGGCCTGGCGGACCTCGTCAAGCTCGTGACGAAAGAAGACATCACGCCGGCGAAAGCCGAGAAGGCCGTTCACTTTCTGGCGCCCGTCCTTGCCGTGATCCCCGCCCTGACAGCGCTCGCTGTGATCCCGTTCGGGCCGGCGGTGAAGATCGGCAAGGTGATGGTGCCGCTGTGGGTGGCCGACGTGAACATCGGCCTGCTCTTCCTGCTCGCGATCACCTCGATCGGCGTCTACGGGATCATCCTCGGCGGTTGGTCCTCGAACAACAAGTACTCGCTGCTCGGCGGGCTGCGCTCGGCCGCGCAGCTCGTGTCCTACGAAGTGCCCATGGGCCTCTCGCTCGTTTCGGTGCTCCTGATGACGCGCTCGCTCTCGCTCGTCGAGATCGTGCGGCGCCAGGAGGCGATGGAGCTGTGGTTCATCTTCCCGGGCCTCGTGGCCTTTTTCATCTACTTCGTCTCGGGCGTCGCCGAGACCAACCGCAACCCGTTCGACCTGCCCGAGGCCGAGTCCGAGCTCGTCTCGGGGTTCAACACCGAGTACTCCGGCGTCAAGTTCGCCTTTTTCTTCCTCGGCGAGTACACGGCAATGATCGTCATCTCGTGCGTGGCCGTGACGGTGTTCCTCGGAGGATGGCTGCAGCCCTTTCCGAACGTGGCGGCGCTGAAATTCCTCGGGATCGTGCCGCCCATCGTGTGGTTCCTCGCCAAGGTCGGCGTCTTCATCTTCTGCTACATCTGGTTTCGGTCCACGTTCCCGCGGTACCGCTTCGACCAGCTGATGGCGCTCGGCTGGAAGTGGCTGATCCCGATGGCGCTCGGCAACATCGTCATCGTGGCGCTGGCGATCCTGCTCACGCCCGGACGGACGAACGGCCTCGTCCTGCTGGCGTGGATCTTCGGCGGGCTCTTCGTGGGGATGTACCTTCTTTCGAAGCTCCGACAGAAGCTCGCGCGGCGCGAGCGCCTGGCCGCCGAGCCGCACCCGGTGGAGGGCTGATCCGGTGGCCTTGAAAAAATGGCTCGACAAGATCGCGCTGCTCGACCTCTTCGACGGCCTGTCCGTCACGGGGCGGCACTTGCTCAAGAAGAAGGTCACGATCGAGTACCCCGAGCAGAAGAAGCTTCCGTCGGACCGGTTCCGCGGGATGTTCCGGCTCGACGAGGACCGCTGCATCAAGTGTTCGCTCTGCGCGATCGAATGCCCGATCAACATCATCTACATCGACTGGCACAACGAGAAGGACGAGGCGTCGAAGTCCGTCAAGGTGCTCGACCGCTTCGACGTGGACTTGAAGCGGTGCATGTTCTGCCAGCTCTGCGAAGAAGCCTGCCCGACCGTGCCGAAGTCGATCTGGCTGACGACGAAGACCTACGAGATGGCGTCGTACGACCGCAACGAGTCGCTCTACCTCGACATCCGCAAGCTCACCGACTGGCGCGAGGCGCCGAACGTGAAGCCGTTTACGGTCGTGGAGAAGGGATAGGGCGATGACGGGCGGGGTGCTGCTGACGGGGGCCGCGGGATTGCTCTTCGTGATCCTCGCGGTCTTCGCCCTCGCGTCGGCCGTGGCCGTCGTGGTCGCGCGCAACCCCGTCCACTCGGCGCTCTTCCTGCTCCTGTCTTTCGTCCTCGTGGCCGCGATCTTCATCCTGCAGCAGGCCGAGTTCGTTGGCGCCGTGCAGATGCTGGTCTACGCCGGCGGCATCATGGTCCTGTTCCTCTTCGTCGTCATGCTCGTGAACCCCGGCGTCGTCGCCGTGGGCAAGGCATTCCAGACTCAGTTCGACGTGGCGCTCGTGTTCCTGCCGGTCTTCCTGCTGCCGTTCCTCTACATCCTCGGCACCGAGAAGCTCCCCGACGTCGCCCTCAAGCCGGACGCGTTCCGGATGATCGGCGACAGGATCGCGGGCAACACCGAGGCCGTGGCGTGGGTGCTCTTCCGCGACTACCTCGTGCCCTTCGAGGTCGCGTCGGTGTTCCTGCTCGTCGCGATGGTCGGGGCAGTGGTGCTGGGGAAACGCTCGCTCGAGAAAATGGACTAATGCGAGTTGTCATCCTGAGCGCAGCGAAGGATCCCTTTTTCGGCCGCGAAGTGGGCTTCCTATGACCATCACCATCAACCACTACATGGTCGTCAGCTTCCTGCTCTTCTCGATTGGGTTCATGGGCGTTCTCGTGCGGCGCAACTTCCTGACGATCCTCATGTCGGTCGAGCTGATGTTGAACGCCGTCAATCTGAACCTGATCGCGTTTTCGCGGCGGCTCTCCGATCTGACGGGCCAGGTGTTCTCGATCTTCGTCATCACGATCGCCGCGGGCGAAGCCGCCATCGGCCTCGCGCTCACCATCTCCTTCTTCCGGCAGCGCAAGACGCTGGACGTCGAAGAAGCCCGCACGATGCGGGGATAGGCGAAGTCGCGCGATGAGGAACCTGATCTGGGCGATCCCGCTGTTTCCGCTGGCGGGATTCGCCATCAACGGACTCCTGTACCTGCTGTCACACCGGACAGAGGGGGAGGCGCACGGCGGGGGCCACGGAGACGCGGGCCATGCGCCGGCTGCGCAGGCGGCCGCGCACGGCGGGCACGGCGAATCGCACGCGATCCCGTTCCAGATGGTCCACACCGTGGTCGGCGCGGGCAGCGTCGCGATCGCGTGCCTGCTCGCGTTCGGCGCGATCTTCGATGTCGGTCTCAAGGCCTTCGCCGAGGGGGCATCTCACACGGTGACCCTCTACCGCTGGATCCCGCTCGGCGTGAACCAGTCGGTCGGGCAGATCCCGGGGGGCGTGGGCGACTGGTTCGTGGACGCCGCGTTCCGGCTCGACTCGCTGTCGGCGCTGATGCTCGCCTTCGTGACGTTCGTCGGGTTCCTCATCCACGTCTACTCGGCCGGTTACATGAAGCACGAGGAGGGCTACGGCCGCTACTTCGCGTACTTGAACCTCTTCATGTTCGCGATGCTCGTGCTGGTGCTCGGGGCCAATTTCCTCATGCTCTTCGTCGGGTGGGAGGGCGTGGGCCTTTGCTCGTACCTGCTCATCGGGTACTACTACGAGAAGAAGACCGCGGCCGACGCGGGCAAGAAGGCCTTCGTCGTCAACCGGATTGGCGACTTCGGCTTCGTCCTCGGCATTTTCGGCGTCTTCGCCCTCTTCGGATCGCTCGACTTCCAGACGGTCTT
>JANMBR010000291.1:0-34386 GCA_031360505.1 Acidobacteriota bacterium
CGATCCCGCCCGGCGTGCCGTTCTCGAAGCCGATCTTTTCGCGGCTCGGGACGCGCGAGCCCTTCCACGCGGAGGCGGTGCCCGACTTCGACTCCACCGATCACCTCGTATTCAACGACTCGTGGGTAGGCGTTGCCGGAACGACGCTGACCAACTGGCCCGACGAGAACATCCATTCCTCGGGAGACGACATCTGGCAGATCGACCCGACGCAGTTGAAGCGCAACATGTTCGTCGTCGCGGCGTCCGCGTGGTGGATCGCGACCGCGGGCGACGGCGACGTCCCGACGCTGGCTTCCTTCGTGGCCGCGCGCGGCGCCGAGCGGCTCGGCCGCGACATGTCGACGGCCGAGGCGTGGATTGCGGCCGGCAAGGGATCGGACGACGAACGCCGGCGCGCCGCCGCGAACCTGCTCGACATCGCGCTCGCCAAGGAGATCGCGGCCGCCGAATCCTCCCGCGCGGTCGGTGCCTCCGGCGGATCCGGCGATGGGGCGATCGCGAACGGGACTACGATGCTGCGCAACGTCGCTCTGGCCCTCCAACAGCGTCTCGGGAAGACTCCAGAGGGGACCGCCCCGGCGCTCGAGCGCCTCGCGCGCCACACGCCCCGGCTCGCGGCCCCGACGCTCGACGCCTGGATGGCGCTCGAGCGCCGCGTGAACGAGAAGCGCACGATCGAGCGCCGGGCGAAGCGGGAGGAGAAGGAACGGGCCGAGGCGCTGCGCAAGGCGGGCAAGGCGCCCGCGAAGTCAAAGGTGCCGGCCGAGGAACCGGAAGGGCCCTCCCTCTCACCGCTTATGGCCAGCGAGGCGATGAACTGGGCCGACGGAAAGACCAGCGCGGCCGACATCGCGCGGCGGGTCTCTGCCGAGGCGCTCTCGGCGGGTTGGTGGTACTACGGCGAAGCGACTCCGGAGCTCGTCGAAAAGTTCTTCGAGAAACAGGTCAAGGACGGTCTCATCACCTGGTGAGCCCCGTCCGCTCGGGTGATCAGTGCCAGCGGCCGCTCTTCCAGACCCAGCCGTGGGGCGTGCTCTTCCAATGCCCTGGCACCCAGACGGCGCCCGGGTGCGGCGGCAGCGCCCAACGGCCGGGCACCCAGGCGTATGCCGTCCCGTTCCAACGCTGGTAACCGCCGACCCAGAAATAGCCTTTTCCCGGCGCGACGATCTTGACCTCGAGCGGCGGCGGCGGAGGCGCGATCTTGACGTAGACCGGCAGCGCGGCGAGCGGAACGCCTGCAGTCAGGGCCCCGGCCAGGGCGAGTGAAGCGAAGATCCTTCGGTTCATCAGTGTCCTCCCTTCGATTGGACGACCAGGGCGGTTCTTCGGTTGACGTTTATCAGAGTTCGCCATTGACCACCCGCGCGAGCGTCGCGCGGTCGATGTTGCCCCCCGACACGATGATCCCGACCCGCTTGCCCGCCAGCCGGTCCCCGAGGCTCAGGAGGCCGGCGAGCCCGGCGGCGCCGGCGCCCTCGGCCAGGTTGTGCGTGGTCCGCAGAAGCACGCGGACCGCCTCAGCGATTTCGGCATCGGTCACCGTCACGAACCCCGCGAGCCCGCTCTGCAGGGCTCCAAAGGTCATCGTGTAGACGCTGCGCGTGGCGAGCCCATCCGCGAACGTGTCCGCCGAATCCTTCGGCACGGGCTTTCCCGCGTGCCACGAGTCGTGGGTGGCCGACGCGCCGGCTGCCTGCACGCCGTAGACCGGAAGCGAAGGCGCAAGCGTCCGGGCGACCGTGAGGGCGCCCACGGCCTGCGAGCCGCCCCCGACGCTCACGACGAGGGCTTCCAGATCGGGAGCTTCCCGCAGCATCTCGAGCGTCACGGTTGCGGCGCCGGCAAGCACGCGGGCGTCGTTCGTCGAATGGATGAGGGTCAGGCCGCGCTCGTGCACGAGCCGCTCGGCGACCGCTACGGATTCGTCATAGTCCCGGCCCTCCTCGATGAGCTCTGCCCCATAACCGCGCATCCCCTCGTTCTTCTCCGGGTTGTTGCCCCGGGGCACGCAGATCGTGACGGGCGCGCCGAAGAGGGCGCCCGCGCAGGCCACCCCCAGCCCGTGATTGCCGCGCGTGGCCGCGACGAGGCCGCGCCGCCGCTCGTCTTCATTGAGCAGCGTCACGACCGAGAGGGCGTTGCGAATTTTGAAAGAGTTGGTCGGGGCCTGATTCTCGTGCTTGACCCACACGGAGATGCCGCGCCCGACCGCCGCATCCAGCGGGGCGTAGCGGCGCAGCGGCGTCGGCGCGACGCGGGGGCGGATGCGCGCCTCCGCGGCGAGCACGTCCGCGAAGCGGATCGGCCAGGGATCCTCCGTGCGCTCGACGGCTGCCATGATCCGTGAAAATATCCGGACTCGTGATGCCCCCCAAGCGAAAACAGAAGGCTGAAGCAGAATCCCGGTCGAGCGGGGCGCAGGAGGAGGAGGGGCCATGCGTCGATCCAACCTCGCGGCCGTAGTCCTGGGCTTCGCATTCGTCGCGCGGGGGGCCGCGGCCCAGAGCGCAAAGGCCCCAGACCTCGCGACGGCCAGGGTCGTGGACTTGACCCACGCCTTCGACGAGAAGACAATCTACTGGCCCAACTCCCCTTCTGCCTTCGAGCTCAAGCAGCTGTCCTACGGGCAGACGCCCGGCGGCTGGTTCTATTCCTCGAACTCGTTCTGCACGCCGGAGCACGGCGGCACACATCTGGACGCGCCGATCCACTTCGCAAAGGACGGTCTGACCGCCGATCGCATTCCCGTCCGCCAGCTCATCGCTCCGGCCGCCGTGATCGACATCCGCAAGAAAGCGGCGGCCGACCCGGACTATCGCCTGACCCTCGATGACGTGCGGGATTGGGAGCGGCGCCACGGCGCGATCGCTCCTGGAGCGATCGTGCTGCTCGAGACCGGCTGGAGCGCGCGCTGGCCGGACAAGAAGACGTACCTCGGGGACGACACTCCCGGCGACACGACGAAGCTGCATTTCCCGTCTTACGGGAAAGAAGCGGCCGAATACCTCGTGCGCGAGCGAAAGGTCGGCGCGCTCGGCGTGGACACGGCTTCGATCGACTACGGCGCTTCGAAGGACTTCATCGTCCACCAGGTCGCCAACGGCGCGAACGTCCCCGGCCTGGAGAACGTGGCGCACCTCGACGAGCTTCCGGAATCCGGCGCGTGGATCGTCGCCCTTCCCATGAAGATCGCCGGAGGCTCCGGGGGCCCCCTGCGCATCGTGGCCCTGCTTCCCTGACGACAAATTCGAGCCCCATGAACCCGCACCCCTTCGGCCTGCACCGCTCCCTCGATCCACCGGGCGTTCTGCCGCAGGTGGCGCGACGCCTGGACGCGACGCCCCGCGCGCTCGAGAACGAAATGGCGATCGCGGTTCGCGCCCTATCCATCGATTCGGCGTCGTTCCGTCAACTCCGCGAGACGGAGGCCGCGACCGGCGAAGCGATCCGCGATCAGATCGCCCGGATCGTCGCCGAGCGCGGCAAGATGCAGAACCCCGTGACGGGGTCGGGCGGCATGCTCCTCGGCGAGGTGAGCGCCGTGGGTCCGCGTCATCCCGCGGCGGCTCGCATCCGGCCGGGCGACAAGGTGGCCTCCCTCGTCTCGCTGACCCTCACTCCGCTGCACCTCGAGACGATCGGCGACATCCACGTCGAGACCGAGCGCGTGGACGTTACGGGAACCGCCATCCTCTTCGAACGGACGCTCTTCGCCCGACTGCCGGAGGACTTTCCGGAGGCCGTGGCGCTCGCGGCGTTCGACGTGGCGGGGGCGCCGGCCGCTGTGCTCCGCGACGCGCGCCTGGGCCAGACGGTCTTGATCATCGGCACGGGCAAGGCAGGCCTTCTGTGCCTGGCGGCCGCCCGCGAGAAGGCGGGCGCAGAGGGTAAGGTGCTCGCCGTCGAGCCGTCCGCGCCGGCCTCAGAGCGCGCCCGGGCGCTCGGCCTGGCCGACGAGGTCTTTGCGCTCGACGCCCGGGATCCGGTGGCGATGCTGTCGGCCATCGAAGGCGCGACGGGAGGGCGGCTCGCCGACCTCGTCGTCAACGTCGCCAACGCGTCGGGCACCGAAGCGGCGAGCGTCCTTTGCGCGCGGGACGACGGCGCGGTCCTGTTCTTCGGCATGGCGACTTCATTCTCGGCCGCGGCTCTCGGCGCCGAAGGTCTGGCCAAACCCACCTCCCTGATGATCGGCAACGGGTTCGTCCCGGGCCACGACGAGACGGCCCTGGGCCTTTTGCGCCGTCATCCCGCGCTCGCGAAGGCCTTCGCGGCCCTCTCGGGAAGCTCCGCGCGTTGACGGCAACCGCCGCGCTCGCCGAAACGATCCTGCGCTCCGGCGCGCGCCGCGTCGCCTTTCTCGGGCTCGCGAAGAACGTGGGCAAAACCACGGCGCTCGTCGCCGTGCTCGGCGAGCTGCACCGCGGCGGCCTCATCGCCGGGACGACCTCGGCAGGCCGGGACGGCGAGAGCTTCGACGCGATCACGGGCGAAGCGAAGCCCCGCTTTCGCGTGTTTCCAGGGCAGTTGGTGGCAACGGCATCGTCGACTTTCGCGTCGGCCTCGTTCAAGACGTCCCCGGTCGCGGCTCTGCCCTTTTCCACGCGCTTTGGCTCGATCGAGATCCGGAGGGCCGAGAGCGAGGGCGAAATCGAAGTGATCGGCCCCTCGACGGCGTCGCAGATGGACGGCACGGCGGCCGCTCTCGAGTCGGCCGGGGCCGTGTGCGTGCTGCTGGACGGAGCGATCGGCCGCCGCGCATTCGCGTGTGCGCGGGTGGCGGACGCGATCGTCCTGTCCGTCGGGATGGCGGCGGCGGATTCCCTCCAGGGCGTGCTCGGTGTCGCGCGCGCCGCGATCGAGCTGATCGAGCTCCCCCAGGCGGGGCCGGGATCCCGGGTCTGCACCGTGGAAGGCGCGCTGACAGAGCTCTGGCTCGACGAGAATCCCGCCGAGCCAGGAGACGTGCTCGTCGCCGAGGATTTCACGGCCATCTTTCTTCCGTCGGCCCGGAGCAAGAAGCTGCGGGAGGGCGGCATCGCTCTCGCCGTGCGCCGCACGGCCCGCCTGCTCGCCCTCACGGCCAATCCGACTGCGCCCGCGCGCCCGCCGCTGCCGGCAGCGAAGCTTTTCAAGGCGCTGCGGCGCGAGTTTCCGCAGGTGCCGGTGTTCGACCTGCAGGCTGACCTCTGGTCAGGCCAGCCAGGCTGACCCGCGGCTATACTTTGACCCCTCATGCCGAACAAACTCGGCCTACGCCCGGAACAGATCGCGCGATGCCGGCGCCTGGCGCGCCAGGTCGCCGACGGGGTGCGTGAGGAAACCGCGCAGTACACGACGGTCGCGACCGAGCGCACGGTCCTGCGCCTGCTCGGCGTCGACGGCGTCGACGGGGATGACGTCCCGATTCCCAACCGCGTCGTCGAATCGCTCCAGGCCTCGGGAAAGCTCGCGCAGGGTGCGGCGCTCTGGATGGGCAGCGCCCTGGCACAGGGCCCCAGCAGCGTTCTGGAGGCGGCCGCCCTACTGGCCGACCCGAAGAGCGCTGCCGCGCTCTCGGAGCACCCGCGCTGGCGCGAAACCGTGGCGCCGCACGTGGAGAGGTCGGTGGCGCGGATCCGCGGCAACCGCGCCGAGCGCGAGCGCCGCCAGAGCTCCCATCCGCCCGAAGAGCTGCCGCTGCTCTATGCCATCGTCGCCACCGGAAACATCCACGAAGACGTCGTGCAGGCCGAGGCGGCCGCCCGCGCCGGGGCGCAATGCATCGCGGTCATCCGTTCGACGGCGCAGTCGCTGCTCGACCACGTTCCCTTCGGCGCGACCATGTCCGGCTTCGGTGGCACCTTCGCCACGCAGGAGAATTTCCGCCTGATGCGCGCGGCGCTCGATGCCTTGGAGCCCGAGATCGGCCGATACGTGCGCCTCGTGAACTATTGCTCGGGCCTCTGCATGCCCGAAATCGCCGCCATGGGGGCGCTCGAGCGCCTCGACATGATGCTGAACGACGCTCTCTACGGCATCATCTTCCGCGACATCAATCCGCTCCGCACGCTGATCGACCAGAACTTCTCCCGCCGCATCAACGCGGCGGCCGGCGTCGTGATCAATACGGGTGAAGACAACTACCTGACGACCGCGGACGCCGTCGAGCAGGCGCCCGCCGTCCTCGCCTCGCAGTTCATCAACGAGCGGCTCGCGAAGAACGCGGGCCTCGAGGACTGGCAGATCGGGCTCGGCCATGCTTTCGAGATCGACCCCGAGCTCGAAGACGGCCTGCTCTACGAGATCGCGCAGGCAGAGGCTGCGAGGGAGATCTTCCCCGACGCGCCGCTCAAGTACATGCCGCCGACCAAACACATGACGGGCAACATCTTTCGCGGCTACCAGCAGAATGCCCTCTTCATGCTGACGTCGGTCGCCACGGGCCAGTCGATCCACCTGCTCGGGATGCTGACCGAAGCGCTCCACACGCCCTTCCTGCACGACCGCTGGCTCGCGATCGAGCAGGCGAAGACCATCCGACAGAACGCCCGGCACCTCTCCGAGGAAATCTCCTTCGCGCCGGGCGGACGCATCGTCAAACGAGCCCACGAAGTCCTCCGGGACGCGGAACGAATCCTGGAAACCGTCGGGCAGAAGGGCCTTTTCGAGGCCCTCGCCGCGGGCGTGTTTGCGGACACCCGCCGGCCCCGAGACCGCGGCCGCGGGTTCGACGGCGTTGTGCGCCGCGACGCCGCGTATGCGAACCCCTTCATGGAAGCCTGGAGTCAGGCGCCGGCGGGGGCGCGCGCGTGAGTGCCCCGAAGGCAATCCGCCCCTACGGCGATAAGAAGAATGACGGCGCCGTGCAGGTGTCGTTCACGCTGCCCATCCCGAAGTCGGCCGTCGCCACCGAGGCGGCCAAGCGCTACGTGTCGCAGATGGGAATCCGGGAGCCGTACGTGACGTTGGCCGAGGCGATCGCCCCGGAATTCACCTTCTTCGTTGTCTACGGGCGCGCCACCCACGACGTGGACGTTTCGGCGATCACGGCCGAGGAGGCTCCGGCGGCCGCGCTCTCCCGCGAGGAAATCGACGCCGAAATCGCAAAGCGCTTTGGCCGCCGGCTCGTGGTCCTCGGCTGCGCGCTCGAATCCGACGCCCACACGGTCGGCCTCGATGCGATCTTCAACATGAAGGGCTTCGCCGGCGACTATGGGCTCGAGCGTTATCACGGGTTCGACGCCCGCAATCTGGGCGCGCAGGTCCCGGTCGCCGAGGTGGCCCGACAGGTCCGCGTCGCCAACGCTGACGCCGTGCTCGTCTCCGCCACGGTCACCCAGAACGAAATCCATATCCGACACCTGACCGACCTCGTCGACATGCTGGAGGCCGAGAGGCTGCGCGACCGCGTCGTCCTCATCGCGGGGGGAGCGCGCGTGGATCACGCCCTCGCCAAGGAGCTCGGCTACGACGCCGGCTTCGGCCCGGGCACGACGGCGTCCCGAGCTGCGGCATTCCTGCTCGAGGAGCTCTCCCGACGCCACGGCGTCTCCGGAGCCGGGTCCTGAGCGGCACACAGCGCGTCCTGCTGCGCCTGCGCGTGGGCGCCGAACAGGCGCACTACGGAGGCGGCCTCGTGGACGGCGCGTTCGTGCTGAAGCTCTTCGGCGACGCCGCCACGGAACTGCTCATCCGGCACGACGGGGACGAGGGGCTCTTCCGCGCGTACTCGTCCGTCGAGTTTCTGGCGCCCGTCCACGGAGGCGACTATCTCGAGGTCGAAGCCGAAATCACGCGCGTGGGCAGGACCTCCCGCGAGATGCGCTTCGAGGCGCGCCGGGTGATCGCGCCCGGGGAAGGCTCCTCGGCGCGCCTCGTCGAACCGCCGGAAGTCGTCGTCCGCGCGGTGGGCACGTGCGTCGTGCCGCTCGACAAACAGAGGGGCCGCCCGTGAGCGACGCTCTTCTGATCACCGTGGCGGGGGTCGGCGCCGAGGTCATGCGCACGCAACAGCCGAACCTGCCTCTGCTTCCCGACGAGGTCGCAGACGAGTACCAGCGCGCGTTCGACGCCGGCGCCACGATCGGGCACGTCCACGGTCGCCGGCCCGACGGCCAGCCGACGCAGGACCTCGAGACCTTTCGGGCCTACTCCGCGGCAATCCGTGCCCGCTGCCCGATCATCCAGCAGTTCTCGACCGGCGGCGCCGTGGGCATGGGCGTCGAGGAGCGGATCGAGGCGCTCGTGCTGCGGCCGGACATGGCCACGCTGACGCTGGGTACCTGCAACTTCGGCGAAGACATTTTCGAGAACTCACTGCCGACGATCCGCACGGTCCTCGAGCGCATCCGCAAGCACGGAATCGTCCCCGAGCTCGAGATCTTCGATGATGGAATGCTCTCGACGGCGGACTTTCTCTTCGCGAAGGGTTTGCTCACTCCCCCCGCCCACTTCGATTTCGTTCTCGGAGTGCCCGGCGCCGCGGGGGCCACGCCCGAGAATCTCCTCCATTTCGCCAGGTCGATCCCGGCCGGCTGCACCTGGACGGTCGCCGGGATAGGCCGGCGCCAGACCGCGATGGCGACCCTTGCCATCGCCATGGGGGGACACGTGCGCGTCGGCTTCGAGGACAACATCTTCTACCGCAAGGGCGAGCTGGCCGACTCCAACGCGCGCTTCGTCGAGCGCGTGGTCCGCATCGCGCGTGAAGTCGGACGAGAGCCCGCTTCGATTTCCGAGGCGCGCCAGATCCTCCACCTGCCGGCCGCCGCGTGAGTGCCGGCCAACTCGCATCCTCCACCGGGCTGTCCCGGGGGCTGAATCTCTGGGACACGTCGATGCTGGTCCTTGGCCTGGTCGTGGGCGGGGGCATCTTCCTGACGCCGACCTCGATCGCGAAGGCGCTGCCCTCGAGCCCCTGGATCCTGGCGGCCTGGGTCGTCGGCGGGCTTCTCTCGATCGCCGGCGGGTTCGTCTACGCCGAGATGGGCGCGATGATCCCGGAATCGGGCGGAATGTACGTCTACATCCGCGAGGCGTTCGGGCAGCTGCCCGCGTTCCTCTACGCCTGGGTCGCGTACTGGATCATCCTGGCCGGCGCCGACGCGGCGGTCGCGGCCGGTTTCGCCGAGTATCTCGCGGTCTTTTTCCCCGGGCTCTCGAACAGCCACGTCGTTCTGTCGCTCGGGCCGCTCTCGATCACCGCGGGCAAGCTCGTGGCCGTGGCCGCAGTCCTCGTGCTCACGGCGACGCACTACGTGGGCGTGCGGGAAGGGGCGAGGATCCAGGGCCTCTTCACGGCGCTCATCCTCCTCGCGTTGCTCTGGATCTCAGTGGGCGGCGCGCTCGCACCGACGCCGGCCGTCGCAGTGCCCGTCTCCCCCGCCGTCCCGATCACCGCGGCGGCCTTCGGCACGGCCATGATCGCCGTCTTCTGGTGCTTCTATGGCTGGAACGAGATCGTCGCGGCGGCGGGTGAGGTCGCCAGGCCCGAGCGCAATCTTCCCATCGCTTTGCTGCTCGGCACGGGGCTCGTGACCGTGCTCTACGTGGGCGTCAATGCGGCCTTCCTCAAGGCAATCCCTCCCTCGGAGATGGCGAACGTGGCGCAGCCCGCGGCCCTTGCCTCGGCGCGGCTGTTTGGACCGGGGGCCGCGTCGCTCATCGCCCTTGCCGTGACGGCAGCCGCCCTCGGGTGCCTGTCGGCGGGAATCGTGCCCGGGCCCCGTATCGTCTATGCCCTCGCAAACGACGGGCTCTTCCCTGCGGCCTTCGGCCGTGTCCATCCCCGCTTCCGCACTCCCTCGTTCGCGCTCGTCGTGCAGGCGATCTGGATGTCGCTGCTGTGTCTCTCGGGCCGGTACGACCAGCTCTACACGTACGCGACCTTTGCGGTGATCCTGGCCTACGCCGCCACCGGCATCGCGCTCTTCATCTTCCGGCACAGGCGCCCGGATCTGGCCCGGCCCTACCGCGCGACCGGATACCCGGTGGTGCCGTTCATCTTCGTCGCGAGCTCGATCCTGCTCGCGGCCAACACCGTGCGGGAGCAGCCGAAGGAGACCCTGGCCGGCATTGCGATCGTCCTGTTGGGACTGCCGGTGTACTTTTCGATGAAGCGCCGCTCCTCGCGCTGACGATCGATTCGGGCGAGGGCGAGTGTTCGGAACCGACGCTAACGCCCGGCGGGTGTGCCCGCGACGTCGAGGACCACGGAGTACGTGACCTCGAGGCCGAACCGGACGTTCTCCACGGAAATCCGCTCGTCGTCCCCGTGACTGCGGTCGTCGTCCTCCGAGAGACGGAAAGGCTCGAAGCCGTAGACGACGACCCCGATCTGCCTCAGCCGCGAGGCGTCGGTGGACGACGTCAGGGGCGGCGTCAGGACCGGAACGCCGGGCGAGAAGCGGTTGCGCGCGCGCTCGATCGCGTGGAAGAGAGCGGTACCGATGGGCGACTCGGTCGCGATCTCCGACAGCTGCACATCCCAGCGCAGCGACGGATCCCCGGCGACCTCCCGCAGCGTCGCGAGGAAGCGGTGCGGATCCTCGCCGGGGAGCAGGCGGCAGTCGAGGGACGCCGTCGCTTCGCCGGGAATGACGTTGATCTTGTCGCTGCCCGAGAGGCCCGTGACCGAGATGGTCGTGCGCAGGTATGCGCTGCGCGCCGGGTCCGAGAGGAGGAGCTTGCGCAGGGCCGGGTCGTCGAGCGCGGCGCGCGGATTGGAAAGAGCGCGCGCGAGCTCGCCCTTCGCGGCCGGAGCGATCTGGCGGAAGTAAGCGTCGACGGCGGGGATCAGGCGGATGGGGGGCTCGAACTCCAGGACCCGGACGAGCGCCCGGATCAGGCGGGCCACCGCCCCGTCCGGCTCGGGGATCGAGGCGTGGCCGGCTCGGCCCGTCGCGACGACCTTCAGCCAGAGCGGCGCCTTCTCGGTCACATCGACCTCCCACGCCACGGTTCGTCCGTCCTCGACGGAGATCGTGTTGCCCTCGGTCAGGCAGTACTCGGCGTCGCGAAGGTCGGATCGGTACCGGTCCACCATCGCGGCGACCCCGTTGTCCTTGCCCTCCTCCTCGTCGGCCGTCCCGAGGAAGATCACGTCGCGGTCGAGGGGCACGCCGGAGCGCTTGAGCAACAGCAGCGTGACGAGCTGGCAGATCGCCGTGCCCTTCATGTCCGTCGCGCCGCGCCCCCAGATGAAGCCGTCCCGGATGTCCCCCGAGAACGGCGGCACGGTCCAGCGTTCGGCGTCCGCGGGCACGACGTCGAGGTGGTTCAAGAGCAGGAGCGGGCGCATCGTCCCGTTGCCCGGCAGCCGGGCGAGGATGTTCGCGCGCCCGTTGCCGAGGTCGTAGATCCGGCTCTCGATGCCCTCGCCGTCGAAGATCTCCTTGAAGAAATCGGCGGCGCGCCGTTCGTTGCCCGGGGGATTCGTCGTGTCCACCCGCAGGTACGCCTGGAGCAGGCCGATCGCCTCCTTGCCGGCCGCGTCGAAATCAGGAGGCTCTGCAGCGCTAGCCGTGCCCCGCCAGGCCGCGCACAAAAGCACCGTTGCCGCGAGTCTGCTTCGCAGTCTCATGGCTGCATCTTACCGGGGACGAAGGCGCCGGCCGCTGCCCCGGCTTGCCGCCTAGGGCTGCGCCGTGATCTCCGCCGGCCGCCACCAATTCAGAATCCGATTCACGTAAGCGATCGTCTCGCGGTACGGGGGCACGCCGCCATAGGTTTCCACCGCGCCTTCGCCGGCGTTGTATGCCGCGAGAACCAGTTCCGGATGATGGCCGTAACGGTCCACGAGCTCGCGCAGGTACTGCACTCCGCCGCGGACGTTCGACGCCGGGTCGAAGGGCTTTCGCACGGACAGCCTCTTCGCCGTCGCCGGCATGAGCTGCATGAGGCCGCGCGCGCCCTTGCGCGAGAGGGCGCGCGGCTCGTAGTTCGACTCCGCCCGGATCAGTGCCGCCACGAAGGCGGCATCGACGTTCTGCTTTCTCGCCTCCCGATCGATGAGGGCGTCGAACTCTGAGCCGAAGAACGGCTTGCCCCCCGACTTGTACGAGAGGTCGTACACCCGTTCCCTGCCCAGCGTCTCGTCTTCGACGAGCACGGTATCGACGACGACTTCGTCGTCCACGATCCGCTCCACGCGCGAGAGGTCCACCCTGTAGCTACCCCCGCCCGGGAGCAGGATCTCCAGCTCCTCGCTCAGCAGAACGTAGCCGGCGGCCTTCACCACGCGCCCGTCCTCGAAGACGATCAGCTCGGCCCGCAGGGCGGTCGGGACCAACAGGACGGTGCCCGCGAAGAGGGCCGTCAGAATGGAGGTGCGGCGCATGCGAGGCGTAAAACGCCCGGAGGGCGCGCGGCATTCCTGCCGGGCCGCAAGGCTCATCGGCCGGCCCTTGCCTTCCCGGACTTGCCCGCCCGGGGATGAAACTCGTCGTAGACCCGCCGCAGCCGGGAGCGGGAGACCTGCGTGTAGATCTGGGTCGTCGAGATGTCGGAATGCCCGAGCATCATCTGGAGGGCCCGCAGGTCCGCTCCGTGTTCGAGCAGGTGTGTCGCAAAGGAATGCCGCAGCGCGTGCGGCGTCAGGCGTGCCCGGATTCCCGCCGCGCGGCCGTAGCCTTCGATCAACTGCCAGAACCGCTGCCGCGTCATCGCCGCTCCCCGCACGGACAGGAACAGCTTCTGCGAGCGCTTCCCGTCGAGCCCGGGGCGGGCCGACTCGAGGTAGCGCGAGACCCATCGCGCGGCCGACCTGCCGAACGGGACGAGGCGTTGCTTTCCTCCCTTGCCCGTGACGCGCAGGATCCCCGCCTCCATGTCCACGGCGTCGCGCGGGAGATTCACGATCTCGGACACCCGAAGGCCCGAGGCGTAGATCAGCTCCAGCATCGCCCGGTCGCGCAGGCCGAGCGGCGTCGCCGTGTCGGGCGCTGCGAGCAGGGACTCCACCTCGTCCTCCGACAGGCCCTTCGGCAGCGCCAGCCCGATCTTCGGATTGGTCATGTCGGCAGTCGGGTCTTCCCGGAACGCGAGGTGCGCCGCCGCAAAGCCGTAGAAACCACGGACGGCCGAGAGGGCGCGCGACGCCGAGCGCGCCGAGAGGCCGCGCGCGCGCAGCTGCGTCAGGTAGCGGCCCAGGTCCGCTCGCGACGCCTTCGCCGCGTCGATGCGCGCCTTTGCGAGGAACCGGCCGAACGCCTCGAGGTCGGTGCGGTAGGCCGCCACGCTCGCCTTCGCAAGGCCGCGCTCGACGGCCAGGTGATCGAGATAGGTGGGCAGCTCGCGGTCGAGGAAGCGCGTGGACGGGCCGGGCGTTCTCGAAGCGGGCCCGCCGCGGAGCTTCGCGCTAATGGGCCGCCGGAGCCGGCGTGAAGCGCTGCACGACCTCGAAGATCTCCTCGTCGAGCAGCATGCGGTCGCTCTCCTTCGCGCGGCGGAAGATCGCATCGACGAGCTCTGGGCGAGCCTCCATGCCGCGGTCCTCGAGCCAGCACTCCACGTTCGATACGCCGCTCATCGGCCCGACCTCGATGACCTGGTGCCGGCCGATCATGCTCGCGGGGACGCCCGAGTAAACGCGGTCCGAGAGCCACTCGTCGCCCTTCTTGCGCGCCTTGATGATCGCGGCCGCGTGCACGCCCGTGCCGGTCCGGAAGGCGTCGCGGCCGACGACCGGGTAGTTGTCCGGGATGCGCACGCCCGTCGCCTCAGCAACCGCGGCGCAGTAATCGTTCAGGCGCGTGAGATCCCGGTCGATCCAGCCGAGCAGCTGCAGGTTGACGAGCAGCTGGTCCATCGGCGTGTTGCCGACGCGCTCCCCGATGCCGAGCGCGCACGCATGGACACGGTGGGCCCCGGCTTCGAGGGCCCAGAGCGCGTTCGTCACGCCGAGGCCGCGGTCCTGGTGGCCGTGCCAGTCCACCCGGACATCGGGGTCGAGCTCCGCGGCAAGCTCGGAGACGAACTTCACGAGGTTGCGCACTCCGTTGGGCGTGGCGTGGCCGACCGTGTCGCACACGCAGACGCGCTTGGCGCCCGCGCGGATCGCCGTCGTGTACATGCTTCGGATGTGGTCGGGATGCGCCCGGCTCGTGTCCTCGGTCACGTACATGACCGGCAGCCCTTCCTTGACGGCCAGCGCGACGGCGTCCTCGGAGAGGCGCAGCATCCGGTCGAAGTCCCAGTCCTCGGCGTATTGCCGGATCGGGGAGGATCCGATGAAGCAGGACACCTCGATCGGGATCCCGACCTTCTGGGAAATCTCGATGATCGGCAGGATGTCCGCCGCCACGGTGCGGGCCGCGCAGTTCGGGCGGATCTTCATTTTGCCGCGGACGATCTCCTGCGCCAGCCGCGTCACGGTCTCGACCACGTGCGGACCGGCCCCCGGAAGGCCGAGGTCCGCCGAATCGATGCCGAGCGCCTCCATCAGGTGGAGGATGCGGATCTTCTGGTCGATCGAAGGGCTCTTGACCGAGGGCGACTGCAGGCCGTCCCGCAGCGTCTCGTCGTCGAGCTCGACCTTGCCCCGCGCGGGAAAGACAGCTCCCCCGGCTCGGTTCCAGTCGTAGATGAGGTCGGAGTCCGGAGGGTGCAAGGGTGTTTTCTTCCTCGGGGATTTTAGCAGGTTACGGGGACGGCGACCCGATCGCGAAATCGGCCCCGATGAACAGGGCCGTCTCGGGCGCGCCGAGCGAGCTCGAGAGCCCGCCGCCGAAAACGCCGCGGCGGTGGACGTCCAGCACGAGATCGGGCAGGGCGCCCGTCGAATCCCGCAGCGTCACGGTCTCCGCGCCCCAGCCCATCACGACGCCGATGCGCAGGCGGATCGCCGGCGAGATCGCGTACCGGAAGGCGAGATCGAAGGAGAACTGGTCGTTGACCGAGTCCGGATCGTAGCCCCGGTCGAACGCCACGGCCTCGGTGCCGAGAACGGCGATCGACACGAAAGGCAGGTGCTGCCGGTCGTAGGTGGAGGTCAGAAAGAGCTCCGTCTTCGGCCACGAGTACCCGACTCCGAGCCGCACCGCTTCGAACGAGGCCGGAAGCGTTCTGTCGCGGTCCACGAAATCCGGAGCGCTCTCCCGGTGGACATCGAGATTGCCCCGCATCCCTTCCCCGTGCAGGAGCAGCGTCCAACCGGCGCAGCGCCAGCGCACTTCGGCGTCCGCCCCGTAGAGCGAGCCCGAGGCATTCTGGAACGACCCGGCAGCCGAGTTGTAGCCGGCGGGCTTGGTCCACCGGAACGAGGCCGCGGCCTCGAGCCCGGGCCAGCGGTGTCGCCAGCCGGCGGCCACGTCAGCCCGCGAGGCGGACAGCGAACGCGAGGAGGAGAGCGCGTTGTTCTCCGAGCCGATGTTGATGAGGTCCGTCGCGCTGTCCGCGCGCCGGTTCACGGCGAGCTCGACCGAGTCGTGCTCGCCCACCTTCAGGCGCCCGAGCAGCGAGAAGTTCTCATATCGGCCGGTGCCCGAGGCGAGGATGCGGTCGAGGTCATCGAGCGCCTTCCTCTCCTGCTGGTCGTGGGACGCGCCGAAGGCCACCCGGGCCACCCATTGCGAAGCCGGCGTGCCCGCCCCGAGACCGTCCGCCGCGGGCCAGGCATTGCCGAGGCCGATGAGGGCGAACTTCGGCGTGACGTCTGACGAGTCGACGCGCTCGGGCGTCACGTCGTAGCGGCGCGCCATCGTCGCGTAGGAGAAGCCCATCTGGCCGCCGAGCCCGTTGCGCGGAGCGAGGTCCATGCCGAGCAGCCATCCGGCGCAGAAAATGCAGGCGCTGACCAGATCGGTGCCCATGCGCGTCTCCTTTCAGCGTCCTTCGAAGCGCGCCGGGCGTTTCTCGAGGAAGGCGTTCATCCCTTCCTTCGTGTCCACGGTCGCCGCGCAGAGGCCGAAGAGCGTGGCCTCGAGAAGCTGGCCCTCGGCGAGCGGCATCTCGAGGCCGCGGCGGATCGCCTCCATGGCGTACCGGCAGGCGACGGGACCGTTCGAAGCGATCTTCTTCGCGATGCCCATGGCCCCGGAGAGCGCCCCGCCCGCCGGGAACACCTTATTGACGAGGCCGATCCGCTCGGCTTCCGAGGCGGTCAGGCCCTTTTCGGCGGTCAGGACGAGCTCCATGGCCCGCGCGGGGCCGACGAGCCGCGCCAGGCGCTGCGTGCCGCCGTATCCCGGGAGGATCCCGAGGGAGGTCTCGGGCAGACCCATGCGCGCGTTCTCCGCCGCGACCCGCAGCGAGCAGGCCATCGCGAGCTCCAGTCCGCCGCCGTACGCGAATCCGTTGATGGCGGCGATCGTCGGCACCGGCAGGCTCGCGACGCGATCGAACAGGGCCTGGCCCCGTCGCGCATGCTCACGGCCCTCGAGCGGCGAGAGCGTCGCCAGCTCGCCGATGTCCGCACCGGCGATGAAGGCCTTCTCACCGGCCCCGGTCAGGACGACACAACGCAAGCCCGAGTCCTTCTCCGCCGCCGCCACTGCGATCGCAAGGTCGTCCAAAACGGCCGCGTTCAAGGCATTCAGCTTCTCCGGGCGCGTGACCGTGAACACGCGGATCCCGCCCTCGTGGTCTTCGACGCGAACCAGATCGCCCATGGCCCTACCCTCCGTACTCGTAGAAGCCTCGCCCGGACTTCTTGCCGTAGCGCCCCGCCAGCACCATGCGCTTCAACAGGGGCGGCGGCGCGAAACGCTTTTCCCGGTACTCGTCGAACATGATCTCGGCGATCGCGTAGGTCGTGTCGAGGCCCACGAAGTCGAGCAGCTTGAGCGGTCCCATCGGGTGCCCGCAGCCGAGCTCCATGCCCTTGTCGATGTCCTCGCGCGTGCCGACGCCCTCCTCGAGGGCTCGAACCGCGTCGAGCAGGTACGGCACGAGGAGCCGGTTGACGATGAAGCCGGAATTGTCGTGCGTGCGGATCGGCTCCTTGCCGAGCGACCGGGCGAACTCGAACACGGCCGCCGCGGTCTCTTCGGACGTCGAGATCGTGCGCACCACCTCGACGAGCTTCATCACGGGAACGGGATTGAAGAAGTGCAGGCCGGCAAAGCGGTCGGCCCGCTGGGTCGCCGCGGACATCTCCGTAATCGTCAGCGAAGACGTGTTGGAGCAGAAGATCGTCGCCGGCTTGCAGAGCCGGTCGAGGGCGCCGTAGGTTTCCTTTTTGACGTCCAGGTTCTCGACGATGGCCTCGATGACGAGGTCGCAGTCGGCGAGCTCCTCGAGCCGCATGGTCGAAGAGATCCGCTTCCAGGCGGCGTCGCGGTCGGCCGCCGCGATCTTGCCCTTCTCGACGGCCTTGCCGAGGGAGCCCTCGATTCTCGAGAGCCCCTTTTTCACCAGATCCTCCGACACCTCGCGCACCACCGTCTCGTACCCAGCCTTGGCGCAGACTTCGGCGATGCCGGAGCCCATCAATCCCGCTCCGAGGACACCCACTTTACGCATCGTCATGATCCTTCGAATCCTCCTCGGACGCTTCGGGGACGTCTTCGTCCTGCGCGGCGGCCTCTCCGCAAAAATTCCGCAGCGTCAGCTGCGGGACGAAATCCGGCCCTGCCAGCGCGATCGTCGGGGCGCTCGGCGCGAGCAGGATCCAGTCGTTTCCGGTCCAATAATCCATCGCCTCCCGGCAGAGCCCGCTCTCGTTCAGTGTCGCGAAGACGGCATTCAGGTCTGCCGTCCCGCGCGCCCGCAGGTCTTTCAGGAAATCATCCACGGCTGCGGCGCGGACGGGAAAGTCCAGAATCCGTTCGGTCCAGTTCACGGACGCACCCGCCCCAGGCCCGCGCTAAGCGGCCGCCTCCACGACGACCGCGATGCCCTGGCCTCCTCCGATGCACGCCCCGGCCAGGCCGTACCGAACGCCGCGGCGCCGCATCTCCTTCAAGAGCGTCAGCGTGCAGCGGGTGCCCGTTGCCGCCAGCGGATGGCCGAGCGCGATCGCCCCGCCGTTCACGTTGAGCTTTTCCCGATCGAGGGAGAGTTCGCGCATCACGCCGAGAATCTGCCCGGCGAAAGCCTCGTTGATCTCCCAGAGACCGATGTCTTCCTGCCTGAGCCCGGCCTTCGCGATCGCCGCACGGGCGGCCGGGGCCGGTCCGATGCCCATCAACTCGGGCTCGACCCCGACGACGGCCCACGAGACCAGCCGGCCGAGGGGCTTGCGTCCCTTCGCCTTAGCCGCCCGCGCGGTCGTGACGACCACGGCCGCAGCGCCGTCCACGATCCCCGAGGCGTTGCCGGCGGTGACGCCGCCGTCCTTGCCGAAGGAGGGCGGCAAACCCGCCAGCCCCTCGAGGGTCGAATCCGGCCGCAGGTGGTCGTCCTTTTCGACGCGCACGGTCTTGCGTCCGGCCTTGACCTCCACGGCAACGACTTCCTCCGAGAGGCGGCACGCGGCCCACGCCGCCGCCGCGCGCTGCTGCGAGGAAAGCGCGTAGGCGTCCTGCTCCGCGCGTGTGATCCCGTACTTTGCGGCGACCCGGTCGGAAGTCTGCGCCATGTAAAGGCCGCAGTACGAGTCGAGCAGCGCCACCATCAGCGAGTCCTCGAGCTGCCCCTGGCCGAGGCGCAGGCCCTTGCGCGCCCCCCGGATGACGTGCGGCGCCTGCGACATGTTTTCCATTCCGCCGGCGAGGACCGTCGTGGCCTCTCCGAGGAGGATCCGATGCGCACCCTGCACGATGGCCTCGAACCCGGACCCGCAAAGCCGGTTGACGGTCAGAGCGGGAACTTCCTTCGGCATTCCGGCCTTGAGGCCGACGTGCCGGGCGCCGTAAATGGCGTCGGCCGAGGTCTGAAGGGCGTTGCCGAAGATGACGTGGTCGATCTCGCCCGGCTCCGTGCCACTGCGCTCGAGGGCGGCGCGGGCCGCGTGCACGCCGAGGTCGATGGCCGTGACGTCCGAGAAGGCGCCGTTGTACTCGACCATCGGAGTCCGGGCACCCTCGAGAATGACGACTTCGGGGTTCAATTCCGCCATGAGGAGCGCGAGTCTACCTTAGCCTTAGCAGGCCGCTCAGCGTACGCGCCGTAGACCGCCGCGTGGAAGCGCTGGCGCACCTCGTTGAACGGGATCTCGCGAACCTCCGGATGGATCCGATTTGTCAGCAGCACGCTCACGAGCGCGCGATCCGGATCGATCCAGAGCGATGTCCCGGTGAACCCCGTGTGACCGAAGGCGCGCGGCGACATCTCGGCAATGGCGGAACCGGCGCCGCGTCTGCCCTGCCAGGCCAGGCCGCGCGCCTCGGAGAGATCCGGCGTCCGGTCCCGCCCGGCATCCACGCGCGCCGGCTCGAGCCAGGTCCGCGCGAGCGCGTAGACATCCGCCGCCGTGGCAAAGAGCCCGGCATGCGCGGCCACTCCGCCGCGCCGGAAGGCATTGCCGTCATGGACCTCGCCGCGCACGACGCCGTCGCGGAAGTGCGCGTAGGTCAATCCGCGCGATTCGGTCATCGCGCGCTCGAACCGGTCGCCCTTTTCGGTCGCGGCCGTGTCGGCGCCGGGGGGAGGAAGGAATCCCGCGCGCGCGCGCGCCGGCCCGGCGACGAGATCGGAGAAGAGCCGGTCGAGCCGGGCCGAAAAGATCGTCTCGAGGATCTCGCCGAGCAGCAGGAAATTCAGGTCGCTGTAAACGACCCGTTCGCCCGGCCGCGTCTGCGGCTCCATCGTGGCGAGCGTCTTGCGGTACGCCGCGGCCCCTTCGCCCCGCGTGTACAGCGGGTACCACGCGGCGAGACCAGAGGTATGGGTCAGCAGATGCTCGATACAGATCCCGTCGAAGCGCGTCTGCTTCCACTCCGGCAGGTAGCGCCCCGGCGCCGCGTCGAGCGCCAGCGCCTCACCCGCGGCCGCGGCGAGCGCGCCCGAGCACAGGGGCTTGGTCAGGCTGGCCAGGTCGAAGAGGGTCTCCGGCGAGACTTGGGCCTCGTCCGGCTCCAGGCACGCGTGCCCCGCGGCCGCAATCTCGAGAACTCCATCGTCCGATCCGATGAGCGCAACCGCTCCCGGAAACGAGCCCGCGGCGATCTCTTCCTCCAGGAAGGATTCGACGGGCGTCACAGTCCGAGCGCCGAGAGCTGCGCGCGGCGAGGCGCCAGGCGCGCCGCGTTCTTCGAGGGCGCCCCGCCCGGCACCTCGACCTTGCGCAGCGTAGCGCGTTCGCGCTCGAGGCCGGCGATCTCGGCGTCGAGCCGCGCTGCGGTCTTCGGGTCGCGCTGCCACCGGCGCGCCTCGCGCAAGCGAGCGATGGCGCCGCCGTACGACTCGAACGCGGCCTCGCTCACCTGCCTCGCGTCGAGTGCGAGGAGGGCTTCGACGATCCGCGCCCGGACCCAGGCGATCTCGGCCGGATCGGCCCCGAGGACGGACACGGCGTCGGATTCGGACCGGTTTCCGGCGGCCCGGCGCACTTTCACGAACGCGTCCAGCTGGGCGTCGGTGAGCACCCCGTCCGCCGGAGGCCGGAACGGCGGTCGCGCGCGTGCCCGTAGCG
The DNA here is from genome assembly GCA_031360505.1 of Acidobacteriota bacterium. Taxonomy (GTDB): domain Bacteria; phylum Acidobacteriota; class Thermoanaerobaculia; order UBA5066; family Gp7-AA6; genus DAHUXD01. The sequence goes on from JANMBR010000291.1 coordinate 20,501, forward strand.
CTCGCACGGCATCCAGGTCCTTCGGCTCGAGCTTCCGGCATGCGGCCGCCGGCAGCGCCATCAGGACCAGCACCAGGGCGAGGATCGAGCGACTCATCAGAGTCCCAGTGTACTCATCCCAAGCCTTTTGCGGACAATGGTTTCGGGGGATCGCGGCTTCGTTTACACTTAGCAAGGTCGGCGGCGGGGCAATGCTCAACAAAATCGGAAAATACGAGGTCTCGGAGCAGATCGGTGTGGGCGGCTTCGGCGCCGTCTACCGGGGCCGGGACCCGTTCATCAAGCGCACGGTTGCCATCAAGACCTGCCAGGTCAACGACGACGAGATCAAGCACCGGTTCTTTCGCGAAGCCGAGCTGGCCGGCAACCTCCACCATCGCAACATCACGACGATCTACGACTTCGGCGTCGAGAACGGGATTCCTTACATCGTCCAGGAGTTCCTGACCGGCGAGGACCTCGACAGGAAGATCAAGCGCGGAGAGCCCATCGCGGTCGCGCGCAAGGTCGAGATCCTCATGGCGATCGCGGAAGGCCTCGGCTACGCGCACGCCGCCAGCATCATCCACCGCGACGTCAAGCCGGCCAACGTCCGCGTCCTCGAAGACGGCACGGTGAAGGTGATGGATTTCGGCATCGCCAAGTCGCTCGAGACCGAGTCCAACCTGACCCAGACCGGCATCACCCTCGGCACTTCGGCATACCTCGCGCCCGAGCAGATCCGCGGCGAGTCGATCGATCGGCGCACCGACATCTTTGCGATGGGCGTCCTCTCGTACGAGCTGCTGTGTTTCCGCAAACCATTCCGCGGTGAGCACCTCTCGACCATCCTTTACAAGATCCTGAACGATACCCCGGAGCCCATCGAGAGCCTCGCGCAGGACGCGCCGCCCGCCCTGATCGCAGCGGTCAACCGCGCGCTCTCGAAGGCTCCGGCCGATCGGTATCCGACCATGGAGGAGCTTCGCAAGGACCTGCAGGCCGTCTACCGCGAGCTCGTCGGCGCCTCCGGCATGTACAAGGTGACGCAGGTTCTGCCGGACACCGTTCGGGCCATCCGCGAAGTTGCCGACGAAGACCCGACGCTCGCGACCCCGTCGGCCGGGCTGCCGCCCTTCAACATCACACCGCCCTCGGGCGCCCTCGCGCGCGTTCCGGCGCCCGACAGAACGCCGACGTCCGCCTCGATCTCCGGAGGCGCGCGCCCGCCGCTCGAGCTCGTGAACTTTCGCGACCCGTCCGCCGAGGCCGCGGGCGATGAGACGGCGGTCGGCGCTCGCCGCTCGACCGAAACTGCGCCCGCGGCGCGCAAGACGCGGCTGACGGTCCTGGCCGCGATCCTCGTGCTCGGCGTCGGCGGTGCGGAGGTCTATCGCCTCCTCAATCGGGAGCCCGAGGCGCAAAAGCCCGCGCCGGCGCCGGCGCTGCTGCCGGCCCCGACCGCGGCCGTAGCGCCCACGGCCGCCCTCGAGTTTCCCGTTCCGAAGCTCGGAGAGGGCGAGGCCGCGGCCCACGCCGCTCCGGCAACCCCGGTCCCGGCTCCGGCGGCGGTCGCGACACCCGCTTCCGCACCGGCACCGGAGAAACCCGCCGTGGCCAGACAATTCAAGATACAGTTCTCCTCCGTGCCCGCGGCCACTCTCTCCGTCGACGGAAAAGTCGTGGGCCCCTCCATCCCCGCCCGCACCGTTCAACTCGCCGAGGGCGAGCACACGGTCCGCTTCGAAGCCAAGGGGTTCCCAACCCACGAGAAGAAATTCCAGGTGGGACCGAAGTCCGATGACCGCATTCACTACCAGTTCCCCGTGTCGATGCTCGTCATCGAGGCGCCCGGGTGGGACGGCGCGTCCGTGCTGATCGACGGAAAATTCAAGGGCATCCTTCCGGGCGCGGCACGCGTGAAGCTGCCCGCGGGCTCCTACACGGTCACGCTCTCCCGCGAGGGAATGAATCCCGTCACGGAAAAGGTCACGGTTCCGGAAGGCGCTCCGAAGACCTGGACGCCCGCGCCGCCGGCCGCCGGCGGGGGGGCCTCTTGAAGAGGGTGCTCGCGCTCGCGCTCGGGCTGATTCTGGCGACCGCCGCGCTCGCCCAGGACGGCGCGAAGCTGGAGAGCGAGGCCAAGCGCGCCTTCGACTCGGGGCGGTTCAAGGAAGCCGGCGAGAAATACGCGAAGGCCGCGGAGATGCCGGGCGTCGCGACGGGCCGGAAGGCCGACCTCCACCTGCAGAGCGCCTGGTCCTACTACATCGGCGGCAGCTCGAAGAGCGCGCGCGAGCAGCTCAAGTCGGCGCTCTCGGCCCGCCCCGAACTTCAGGTCATCCCAGACTTTTACAGCCCGGATTTCGCGAACCTCGCGGCCGCCGTTCGCGCCGAGGTCGGCGGCAGCAACGTTCCAGCCATCGACATCGACGAGCTCAAGCGATCGGCGCGCGCGAAGCTCGCCGACGGCAAAGCCGAGGACGCGCTCTTCGACCTGAAGCGGGCGGGAAACTCGACCGACCCCGAGGTCTACCGACTCATCGCGGATGCCGACGACAAGCTCGGACGCACCGCCGACGCCGACGCCGCACGCCGAAAGGCGTCCGAGGCCGAGAAGGCGCTCGTCAGCTCGGTGCCGATCGGCGCCGCGGCCGACAGTGGCGGCGCGCCCGGCGCATACCCTTCGGCCTCGCCCGCTCCGGCCGTTGGGCCGCTGCTCGAGTCGGCCGACCGGGCGCTCGCCTCCGGAGATTTTCGCGCCGCCGCGTCCTACGCCCGTCAGGCCTCGGAGGCCGACCCGAGGAACGCCGATGCGCACCGCATCCTCGGCGACGCGGCCCTCGAGGCCGGCCAGGAGGCGGATGCCGAGCGCGAGTTCACCGCCGCGACCGTCCTCGAGTCGGCCAGCGCCAAGGCCGAGCTCGGCCTCGGCGTGGTTGCCGAGCGCCAGAAGAAGTGGAACACGGCGGCCAGCCATTACCGCCGCGCCCTCGAGCTCAACCCGAAGAGCGTTTCGGCGGCCCGCGGCCTCGGCCGCTCCATGAGCGAGCTCGGAGACAAGAGCGCGGCGCGCATCGCCTTGGGGCGCGCCATCGAGATCGACCCCTCCTCGGCCGACGCCCGAAACGACTTCGGCGTCTTTCTCTTCCGCTCCGATGACCTCGACCGCTCCGTCGAGGAGCTGATGGAGGCCGTGCGGCTGGAAGGCAATTCGGCGCTCTTCCACGAGAACCTCGGACGCGCCTTCCGCAGGAAGAAGATGTGGAAGGAAGCCGAGCGGGAGCTCGCCGAAACGACGCGCCTGGCCCCCAACGAGACGTCCGCCTGGACGGCACTCGGCCAGACCCGCGTCGGAGAGAAGAAGTTCGACGAGGCGGCCACGGCGCTGGACACCGCGCTCGCGCTCGATCCGCTCGACGAAGAGGCCGCCGCGGCCCTGGCCCGTGTGCTCGCGGACCAGGGAAAGCTGACCGAGGCCGAGGCCGCCCTCGCGAAGGCCATCGAGAGCAACGCCAAGTCTCCCGTCCTCTGGAACAATCTCGGCGTCGTCCGCGTCGAACGCGGCAGCTACGCCCTGGGCGTCGAGGCTTTCCAGAAGGCGCTTGCCCTCGACGGCGGATTCGAGGCCGCAAAGACAAACCTCGCAAGGGCGAGCGAGCTCGCCACGCTCGCCAAGGCGGCCTCCTAGGCCCGGAACTGCCGGGACTCCGACTTGTTTGCCGCGCTCGTACTCCTCTCCTCCATGAGCGCGCCCCTGCCTGCCGGCTCCGCCTACAACGCGGAAATCGAGGCCTGGAAAGCCAAACGCGTGGCGGCGCTGCGGGCCGACGACGGATGGCTGACCGTGGTGGGTCTCTTCTGGCTTTCCGAAGGCGCCAACACGGTCGGCAGCGCGCGAGGGAACACGGTCGTCCTGCCGGAACGCGACGCTCCGGAAAACGTTGGGACGATTCGGCTCGCCGACGCAAAGCTGTCGTTCGACTCCGCCCCTGGCGCCGATGTCCGCGTCGCCGGCCAACGCGCCCGGCTGGCGGACATTCGCTCCGACGCCGCGGGCGACCCCACGGTGCTGTCGATCGGCTCCGTGCGCTTCTATGTCATCGAGCGCGACCATCGCTTCGCCGTGCGCGTCAAGGACAACGACAGCGCGGCGCGGCGCGATTTTCACGGCATCGCATCGTTTCCCGTCGACGCGACCTGGCGGATCGAGGCGCGCTTTGAGCCCTACGATCCGCCCCGCTCGATCGCCATCCCGAACGTGCTCGGGCACGTGGATTCCGAGAACTCGCCCGGCGCCATCGTCTTCACGCGCGACGGCCAGACGTTGCGCCTCGACGCCGTTCTCGAGCGGGGCGAAACGGACTACTTCGTCATTTTCGGCGATCGGTCCAACGGCGCGGGCACCTACGGAGCCGGACGGTTCCTGTACGTGCCACCTCCGGTCGACGGGAAGACCGTGATCGACTTCAACAGGGCCTACAACCCGCCCTGCGTCTTCACGCCGTACGCCACGTGCCCCCTGCCGCCTCCGCAGAACAAACTCCCGATCCGTGTCGAGGCAGGCGAAAAGGAGTACGCGCACTAACTCCGGAGGGCGTCCAGCAACTCTTTCAGCATCCTCGCCGTCGCGCCCCAGATGACGTGCTTCCCGTAGTGGAAAAAAAGCGTCGGTTCCTCGCGGCCCGGCAGCAGACGGCGTTCGAGGATCTTCGGGTCGAGCAAGGCCGCGATCGGCGCGTCGATCACCTCGGCGATCTCAGCCTCGGCGGGGCGCAGCACGTGCGGGTAAGGAACGGCGCCGACGAAGGGTTCGACGAAGAAATCCGAGACGGTCGCGAGCGGGCTGAGCGTCCCGAGCAGGCGGATGTCTCCCGCCGGGATCCCGAGCTCCTCCTCGGTCTCGCGGGCGGCCGTGGCAAACGCGGACTCGTCCGCCTCGTCCTCTGCGCCACCCGGAAAGGAGATCTGGCCCTTGTGGTGCTCGAGGGTGTCCGTACGGCGCGTCAGGATGACGCGCAACGCCCCATCGCGCACGAAGAGGGGCACGAGCACCGCGGCTCGCCGCTGTTCGGCGGGAGGCTCCGGGTGCTCCCGGGCGCGGGCGTCCAGACGGGACGCGATCTCGTCCATCCACGGCAGCGCAGCCGCGTCCGCCTCAGGTGACACGGGCGGGGCTCCCGTCCGCGGCCCACTTGAGATACGCCTCGACGAAAGGCCCGACGCCCCCGTCGAGCACCCGGTCCGTATCGCCGGACTCGAAGTTGGTCCTGTGGTCCTTGACCATGCGGTAGGGGTGGAGCACGTAGGACCGGATCTGGCTGCCCCACTCGATGGCCTTCTTCTCCCCCACGCGCGTCTCCTCTTGCGCCCGCCGCTCGTCGAGCGCGCGCTGGTAGAGCCGGGCGCGGAGCACGCGCATTGCCAGGTCGCGGTTGCGGCCCTGGCTGCGCTCGTTCTGGCAGGTCACGACGATGTTCGTCGGAAGGTGGGTCAGCCGGACGGCCGAATCCGTGACGTTGACGTGCTGGCCGCCGGCCCCGCTCGAACGATACGTGTCGATGCGAAGGTCCTTGTCGGCAATCTCGATCTCGATATTCTCGTCGATCTCCGGTGCCACGTAGACGGACGCAAACGACGTGTGCCGCCGCTTCGCCGAGTCGAACGGGGAAATGCGAACGAGGCGGTGGACGCCCATCTCCCCCTTGAGGTAGCCGTACGCATGGTCCCCGACGGCGTGGAGGGTCGCGCTCTTCAATCCCGCCTCTTCACCGTCCTGGCGCTCGATCAGCTCAGCCTTCCAGCCGCGCGATTCCGCAAAGCGCGTGTACATGCGCAGCAGCATTTCCGCCCAGTCCTGCGACTCGGTGCCGCCGGCGCCGGCATGGATGGAGAACCAGGCGTTGTTCTCGTCCTCCGGCGCGCCCATCTTCACCGCCAGCTCGAGCTCGTCCCCGAAGGCGCCGGCCGCCGCGAGCGCCGTCCGCGCCTCCGTGTCGGCAGGCTCCCCCTCCTGCAGAAGCTCGGCGAGCGTATCGAGCTCGCCCTTCCACTCATCGAGGCGCACCGCCGTCTCGAACTTCTTCTCGAGGGCCCGGGTCTGGCGCAGGGTCTCCTGCGCCTCCTCCTGCCGCGACCAGAAGTCGGGGACAGAGGCTTTCTCCCTCAGGCCGTCGAGCGCGCTCCGCGCCGCGTCGAGATCAAAGATAGCCGCGAAGCGCGGTCAGGCGCTCCGAGGCGGTCTTGAGGGCGGACAGAAGATCGTCGCGTTCGGTCATTGTGTGGTCGTCCTCCGTGAATCGGGAGCCGTGAACCGACGGCTGCGCGTTGAGCGGAAGACGGCGAAGAGTAGCACGGCGGCGGCGAGAACGTCCGCAGTGCCCGGCAGACGATAGCCCCAGCGGTTCCAGGCGGTGCGTCCCGTCTCGAGGCGAACGGCGCCCCGCACGATCGTGCGCTCGTTCGGCCGGGACTCCGCGAGGATGCGGCCACGCGGGTCCACAATTCCCGAGATCCCGGTGATTGCGGCGCGCACGAGGTAACGATCGTTCTCGACGGATCGCAGGACGGCTCCGGCGAAGTGCTGCTCCTGCGCCCCTCCGCGCCCATACCAGGAATCGTTCGAGATCGTCGCGAGCAGGTTCGCCCCGCCGGCCGACTCCAGGCGAGCGACCGAGGGGTACATGGTCTCGTAGCAGATCGCCGTTCCGATCGCCACGGCGCCGGACCGAAGGACGGTCGGGACCGGTGCCTCCGTGAACGCGCCGATCTCGGTGGAGATCTGGCGAACGAAGAAGAAAACGCGCGGCAGCGGCACGTACTCGCCGAAGGGCACCAGGTGGACTTTCCGATAGGGAGGGCCCGCGAGGCCCCCCGGCGCGAGCAGACGCGCCACGTTGTAATAGACGTCGTCGGACTCCTCTTCAACGTCGTTGAACAGGATGGAGGGCCCCTGCTGCGCGATCGTCGCCAGGTCCTGGCGCAGGGTCAGGCTCCGGTCCCAGTACGCGGGCAGAGCCGACTCGGGAATCACGATCAGCGCCGGGCCCCCGTCGGCGGCATCCCGGGCCTGGGACAAGACCGCGCGGTAGGACGCGGCCGCGCCCTCGGGAGTCGCCCTCATCTGCTCGGTGAGGTTCGGTTGGAGCAGGGCCACGGGCAGCTCCGGATGCTCGGGGCGTTCGACCCCGAGCCGCAGCGTGCCCCAGACCCCCGCGCCGAGGACGAGCACCGCGGCGCCGAGGATTGGCGCAAGCCGCCCCGCGACGATGCCCCGGGCGAGCAACGCCGACAGGCCGACCGTCAGCGCTCCGACGCCGTAGACGCCCCAGACCGACGCGGACTGGAGCCACACCGGGTGGCGGTAGAGCGCCTGGCCCACGAGGTTCCACGGAAATCCGCCGTACACGAGCTCCGACCGCACGTGCTCGGTCGCCAGCCAGAGCAGCGGGAAGGCGGCCATGCGCCAGGGCGAACCGGCGGGCGCCGCAGCGACCGTTACCCACGCGACGATCGCCGGCCATTGCGCCAGGATCAGGGAGAGGATGACCAGGCAGACGACGCCCATCGGCCCACTCTGTCCGCCGTAACGCGTGACGACGTAGAAAATCCACGGAATGGACGCGCACCAGTACGCGATTCCGAAGAGGACTCCCGACCAGAGCGCGCGGCCGCGGCTCTCTTCCCGCGCCAGCGCGGCGAGCCACGGAACGAGCGCGAGCGGGAGGAGGAGGACCCATTCGACCGGAGGGAAGGCCAGGGAGAAAACCAGACCCGACACAATGCCGGCCAGCGGTGTACGCCAGCGCCGCGCGCCTCCGCTCACGGATCCAGACTCAGACGCCGGCGCCGGCGGCAAGCAGGGCTTCCTCGGCCCGGTACGACGAACGCACGAAGGGGCCGGCGAACACGTGGCGAAACCCGAGCCGCTCTCCAAACTCCCGGTGCCGCTCGAAGACGTCCGGATGCACGTACTCGACGACCGGCAGGTTCTCCCGCGATGGGCGCAGGTACTGTCCGATGGTGACGATGTCCACCGCGGCTTCCCGCATCCTCTCGAGCAGCGCACGGACTTCCTCTTCGCGCTCTCCGAGCCCGAGCATGAATCCCGACTTGGTCGTCACGCCAGAGTCGAGGATTTTTGCGGCCGACAGCAGCCCGAGCGACCGGTCGAGCTTCGCGCCGCGCCGCACGCTGGCGTAGAGCCGCGGCACGGTCTCGACGTTGTGGTTGAACACGTCGGGCTTCGCCTCGACCACGACGCGCAGGGAATCGAAACGGCCGCGGAAGTCGGGCGTCAGGACCTCGATCCCGGGAACCGGTTCGAGCGTTCGCACCGCCGCGATCGTTGCAGCGAAGTGGGCGGCTCCCCCATCCGGCAGATCGTCGCGGTCGACCGAGGTCAGGACGACGAATCGAAGGCCCAGCTCTTCGACCGCGGACTTCACGCGCCACGGTTCCATCGGATCGACGGGAGCCGGCTTCCCGTTGGCGATGTCGCAGAAGCCGCAGGCGCGCGTGCAGACGTCCCCGAGCAGGAGAAACGTCGCCGTCCCGCGGGCAAAGCACTCGCCCCGGTTGGGACAGCGCGCCTCCTCGCACACGGTATGGAGCCCGTGCGAGCGCATGACCTTCTTGACGCCGTGCAGGTCTTCGAGCCGAAGCTTTCTTTCGCGGATCCATTCCGGCGCCCGCAGGACGGGCAGCGTGCTCACTTGCCCTCCGGAACCACCCACGGCTCGCGGATCTTTTCCTGCTTCGCCAGCCGCGTGACGGCGCGGGCGGCCTCGTCATCCGTCCGGTAGGGTCCCACGCGGACCCGGTAGACCTTCCCCTTCGGACCGGAAGCCGCGAGGATCACGACGTGGAATCCGTGCCTGGACAGACGGGACGTCAGCGCGTTGGCTTCCTCGCGGGACTGCAGCGAAGCCGCCTGCACCCAGATCCGACCGGACGCGGGCGCCGGGCCCCGGACCTTCGGGGCCGCGGCGGCAGGCCTGGCCGCGGGCGCGCTTACGGGAGCCCGGGTCGGTACGACGCGCGCGCTGTTTCCGGAAACGGCGGTGTCCTCGCCGGTGCCGTCTTCGAAGGTCTGCAACGTCGCGGGGATCGTCGGCTCTGCCGGGACCGCCGTCACGATCCCCGGGGCTAGCTCCGTGCGAGAAGGGCCCGACGAGGTCGGCATCGGCACGCCGGTTTCGACGAGGGGAAACGCTGGCGCCGCGGCCGGTGTCTTCTCGGCAACCATGTCCGGGGCGCCTTCGGGCGCATCGCTCTGGGCGAGTGTCGAGCCCCTTCCCGACATCCCCGCCATGAGACCCAGGAAAAACGCCACGCCGATCGCGAGCAGGAGGCCGGCGAAGATTCCGACCGCCTGTCGTGCCGTCAGGGAAATCTGGTAGTGCGTGCGGGGCTCGTCCACGCGGGAAGTGTAACTTGGCCGAGCGCCCGCTGTCAGCCTCGCGCAGTCCGCGCATCGTGGCGCGGGAGTCGTGAGTTATAAAGGCGCGTGCGAATCCGGCCAACCGAGGCAATTCACTTCGCGGCGCTCGCCGTATTGACGGCGCTGGCGCTGATTTTGCGTCACCTGCTCGAGCACCCGGTCAACATGCTTCTCGGGTACGCCGCCCTCGCCGCTGGCGTCTGGCTCATGGTCCTCCTCGCGCGCCGGGTCGACCGGCTACCCGCGCCTGTGGCCTTCCTGGTCGACTTCTACCCCGCCGCGACTCTCCCGATCCTGTTCAACACCCTCGAGCCCCTCATTCAGACCTTGCGCGGAGGCGCGCGCGACGACCTCCTCATCGCGGCAGACCGGTCGATGTTCGGCGTCGATGTCACCGTCTGGATGCAGCGACTCGTGCACCCGGTGCTGAACGATCTCTTCTACTCGTTTTACGCGACGTATTACTTCATCGCGCTCACACTCGGCCTGGTCCTCTGGCTCCACGACCGGCCGACGGCACGCCGCTACGTCTTCACGCTCATGGTCGTCTACTACGTCTCCTACGCCGGCTACTTTCTGATCCCGGCGCTCGGCCCGCGCTTTGCCCAGGCCGGTCAGTACACCGTCTCCCTGACGACGACCCCGATCGCACGCACGATCAACGACACCATCAACAGCATGGAGAAGACGAAGTTCGACGTTTTCCCGTCGGGCCACACGATGATCTCGGTGGCCGTACTGCTCGTGGCCTGGAAACGCTCGCGCAAAACTTTCTGGTGTCTGTTGCCGGTGGCCACGGGACTGATCATCTCGACCGTGTACTGCCGTTACCACTACGTGGTCGACCTGATCGCGGGGGCCACCCTGGCATTCATCAGCGTGCCGATTGGGGACCGGGTCTACGACCGGGCGATGGGGGGCCGGCCGTAGCCGCCCGGGAGGGGCGAGCCTTTCCCCTACAACTCTTTTTCGTAGATCCTGTAGGTCTTGTACAGCTTTCCGCCCCAGATCTTCATGGCGCCGAGGATCAGCTCGTTGTCTTCCAGCAGCCACGACACCTCGCAGCCCGTATAACCCTTGGCCAGCAGGTACCGCAGCGAGTCCGCCATCATGACCGACTGGATGCCGGTCATGCGGTGCGACTTCTTGACACCGAGGGTCAAGACCCGGACCGTCTTGATCCCGCGCCTGCCGAGAAGGAACTTGAGCCATCCGAAGGGCAGCAGCCGCCCCTTCGTCGGCGCGATCGCGACGTTGTAGTCCGGCAGCACGAGCATGAAGGCGATTGGCTCGAGGGTGCCGTCGGCACGCCTGGCCTCGGCGAGCCATAGCAACTCCTCGACGAGCAGCGGCTTCATGCGCTTGGCCATGAAGTCCATTTCCTCCGGCGTCATCGGAACGAAGCCCCAGTTCTTCTCCCAGGCCTCGTTGTAGACCTCGCGGATTTTCAGCAGGTCCTTCGCCAGGCCGCCTTTCGGGACGTTGCGCACGACCACGCCGGGCTCCCGCTTTCGATAGCGGTCGGCGACGCGCGACAGCCGCTGCAGCGGTTTGTCCTCGAGCGCAAACCAGTAGGCGAGCAGATCTTTTGCCTTCCGGAAGCCCTGGCCCTCGATCAATCCGATGTAGTACGCCGGGTTGTACGTCATCATCAGGACCGGCGGCGAAGTGAAGCCGTCCACGAGCAGACCCGCCTCGTCATTCAGGGTCGGGTTCGTGGGACCGCGCAGCACCGTCATCTTGCGCTCGCGGCTCCAGAGCGAGGCCGCTTCGAGCAGCAGGGCCGCGACCTCCGGATCGTTCGTGGACTCGTAGAAGCCGAAGAACGCGGCTTTCTCTTCGTGGAACGCATTGTGGTTCCGGTCGAGGATCGCGGCCACCCGCCCGACGTCCATAGCGCCCCGGCGGGCGATGAAGAGCTGCATCTCGCCGTGGCGGAAGAACGGGTTCGCGTCGCCGAACACCTTGGCGACGTCGTCGCGAAGGGGTGCGACCCAGTTCCGGTCGTCGGCGTAGAGCGCGTCGGCGACGTCGAAGAAGCGGGAGAGATCGGCCTTCGCGCGTCCGATGCGCTCGATCGAGACGGGCGCGGGCGTCGTGCTCAACGCAAGTCTCCGGTTGCCGCCGCGTTCCTCAGGCGCAACCCGTCCGGACCAGGCCGACCTCGCGGCCGACCTTTTCGATCGCTTCGAGGGCGCGCACGAGGTGCTCCCGTGTGTGGGTGGCCATGAGGGAGGTGCGGATGAGAGCGCGCCCCGGCGGCGTGGCCGGCGAGAGGACGCAGTTGACGAAGACGCCCTCTTCCTGGAGCCGGTGGACCATCCGCAGGGCGGCCAGGTCCTCGCCGACGACGACGGGAACAACGGGGCTCTTCGAGTTTCCGGTGTCGAGGCCGAGCGAACGCAGCCCGTCGGCGAAGAAGCGAGTGTTCTCCCAGAGTCGGTCGCGCCGCTCCGGCTCCCTGTCCATGATTTCGAGCGTTGCCAGAGCCGCCGCGGCCGAGGCCGGGGGCGGGGCCGCGGAAAAGATCAGGGTGCGGGCGCGGTGCTTGATGTAGTCGACCACCGTGGCGTTGCCGGTGATGAACCCTCCCACGGAAGCCATCGACTTGGAAAAAGTCCCCATGATCAGGTCCACGTCGTGCTCGAGGCCAAAGTGCTCCGCCGTGCCGCGCCCGGTCTTGCCGAGAACGCCGATCCCGTGCGCGTCGTCCACCATGACCCCGGCCGCGTACTCGCGGGCGACCGCGACGATCTCGGGCAGCGGCGCGATGTCGCCCTCCATCGAGAACACCCCGTCCACGACGACGAGCCGCCCGCGCGCGTCGCTGTCGGCCCGCATCTGTCGGCGCAGATCCGCCGGGTCGTTGTGCTTGAACCGCTTGACGTCGCCAAAGGAAAGCCGCGCGCCGTCGATGATGCACGCGTGGTCCTGCTTGTCGAGATAGACCGTGTCGCCCTTTCCGACGAGGCAGGAGATTGCTCCGAGGTTGACCTGGAAGCCGGTCGAAAACGTGACGGCAGCTTCCTGCCGCATGAACTCGGCCAGGCGCTCCTCGAGCCGGACGTGCAGATCCAGCGTTCCGTTGAGAAATCGGCTCCCGGCGCATCCGGATCCATATTTCCGAATCGCGTCGATCGCGGCTTCCTTGACTCTGGGATCGTTGGTGAGACCGAGGTAGTTGTTGGAGCCGAGCATCACCAGCCGTCGCCCGCCGATGGTGACTTCGGGATCCTGGGCGGACTCGATCACGCGGAAAAACGAGTAGTAGCCAGTCTGCCGGACGCGCGAGGCCTCCTCGTAGCGATAGCACTTTTCGAAGAACGGAGAGGTGCCCGCCGTCTCCGCCCTGGCCCGCGCGAGTTTGCTCATCGATTCCCCCAACAGGTCCGAATTGCCCAACTGTAGCGCGGGGATCTTAGCAAATTTTACAAAGCCTTGTCCTGCAGCCAGCCTGAGCCCAGATACCAGTCCCAGGTGGCCCGGAGGCCCTGCTCGAGGGGAACCGGGGGCGGAAGGTCGAGCTCGCGCCGCAAGGGCGAGGAATCGCACAGCCAGTCCCCCCCCAGGATCTCCCTTGCCTTGTCGGCATTGAACGGTCTGGACCGCCCCGAGACCTTCTCGACCGCCGTCTCAAAGAGCCCGAGAATTCGAACCGCCGAGTTGGGAATACCGATGAGCCGGGCGGGCCGCCTGGGAAGCCGCGCGATGAGGCCCGCCAGGTCCTCGAGTCGGACGGGGTCCGGATCGCTCAAAAAGCGGGTTGCTCCCCCGAGGTCCCGGCGGGACGCCGCGCGCGCAAGCGCGAGCGAAACCTGATCGATACCGAGGACCTGGACGCGGGCCTCCCGGACGGGAACGGGCACCCAGCCCCTCGCCGCCATGCGGAAGTACTCGAAGAGCCCGCGATCCCCGGGCCCGTAGATGACTCCCGGGCGAACGGCGATCCACGGCCCTTTCCAGCGCTGAGCCACCGCCTGCTCGCCCTCCCGCTTGGAGATCCCGTACCAGGAAATCGGCCGCGCAGGATCCGCGTCGGAAACTGGGCGGCCCCCGGCGGCCGGACCTGCGGCCGCCAGGCTCGACACGATCAGGAACAGCGCGTCCGGCACCGCGCGAGCGGCGGCCGCGACCAGCCGCTCTGTACCGCGCACGTTGACCTCGCGATAATCCTCGAGGGTCCGCGCCTTGGTGAGGCCGGCGATGTGCAGGATCGCATCGACACCGGCGAACGCGGAGTCCGGGATCCCGCCTTCCGAGAGGTCGCCTGCAACCGTCTCGACGCTCAGATTCTCGAGGAGACCGCCGGCGGCGCGCGCGGGAGCGCGGACGAGCAGCCTGACTTTCCAGCCATGGCTCACCAGCGCGCGAGCGACATGGCCGCCGACGAAGCCCGTCCCGCCCGTCAGAAAAGCCGTCGGCATGCGCGTCGGATTCTATTGACTGGAACGGGATCCGGAGACAG
>JANMBR010000083.1:0-29573 GCA_031360505.1 Acidobacteriota bacterium
CGCGCCATCGGCACGCCAGTCTGGTATCTGATGGCCAAAGACGAGGGCCACGGGTTCGCGAAGAAGTCGAACCGGGACTTCGAGTTTTACGCGACGGTGCTGTTCATGAGGGAGTTCTTGCTCAAGGAGTGACGGGGCACCCGGGGTCAGACCCCCTTGGGGGGTCAGACCCCGCGATTCCTTTCAACGATCGCCTCGGCCTCGATCTCCACGAGCATGGCGGGGTCGATGAGGCGCGACACTTCGACCATGGTCGAGGCCGGGCGGATCTTCCCGAAAAATTCGCCGTGGGCGCGGCCGATCGCTTCCCAGTCGGCGATGTTCGTGACGTACATGCGCGTTCGCACGACATCCTCGAGCCGCGCGCCGGCCTTCGCGAGAGCGGACTCGATGTTGCGCAGCGTTCGCACCGCCTGGGCGTAGGCGTCGCCCTCGCCGACGACCGCCCCATCCGGCCCGGTGGCGGTCGTGCCGGAGACGTGGACCACGTTGCCGACGCGGACGGCGCGCGAGTAGCCGACGACCGGCTCCCACGGGGTACCGCTCGAGATGTTGCGGCGCACGCCCATCAGCGCCCCGCCGCCACGGCCTCGTCGCCGAGGAAGCGGTCCTTCAGGTCGCGCCATCCGGGCTGGCTCATGTACCGCCGCAGAGCGTCGTTGATGGGCTCGCGCAGGGGGCTGCCATTCTGGAGAGGAAACGCGAGGTCCTGTTGGTCGAACGTGCCGGGGAGCATCTCGAAGCGCTTCTCCGGATCCCGCTCGATGTAGTAGCCGAGGACGTCGGCGCCGTAGACGACGGCGTCCACCTGCTTTTGCGCGAGGGCCTCGAGCGCCGCGGGCGTCGTCGCGAAGACCTTGCGGCGAATCCGTTCGCGGCGCAGGAAATCCGCGGCCGCCGAGCCCTCGATCGTACCGACGAGCGCGCGGCGCAGGCCCTCGGCGCCGCGGACCTGGCCGAACTCTCCCAGCGCGAGCTTTGCCGTGACGAAGGCCGTCAGCGCCGTCACCAGGATGAGGCTGACGAACATCCAGAAGAGGGCCACGATCCGTCCCCAGAACGTGATCGGGACCTTGTCGCCGTACCCGACGGCCACGGTGGTGACGCCGGACCACCAGAATCCCGAGCCGATCCCCTCCAGCGTGCCGCCCGCGAACTGCGGATTGCGCCGCCGCTCGAGGAGCCAGATGGCGGCGCCGGCGAGGAATGTGAGGGCCGTGATTGCGGCGTAGAGCCGGAGCGCGGACGGCCTCGAGAGCGCGCGGGCGACCGCCACCCAGCGGTCCTCGTCGGTGCCGCGGCGGACGGCGATTCCGGTGTCGACCGCGAGGAAGGCATGGCTGAAGTCGAGCAGCTGCTGCCGATCCACCGTGGCGGCGAACGGGGTCACGGAAATGTCGAGGCGGTCGTGAGCGATGTCATCGAGGATGGCGTCGGGCGACGCCTCGCCGAAGCGGTAGCGCAGGTTCGTTTCGGCTGCGATCTCCTTCCAGAGGTCGATCGCGAGGCCGCGCCATTCGCCGTTGACGGCGCGCATGGCGTAGGGCGGCGCCTCGAAGACGCCGACGCGCCACTCCCGGGCGGGCAGCGGACTCCGCGTTGGCTCCTGGGCCTCGACCGCGAGGGCCGCCAGCAAGACACCGACGACCAGGGCCGCCCGCCAGAGTCTCATCGCTCCCTCGTCAGCGCTCCAGATACGTGTAGCGCGGAAACACTTCCTCGAACTCACGGTAGATCGCCCGCGACTCGTCCTTCTTGAGCGCGCGCCCGACGCGGCGCAGCTGCTTGCCGATGGCGTCGAGCATTCCGGTCCGGTCGTAGTCCATGTACTCGAGGACGCGCTCGCAGGATTCGCCGGGCCGGACGTCCTCGATGTGCGCCTTGCCCTGTTCGTCGACCGTGACGAGCACTTCGTTGACCTCGCCGAACAGGTTGTGCAGGTCTCCGAGCACGTCCTGGTAGGCCCCCATCAGGCAGACCCCGACGTAGTAGGGCTCTGCGCTGCGCAGGGTGTGGAGCGAGAGCGTTTCCTTGATGTCCCGCAGGTCGATGAACTTCTCGATCTTGCCGTCCGAGTCGCAGGTGATGTCGGCCAGCGTGCCGAACTCGGTCGGCCGCTCGTTCAACCGATGGATGGGCAGGATGGGGAAGAGCTGATCGATCGCCCAGATGTCGGGCAGCGACTGGAACACGGAGAAGTTCAGGACGTACTTATCCGCGAGCATCGTCTCCATGTCCTCGAACTCCTCGGGGACCTCCTTCAGGGTCTTGAGATTCCTGTGGATCTTCTCGCAGATCTGCCAGAAAAGGATCTCGCCCTTCGAGCGATCCTCGAGCGAGAGGTGACCGAGGTTGAAGAGGGTGAAGAGCTCCTCCTTGTACTGGAGCGCGTCGTGGTAGCTCTCGCGCAGGGTCTTCGCGTTCACCGTCTGGTAGATCGACGAGAGCTCCTGGAGCACCGTCGGGTCGCCGGCCGACACTCGCACGCGGCTGCCCTCCTCGATGCGGTCGGCCACGTCGAGGACGTTGGTGACGAAGACCGAGTGGTAGGCCGTGACGGCGCGGCCGGACTCGGTGACGAGGACGGGAGCCGGCACCTTCTCCTCGTCGCAGATCTGCTTGACGGTGTAGACGACGTCGTTGGCGTACTCCTGCACCGAGTAGTTCATGGATGAATCGAAGGCCGTTTTCGAGCCGTCGTAGTCGACGCCGAGGCCGCCGCCGAGGTTCAGGTACTGGATCGAGACGCCCTGCGCGCGCAGCTTCGCGTAGACGCGGCCGGCTTCGCGGATCGCCTCCTTGACCTTCCGGATGTCCGTGATCTGCGATCCGATGTGGAAGTGGAGCATCACCATGCAGTCGAGCATCTTGCGCGTCTTCAGGATCTTGACCGTCTCCAGCATCTCGGGCGTGGTCAGGCCGAACTTCGCGGCCTCGCCGCCCGACTTGGCCCACTTGCCCGAGCCGCGCGCGTAGAGCTTGGCCCGCATGCCGATGAGCGGCCGCACGCCGCGGGCCTTCGCGACGTCGAGGATGCGCTCGAGCTCGGAGACCTTCTCGAGGATGAGGACGACCTTCTTCTTCATCCGGACGGCGTTCAACGCCATGCGCACGAACGTGTCGTCCTTGTACCCGTTGCAGGTGATCAGGCACTCGGGGCCGAGGTCCGCGGCGATCGCGGCGAGCAGCTCCGGTTTCGACCCCGCCTCGAGGCCGTAGCCGTACCGGCGCCCGGCCTCGACGATGTGGTCCACGACGACGCGCTTCTGGTTGACCTTGATCGGGAAGACGCCGCGGAATACGTTGCCGTAGCCGTACTCGTCGATGGCCCGGGCGAACGCGTCGTTCAGGTTGGCGACCGCGGCGGAGAGGATCTGCGGAAAGCGGATGACCATCGGCGTGGCGATGCCCCGCAGCGCGACCTCGTCGACGATCTGCTTCAGGGCCACGCCGCGCGACGCTTCTCGCGTCGGCCGCACGACGAGGTCGCCCTCGTCGTCGACGTGGAAGAAGCCCTTGCCCCAGTGCGGGATTCCGTAGAGGGCGGCGGCCTCGGTGAACCGCTGGCCGGCGTGGCGCGGCCGCGGACGGGAAGCGGCAACCGGTCGCGGGCGTCGAAGGGGTCGTGCGCTGGCCATGGAGGGAATCCTACGGCAGATTACGGTTTGCCCAGCAGCTCGAGCGCGGCGACCGTCAGCGCCGAAGCGCCGGTCTTCAGCGTCGGCTCCCGGTCCGGCGCCCACTCGGAGGAGTGGAGGGAAGGCAGCTTCGTCATGTCGCCCTTGGCCGCCGCGAACCTTCCGGGCTCCGTGCCGCCCAGCCAGAAGATGAGGGACGGGCACTTCGCGGCCTTTCCGAAGTCGCCGAAGTCCTCAGAGCCCATGACCGGGCGGAACTCCACGACGCGCGACGCGCCGAAGGCCGAAGCGAACGCGGTCGCGACGCGTTTTGTCAACGCCGGATCGTTGTACGTCGCATCGTAGCCCCGGCCGATCTTCACGAGCGGCTCTTTCGGA
This sequence comes from Acidobacteriota bacterium, assembly GCA_031360505.1. Taxonomy (GTDB): domain Bacteria; phylum Acidobacteriota; class Thermoanaerobaculia; order UBA5066; family Gp7-AA6; genus DAHUXD01. Next base: position 4,017 of record JANMBR010000083.1, read on the forward strand.
GCGCCCGCCGCGAGGGCCTCCGCTTTCGCGATGCGCTCGATTGCGGCAAGGAGCTTACTCCGCACGTCCGGCTTGTAGCTGCGCACGGTCAGCTGGAGCTTGACCTCGTCCGGGATGATGTTGTGCTTCGAGCCGCCATGGATCGAGCCGACCGTGACGACCGCGGGATCCTGCGGATCGTTCTCGCGAGCGACGATGGTCTGAAACGCGAGGACCATCCGGGCGGCGGTGACGATCGGGTCGACCGTGTTCTGGGGCGTGGAGCCATGGCCCCCGCGGCCGTAAATCGTGATGTCGACCGTGTCGGAATTCGCGAGCGCATAGCCAGGCGTGTATCCGATCGAGCCTGCGGGAATGTGCGGCGAGTCGTGGAGCGCGATGGCGAAATCGGGCTTCGGGAAGCGGGTCAGGAATCCGTCCGCCAGCATGACGCTCGCGCCGCCTCCGCCCTCTTCCGCAGGCTGTCCCACCAGGACGAGCGTCCCCTTCCAGCGGTTCTTCGCCTTGGCGAGCAATGCCGCGGCGCCGACGAGCGAGGTCATGTGCACGTCGTGGCCGCAGGCGTGCATGACGGGAACGACGACGCCAGCGTCGTTCGTGGCCGTGGCCTTGCTCGCATAGGGCAAGCCCGTGCGTTCTTCGACCGGCAGGGCGTCCATGTCCGCGCGGATCAGAACGGTCGGGCCCCTGCCGTTCTTCATCACGGCCACGACGCCGAAGCCTCCGACGTGGTCGGTCACCTCATATCCGAGTTTGCGCAGGCGCTCGGCGAGCTTGGCCGACGTCTTGTCCTCGTGCGTCGAGAGCTCGGGCGTCTGGTGCAGGTCGATGTAGAACGCCTCGAGGTCGGGATAGATCGTGTTGACCGGAACCAGGGCCGGCGAACCGGACGCGGCCGGCAAGGCGAGCAAGCCGGCGAGCGCCGGAGCGGCAAGGATGTTCAGCATGGGCGACACAAGATCACCGGCACGTTTGGCGTGTCAAGGATCGTAGACTGTCGAGCGGTGGCAGCGACGAGTCAGCGCGTCGGAATGTGGGCGAGCCTGAAGGCCGCCGCCCGCTCGCGGCGCATCGGCGCCGTCACCCTGCAGTCCTTCTCCTCGGGCCTGCCGCTCGGCCTTGTCTGGATCGCCCTGCCGGCCTTCCTGACCTACCGCGGCTTCGACATCAAGACGGTCGGGCTCTTCTCGCTCGCGCAGGCGCCGTGGAGCTTCAAGTTCCTCTGGTCGCCCCTGATGGACCGTTACGGCCCCCGTTTCGGAAGCGTCGGCCGGCGGCGGGCCTGGATCCTGATCTGCCAGGCTTTCCTGACGGTGGGGATCCTGGGGCTCGCGGCCCTTGGCGGCTCGGCCGACGTGGGTACGGTCGCCCTTTTCGCCCTCTTCATCGCGTTCGCTTCCGCGTCCCAGGACATCGTGATCGACGCGTACGCCGTCGAGGTGCTCGAGCGCTCGGAGCAGGGGATCGCGGTCGGCGCGCGCTCCGCCCTGGCTCGCACGGCGGTGCTCCTGTCCGGCGCGGTCACGATCACGTTCGGGCAGCGGCTCGGCTGGCCTCCGGTCTTCGTCGTGCTGGCCCTCCTCTTCATCCCGATGGCCGTCGTGGTCCTGCGGTCTCCCGAGCCCGTCGCGGCGCCGGCGCCGCCGCGGTCGCTGCGGCAGGCCGTCTTCGATCCGCTGCTCGAGCTCTTCCGGCGCTCGGACGCGGTGGCGATCCTGGGCTTTCTCGTTCTCTACAAGTTCGGCGAAAACCTCGCGACCGCGCTCACCCGCCCGTTCCTCATCCAGAAGTGCTTCGTCCCGGAAGACGTCGGCATCGCCACGGCGACCATCGGCCTGACGGGCCTGATCACCGGGACGTTCTTCGGCGGCGCCTCGACCGAGCGGATCGGCCTGACACGGTGCCTCTGGATCTTCGGGTTCATCCAGGCCGTGGGCTTTCTCGGGTACATCGCGATCGATCAGTTGACTCCGGGCGCTCCCTGCGCCGGCGGGGTGGCCGGGCTCGTTCAGCCGATGGACCACCGGCTCGTGATGTACCTCGCCGTGCTCGTCGAGAACTTCTGTCAGGGCATGGCCACCGGGGCATTCGGCGTGATGCTCCTGCGCATGACGCAGAAGCAGTTCTCGGCGACGCAGTACGCGCTCTTCTCGAGCATCTTTGCCGTCGGCCGGATCCTCCCGGGGCCGATCGCCGGGTTCACGGCCGACGCGGTCGGATGGACGCCGTTCTACCTGATCTGCACCGCCGCCTCGATCCCCGGTCTCCTGCTGCTCCAGAGGTTCGCGCCGATCGGCGGCCGCGAACCGGCCCTCGACGAGCTCGACGCGGTCGCCGCGCAACCCGTCACGCGGGCGCGGCTCGTCCTGACGAGCGCGGCCGTCACCGTCGCCGGATTCGCGGCCGCGCTCGGAGTCTCTGCGCTGCTCGCGGCATTGAAGGCGACGCGCACGCATCCGGAGCTCGGCGTGGACTTCTCCGGCGCGTTCGGGCGGATGCTGGCGCCGGCCCAGGCCTCCGAATGGATCCGCCTGGTCGCCTTCGCCGTGGTGGGGCTGGTCTCCGGCACCGCCGCCGCGGCGTTGCTCGTCGCCCGCCACGGCGTCCGACGTGGGGCGGGTTCGGGTTGACGCTCCGCCGCGCGGGGCGTATCGTGGCCCGGCAATGACGCGATACCGCTACTTCTCGTTTACCGGCTCCGGCGCGGCACCTGGCGCGTCCGGTTCGGGAGTCGTGCTCTAGACGTCTAGCGCAAACCGAATACGGAACGTTCGAAGGCCCCGCTGAAACGGCGGGGCCTTTTTCTTTTTGGAGAAACCCATGCGAGTCGCGATCCAGGGAACCCACGGGTCGTTTTCTGAGGCGGCGGCGCGGTGGCGCTGGAAGGATGGCGAGATCGTGCCGTGCCGCGACGTGCAGCAGGTGGTCGCGGCGGTGCGGGAGGGTCGTGCGGATGCGGGATGCCTCGCGATCGAGAACTCGCTCTTCGGCTCCGTCACGGCGACCTACGACCTTCTGCACGAGGCGTTCGGAGACGGAGCCCTGCATCTGTCCGACGAGATCCTGCTACCCGTCTTCCACGCGCTGCTCGCCATGCCGGGCGCGGAGCTCTCCGGCATCAAGCGCGTGCTCTCGCACCCGGTCGCCCTCGGCCAGTGCCGGATCTGGCTCGACAGCCATCTCCCGCAGGCGGAGCTCGTGAGCGAGTGGGACACGGCCGGCAGCGCCGAGATCGTCGCGCGCGACGGGCGGCGGGACCAGGCCGCCGTGGCACCGCTCGGCGCCGGCGGGGCCTATGGACTGGCGGCGCTCGCCGAGCGCATCGAGGACGATCCTTCCAACCAGACGCGCTTCCTGACCTTCATGCGGGAGCCCGCGCCCCCGCTTGCCCCCGGGGCGGCTCCGGTGCGCCGCAAGACCTCGCTGCTGCTCTGGCTCCCGCACAAGCCGGGGATGCTCGCGGCGGCGCTGCAGGCGTTCGCCTCGCGCGGCGTCAACCTGACGTCTCTCCAGTCGCGGCCCGAGCGCACGGCGCCGTGGACCTACCGCTTCTACGTCGACGTCGAGGGCGCCCCCGACGAGCCCCGCCTGGCCGAGGCGATGGAGGCGACCGAGGCGCTCGTGACGAAGGTGGTCGTCCTCGGCAGCTACCGCGAGTGGAACGACGGCACGGCGCCCTCGCGCCTGCCGACGCCTCCGCCCGCGCATCATCGGCCGCGCCCGGACTTTCCCCTGTATGACCGGAGGCAGAAGCCTGAGGGGACCCGCTTCTTCGTGCGCGGCGTCGAGATCGGGGGCGACCGGCCGGTGCTGATCGCGGGACCGTGCTCGGTCGAGGGCGAGGACATGCTGCTCGAGGCGGCGGCCTCGGTCGCCGCGTCGGGGGCGGACATGCTCCGCGGAGGCGCCTACAAGCCGCGCACGTCGCCGTACGAGTTCCAGGGGCTGGGCGTGCGGGGATTGAAATTCCTCGCCCAGGCGCGCGAGGCGACGGGGCTTCCCGTCGTCACCGAGGTTCTGTCGTGGGAGGAGGTCCCGGTCGTCGCCCAGTACGCCGACGTGCTGCAGATCGGCGCGCGCAACATGCAGAACTTCGCCCTCCTGCGCGCGGCGGGGCGCAGCGGCAAGCCGATCCTCTTGAAGCGGGGCGGCGGCGCGACGATCGAGGAGTGGCTCAACGCGGCCGAGTACATCCTCGCCGACGGCAATGAGCAGGTCATCCTCTGCGAACGCGGCATCCGGACGTTCGAGCGCGCGACGCGGCACACGCTCGATTTGAACGGCGTGGCGCTCGTCCGCGAGCGCTCCCATCTGCCCGTGCTCGTGGACCCGAGCCACGCCGCCGGCATCCGCTCGATCGTGGCGCCGCTCGCGCTTGCCGGACTCGCGGCCGGGGCGCACGGCGTGCTCGTCGAGGTGCATCCGCATCCGGAGGCGGCGCTCTCGGACGGCGCGCAGAGCCTCGACCTCGAGGGATTCGCGGCGCTCGCGCGCACGGTGCGGGGTCAATCGCGGCCGTAGGGGCGGGGCTTGCCCCGCCCGCCTTTGCAACACCGCGACGGATGCGGGCGGCCCAAGGGCCGCCCCTACGGCACCGGGGTCAATCCAGCGCGCGGCGGATCGTCTCGGCCTCGTCGAACATCGCGCGGACGGCGTCGGCGTCTGCGCCGCGCAGCGCGGTCGAGAGCTTGCCGAGCTCCGCACAGACCGCGTCGATTGCGCCGGCGAGGGCCTCGGGATCCGCAAGCGCGAGCTCGAGCGCGAGGGCCACCGGCTGGCCCGCCAGTCGCGTCGTATCGAGGAGTCCCGGCCCCGCGAGCCGCGCGAGGTCGTCGCCCGCTGCCGCCCCCGTGGCTTGCGCGAGCGCGATCGCGATGGCGTGGGGCAGGTGGCTCACCCAGGTCATGAGGCGATCATGGCGGTCCGCGTCGAGCGTGATGGGACGCGCGCCGATCGAAAGGACCAGATCGCAGACCAGGGCCATGGACTCGTCGTTGGACTTTTCCGTGCGCACGAGGATCCACGGGCGGTTCCGGAAGATCTCGGGTGTCGCGGCCTCGATGCCCCGGCGGCGGGCGCCGGCCATGGGGTGGCCCGCGACGAAGCGCGTGCCGGCGCGCAGGGTCCGTGCTGCCTCGACCATCGGTTTCTTCAGGGATGCAGTGTCGGTCAGCACGGCCCGTGGAGCGATGGCGGACAGTTCGCGCAGCAGTTCCGGTGTCAGCGCGGTCGGCACCGCGGTCACGACGATGTGCGCGCCCGCGACGGCCGCCTCGAGCGAGTCGGCGGTCTCGATCCCCCGCGCGCGTGCGCGGTCGCGGACGTCGGCGTCGCGGTCGTAGCCGCGTGCGCCGGTGGCCAGCGCGAAGGATCCGCCGATCAGGCCGAGGCCGACGACGGCGGGCCGGCTCACCGCGAGGCGCCCCGGGCCGGGAGGCGGACCGGCGGACTGTCGTCGTCGCCCGGGACGCGCACGGCCCAGGCCGGGCGCAGCTGCCGCGCGCCGCGCAGGAAGGCGTGGCGGATCTCCTGCTGCGGCGTCTCGGTGTTCCAGTGGAGCAGGGCGCGGATGCCGCGGCCGAGCGAGCCCGGCACGGCGATCTCGCGGGCGCACAGCAGGGGCACCGCGTCCCAACCGGGAAGGGAGCGGACGGCCAGCGCCGGGAACTGCGCGTCCAGGTCGTCGGTCACGGTGAAGACCGCGCTGGCGACGTCCTCGGGCAGGATGCCGTTCTGCTCGACGAGAATCCGGAGCAGCTCGAGCGTGCGCTCGAGGATCGCCGCCGCGTCGTTCGCGTCGGCCGTGGTGGCGCCCCGCACTCCCCGTGTGGCCATACGCGCGATTATCTCCGACGAATCTGTTGCAGAATGATCCGGACCGTGAAGAAGCTGATCGTCAACGCGGACGATTTCGGGCGTTCGGAGGGCGTCAATGCGGGCACGCTCGAGGCGCATGCCCGCGGGATCGTCACGGCAGCCACCGTGATGGTCCTCGAGACATCGTCCGCGCGCGGAATTCGGGCGGCGGCCGAGCGCGCGCCGAAGATGTCGCTGGGCCTCCACTTTGTGGTGACGGGAGGCGGCCGGCCGGCCGCCGCGGCCCGGGCCGTGCCGACCCTCGCTCCGGAGGGCCGGTTCCTTCGGCGCCGCGAGGACCTCCCGACGCACATCCCCGCCCAAGAGATCCAAATGGAGCTCGAGGCCCAGATCGACATCTTTCAGGTCCTCGCCCGAAAGCCCCCGACGCACATCGACTCCCATCACCACGCCGCCCTCCATCCCTCGATCGCGCCGGTCTTTGCGGCAGTTGCCCGGGGGCTGTCTCTACCGGTGCGCGCGTCGAGCGACGCGGCGCGGCGGGCGCTGCGCGCGGCGGGCGTGAAGACCCCGGACCGGTTCTTCGACGGATTCCACGCCGAGGGGGTCAGCTTCGAGACGCTGGAGCGGATCCTCGAATCCGCGCCGGAAGGAGTCTCCGAGCTGATGTGCCACCCCGGGCGCGTGGACGAAGAATTGAAGGGCGGGTCGACCTACGTGGTCGAGCGCGAATGGGAGATCGAGGTGCTCTGCGACCCCGGGATCCGCCAGCGCATGCGCGCGCTCGGTATCGAGCTGGTCGGATTTGACGCGTTGTGAGCAGGATCTCGCGGCGGCCTGCTAAGATTTCATCAATGCCCCGAGCGGCTGAAAGAAAGGCGTCATGAGAGCTCTCGTCGCCGACAGCGATCCGGAGCGGCTCCGCCAGCTCGAAGGCTGGCTCGCGCGCTGGGGATATGACGTGACGCCGGCGCGCAACGGGGTCGACGCGTGGAGCCGGCTCGAAGGGGAGCGGCAGCCGATCCTGGTCATCCTGGCCTGGCGCATGGAAGGCATGCACGGCATCGACGTGTGCCGCAAGCTGCGCCTCCACCCCGAGCTCCCTTCGGTCTACGTTCTGCTCTTCGCCGGCGAGCGCGGCGAGGAAGACCTGCTCGATGGCGTCAACGGCGGGGCGGACGACTTTCTCTTCGCGCCGCTCGAAGCGGTCGAGGTCAAGGCCCGCGTGCGCACGGGCGCCCGGATCGTCGAAATCGAGCGGGCGCTGCGCGCCTCGCAGGACGCGCTGCGCGTCCAGTCCACGCGCGACGCGATCACCGGATCCTGGAACCGCGCCGCCATCCTCGACCTCCTGCACAAGGAGCGCGAGCGCGCGCGGCGCAAGAGCGGCTCGGTGGGCGTCGTGCTCGCCGACATCGACGCCTTCCGCAAGGTCAACGAGTCGCTCGGCACGCCGATCGGCGATGAGGTCCTGCGCGAAGCCGCGCGCCGCATGAGCTCCGCTCTGCGTCCGTATGACTCCGTCGGGCGCTACGGGGGCGAGGAGTTTCTCATCGTGCTCCCCGGCTCCGACGGGCTCGGCGGCCTCACCGTGGCCGAGCGAATCCGCGAGTCTTTCTCGGGCCGGCCCGTGCACACGACGGCCGGACCGGTGTCGATCACCCTCTCGCTCGGCGTCGCCGCGGAAGGGGGCGAAGCGGCCTCCGACGGCAGCGCCCTGCTGCGTGCGGCCGGCACGGCGCTCAAGCGAGCCCAGCAGACCGGCCGCAACCGCGTGGCGCTCGCCGACGATTCGGGCCTTTCGATCGACGCAGTGCCGGACGGCGGCCCCTAGGCGTCCGCGACGCATAGAGTGGCCTCTTGAGCTCTGGTGTGAGGAGAGTGCCGCTGGTCGCGAGCCTGGTTTTCGGGCTTGTTGCCTGTGCCGTCTCCGCCGCCGATCTGCCGTGGACTCAGCTCGGGCCGTTCGACTCGCTCACCGGAACGCCGATTCTCGTGGGCAGTCTCGTTGTCGTACCGGGCACCGCGACGCTCTATGCGTCGGGGGCGGCCGGTGCCGGCGTCTTTCGGAGCGATGACGGCGGTGGTCAGTGGGTTGACCTCGGTCGGCCGGGAGGACAGGATGTCCTTCGGCTCTACCTCGACCCTTCCACGTCGGGAGCGGTCTATGCCGCCACGTATTGGGGTCTCTACCGAACGAGAGACAGGGGAGCGACATGGACCCCCTCGGGGCTTCAGGACCAGGTGGTCAACGCGCTCGCCGTTGACCCGCAGTCTCCGAATACTGTTTACGCCGGCACGGTTCCGCAGCACTTCGCGGACTACGGATACATTTTCAAGAGCCTCGACGCGGGGGCGAGTTGGTCGCAGGTCGACGCATTGCTCTACGACTGGGTGATCTCACTCGCGGTCGATCCACTCGACCCGTCGACCATATTCGCCGGCTCGTCGGAGGGGGGTACCGTGTTTCGCAGCACGGATGGCGGTGGCAACTGGACGGCGGTCGATCAACCGCTCGGATACGTCCATGAGGTCGCCGTCGACCCGCGACGCCCCGGGGTGGCGTACTTCAGCTGGCACACGCACTTCGTCTTCGAAGGAAGCGTACTTGGCGGGACTCTGCGCCGGACGACGGATGGCGGCGCGACGTGGTCGGACGTTGCCGGTCTGCCCAAGCTCCGTGCCGGTGACTTCCTCATCGACCCCCGGGACCCGTCGCTCTTTTACTTCGAGTCGAGCGGAAGCCTCTTCCGGAGCATCGACGGCGGACAGACGTGGGGAGCCATCGGTCCTGCGATGGGCATCGCAGCTTGCGACTCGCGTTATCTCTATGCCATCAGCAACGGCGTTCTGCGATACGACCTGTCGCTCCTTCCTCCCACGTGCGAGGCCAGTTCGACCACGCTCTGCCTCCAGTACGGCCGCTTCTCAGCGCGCGTCGATTGGCAGCAGAGCCCGCTCGGGCCGAGCTTCCAGGCGCAAGCGGTTCCTCTGACGACGGATTCGGGCTACTTCTGGTTCTTCGGTCCCGACAACGTCGAGCTGGTGGTGAAGGTCCTCGACGGCACGGGGATCAACGGCGACTTCTGGGTCTTCTACGGCGCGCTCTCGGACGTCGCGTACCGGCTCACGGTGACCGACTCGTTGACGGGCGCGACGCGGGAATACGTGAATCCGCAGGGCACGCTCGCGAGCGTCGCCGATACGCACGCGTTTCCGGGAGCGGTCTCTGCCGCTCCGGCGGTGGCGCATCGGCCGTCGACCGCTCTGGTCGTGGCCTCGCCGGAGGTCGTCTGCATTCCGGACCCGGCCGCCCTCTGCCTCGAGGAGGGACGTTTCCAGGTGCGCGTCGACTGGAGGCTCTCCCCCGAGGGGCCGTCCTTCATCGCGCCCGCCTCGCCCCTGACGGGCGATACGGGCTACTTCTGGTTTTTCAACGAAGCCAACGTCGAGCTCGTCGTGAAGGTCCTCGACGGGACCGCCATCAACGGGCACTACTGGGTGTTCTACGGCGCGCTGTCGGACGTGCAGTACACGATCACGGTGACGGACACGCAGACCGGCGCGACGCAGACATACGAGAACGCGCGAGGAACGCTGGCGAGCGTGGCCGACACCAAGGCCTTCTGACCGGGGGGCGGCCGGCTCCATTGACTTTCGGCCCCGGCTGCGATTGTGTAGACGGAAAACAGGAGCCGAAACATGTCGCTGGTGACGGTCTGGGTCATCGTTGCCCTCGTGGCCGGGATCCTCGAGGTCGTCGTGCCGGCCTTCGGATTCGTCTTCGTGACGCTCGCGGCGCTGCTCGCCGCCGTCCTAGCCCTGCTCGGTTACGGTCAGACGGTGCAGATCGTCGCCTTCGCCGCGTCGGCGCTGATCTTCCTGTTCGTGCTGCGGCGCTTCTTCGTGCATCGGCTGCGCGGGGGGCCCGGGGTCCCGTCGCGCACGGAGGCGATCACCGGAATGGTTGCCGAGGTCACCGAGCCGATCGAGCCGGGTCGGGGTCTGGGGCGCGTGAACGTGGAAGGGCACGACTGGGCGGCGCGGGCGTCCGTCCCGATCCCGGCCGGCGCCCGCGTTCGCATCGACGGCGCCGATGGAATCGTGCTGCTCGTGTCTCCCGTACAGAAAGGACTCTGACATGCCGTCCTCGTCTCCGTCGACGTTCGTGCTTTTCGTCCTCGTTCTATTCGCCCTGGTCGTGCTCGCGAAGTCGATCAAGGTCGTTCCGCAGAAGCAGGTGAAGCTGATCGAACGCGTCGGACGCTTCCACAAGCGCGCCGACGCGGGGCTGAACGTGATCGTGCCGTTCCTCGACTCCGTGCGCGCGACGACCGACCTGCGCGAGCAGATCACGCAGATCGAGCCGCAGGCGGTCATCACGCGCGACAACGTGACGATGAAGGTGGACGCGGTCATCTATTTCGTGATCGCGGACCCGGTGCGCGCCACGTACGAGGTGCAGAACCTCGGCTGGGGCATCGAGCAGCTTGCGCTGTCGGCCCTGCGCAACGTGATCGGAGCGCTCGACCTCGACCACACGCTGACCTCCCGCGACACGATCAATACGCAGCTGCGCGCGGCGCTCGACCAGGCCACCCAGCAGTGGGGCGTCAAGATCATGCGCGTCGAGTTGAAGAACATCGACCCGCCGCAGGACATCAAGCTCACGATGGAAAAGCAGATGACCGCCGAGCGCTCGCGCCGCGCGATGGTCACCAATGCCGAGGGCGAAAAGTCCTCGGCGATCCTGAAGGCCGAGGGGCAGAAGCAGGCGCAGATCGTCAATGCGGAAGGCCACAAGGAGTCCGCGATCCTCGAGGCCGAGGGCCAGGCGCAGGCGCGCCTGCGGGTGGCGCAGGCGGAGGCGCTGGCCATCCGCGCCGTCGCCGACGCGATCGGGGCCGCTGGCAACCCCGCGCAGTACCTCATCGCGCAGCGCTACCTCGAAACGCTCGGCCAGATGGGCGCGGGCGCAGACAAGGTCGTCTTCCTCCCGTACGAGGCTTCCGGCGTGCTCGCCTCGCTCGGCGGAATCCGGGAGCTCCTGACCGCCGCTCCTCCGGCGCCGCCGGTTCCGTCCGGACCCACAGGACCGCGGCCCGCTCCGCCGATGCCTCCGCTGGCGCGCTAGGGCCATCCGGCGGTCGCCGGTCCCGGATCAGGAGGGCGTGGTGGCGCCGAGCCGAGGGGAATAGAATTCGCCCAGCGATTCGATTTCCCGCCGGCAGCGGCCGGCAACGGAGTTGCGAGAGACGTGCGCATCGCGTTTGCGGAGTGCGTCTTCGACTCGGACACTCGCGAGGTGTTCCGCGGCGGAGGTGCGCTCGCGCTGTCGCCCAAGGCGTTCGAGTTGCTCGAGCTGCTCGTCCAGGATCGGCCGAAGGCCCTGTCGAAGGAAAAGATCCACGGGAAGCTCTGGCCGAAAGTGTTCGTCTCTGACGCAAGTCTGTCCAACCTGGTCGCGGAGCTGCGGGCGGCGCTCGGCGATGACGCGCGGAGGCCCCGCATCGTACGCACGGTGCATCGGTTCGGCTATGCATTCGTGGCCGAGTCGATGACCGCGAACCCGGCGCCCACGACCGATCGCGAGTTTCGATTGCTGTGGGAGACGCGCGAAATTTCACTGGGCGCAGGGGAGAACATCCTCGGCCGCGACCGCAAGGCCGTCGTCTGGGTTGACGACCCGTCGGTGTCGCGCCACCACGCGCGGATCCTGATTGCCGGACCCGAGGCGAGACTCGAGGACCTTGGGAGCAAGAACGGCACGCTCTTGAACGGCGAGCGCATCGAGGGAATCACGATCCTCGCGGACGGCGACGAGGTTCAGATCGGCCTGGCCACGATGACCTTTCGGGTGCTGCAGGAAACCGGGTCGACCCAGACGGTGAGCGGACTGCGGCGGCGCGCGCCGACGAAGATTTCATGACCCTGGCATCAGGCTCGCGTCTCGGTCCCTACGGGATCCTCTCGCCGCTGGGCGCCGGCGGGATGGGAGAGGTGTACCGGGCGCGGGACTCGCGGCTCGGCCGCGATGTGGCCATCAAGGTGCTTCCGGCGGAGCTCTCGCAGGACGCGAGTCGGCTGAAGCGCTTCGAGAAGGAGGCGCGGGCGGCTTCCGCACTCAACCACCCCAACATCGTCACGATCTACGAGGTGGGCTCGGAGGCCGGAGTCTCTTACATCGCGATGGAGCTCGTGGCCGGAAAGACTCTGCGGGAGGTCCTGCTCGCCGGCCCGGTTGCGGTGAAGAAAATGCTGCAGATCGCAACGCCGCTGGCCGAGGGGCTGGCCGCGGCGCACGAGGCGGGGATCGTGCATCGGGACCTGAAGCCCGAGAACGTGATGGTGACGAAGGACGGGCTCGTCAAGATCCTGGACTTCGGACTCGCCAAGCTCGCGGCCGGGATCGGCAGCGGCGAGGAGAGCCTTCCGACGGTCTCGCGCACGGAGCCGGGCGGTTTGCTCGGGACGGTCAGCTACATGTCGCCCGAACAGGCGTCGGGCCAGCCGGCGGACTTCCGGTCGGACCAATTCTCCTTCGGCACGATCCTCTACGAGATGGCGACGGGGAGGAAGGCGTTTCACCGGGAGACGGCGGTGGACACGCTCGCCGCGATCCTGCACGAGGAGCCGGAGCCGCTCGGGAGTGCGGCCGCTCTGATCCCGGCGCCACTGCAGTGGATCATCGAGCGGTACCTCGCCAAGGATCCAGCCGAGCGCTTTGCCGCAACGAGGGATTCGGCGCGGGATCTCAGGAAGATTCGGGACTACGTCAGCACGTCGGGGGTCGTTGCCGGACCGGCACCGATTCCCGGGCGCCGACTCCCGCGCGCCTTCGCCTGGTCCCTCGCGGTTCTGAGCGCGGCCATTGGAGCGTTCGTCGTGGGGCAGCGCACGGACCCCGCGAGGGATGCCATGGCGAAGGTGTCGATCCACCGGGTCACGTTTCAGCGAGGCAACGTCACGGACGCTCGCTTCGCGCCGGACGGCGAGACGGTCGTCTACACGGCGGAATGGGAGGGCAGGCCGCAGGACATTTTCGTCACGCGGATCCACGGGACCGACACGCGCGCACTCGGGATCGAGCGCGCGAGGGTTCTCGCGATCTCCCGCCTGGGAGAGATCGCGATCCAGTTCCGGAACCAGGACGGGGTGCTCACGCTCGGCCGCGTTTCGCTCGTCGGGGGCGCGCCCCGCGACGTCATGGAAAACTCGAGCCAGTGGGTCGACTGGTCGCCCGACGGGAAGGACCTGATGGCGCAGCGCAGGGTCGGCGGGAAGGATCGCATCGAGTACCCGATCGGAAAGCTCTTCTACGAGTCGCCCGGGCGCATCGAGTTCCCGCGCGTGTCTCCCGACGGGGAGCGGGTCGGGTTCATCGAGGGTTCCGAAGGAGACGCCGCGATCGTCACGGTCGACCGCAAGGGCCGCAAGACGGTTCTCGTTCGCGAGAGCCAGGGATTTACGGCGTTCGGGGAGCTCGCCTGGCACCCTTCCGGAGAGATCTGGTTCGACGGCTCGCAGCCCGAGGTCGGGGACGGCCTCTTCGCGGTGTCGCCGTCGGGCAAGGTCCGCGCGGTGCTCAAGGGCGTCGACATCCCGATCCTCATGGACATCTCCAGCAACGGCCGGGTTCTCGTGGAGCGCGAGGTGTTTCGTAAGGAAATCGCCGTTCTGACGCCATCCGATCAGGCGGAGCGGGATCTCTCCTGGCTCGACCAGTCCGACCTATGCGATCTCTCGAGGGACGGCAAGACCCTTTTGATCACCGAGCGCGGACCGGGAGGAGGAACGAACTACGGCATCTTCCTGCGCAAGACCGACGGCTCGCCGGCGGTCCGCCTCGGCGAAGGCATCGCCGGCTCGCTTTCGCCGGACGGCACCTGGGTCGTCGCGTTGCGCAAGGAGTCCGGGCCGCGGGGCTGGAACCGCCTCGAGCGACTTCCGACGGGCCCGGGCCAGCCGCAGAGCATCCCGGTCGGCGAGCTGAACGTGCAGGAAGCCCGGGTTCTCCCGCCGGACGGGAAGCGGATCTTCTTCTGGGCCTTCGACGCGAAGAGCAACGAGCATGGCTACGTCATGGAGCTGCCGAACGGGAAGCCGCGGGTTTGGCTCGCCAGCCGGACCCGGGTCGCGGGGTTCTCCGAGGACGGAGGCTCCGCGCTCGTCGAGGAGCCCGATGGCGGCTGGGCGCTTCGCCCGCTCGAGGCAGGCAATCCCCGGCCGATCCCGGGCATCGGGCCGCGGGAAATGCCCGCCGGCTGGACGGCGGATGGGCGTTCTCTCTACGTGGTTCGGGAGGGCCCCGGCCGGGGGTCGTTGATCGTCGAGATTCTGGATCCGGCCACGGGTCGACGCACGCCGTGGAAAACGCTCGCGCCTTCGGATCGCGCGGGGCTCTTTGGCGTCTCGTCCTTTCGCATCGCCGCCGACGACAAGACGTATGCGTACAGCGTCGAGCGCGTCGTGTCGGACGACCTCTTCGTGCTCGAGGGCCTGAAGTAGGGCTCCACACCGACCCTTTCGGAAAGATTGGGAATCGGTTGCGGCGCGATGAAGTATCCGCGTTCGCCGGGTGAGAGCCTTCCCGCAAAGGGGAGGTTGCCATGCGAGTTCTCACGAAGCTCGGACGTTTCTTGACGTTGGCGTCCATCGTCGGGTCGGGGCCGTTGCCGGCGCCCGCCGCGTTTGCCGCCGACCCGCCTCCGTCCTATGGCTACGCGACGCCGGTCTTCGGCCTCGCGGTTGCGCCCGACGGGAGCCTGCTCGTCGCCGATTACGGGTCGGGCATCGTCGAGTTACGCAAGGGCAAGGGCGCGCTCGTCGCTGCGTTGCCGACGGTCACCGACGTCGCTCCGATCGGCCGGGGCGACATGTTCGCCGTCACCGGCAAGGACCCGGCGGGGCAGATCCCGACGGCCCAGAAGCTCTACCGGGTTTCGCGCGGCAGCACGCGCCAGATTGCCGACCTGCTGGCCTTCGAGGCGGCTGTCAATCCCGACGGGGGAGATATCGACTCGAACCCCTTCGACGTGGCACTGCTGACCGGAGGCAAGGTCCTCGTCGCCGACGCCGGCGGCAACGACCTTTTGATCATCGATGCGAAGGGCAACGTGGACTGGGTCGCCATTCTGCCCGACCAGCTGGCGCCGACGGACAACATCAAGAATCTCGCCGGCTGCCCGACCCCCGTGCCGGCATTCGGATGGGTCTGCGGCCTGCCGGACGCGATGCCGGCGCAGGCCGTGGCAACCAGCATCGCCATCGGGCCGGACGGCGCGTACTACCTCGGAGAGCTGACCGGGTTCCCGGCGCCGCTCGGGATGTCTCGGATCTGGCGGGTCGAGCCCGGCACGCTCCACGCCGATTGCGCCACCAGTCCGGCGTGCTCGGTCGTCGCCGACGGCTTCACGTCGATCATCGACCTGGCGTTCGGTCCGAACGGCACGCTGTACGTCGTCGAATTCGACGAGGCGAGCTGGGCCGCGGTGGAGTTCGGGCTGGGAGGCGTCGGCGGCACGGTGAACGGCTGCGACTCGTCGACCTGGGCCTGCGCGGAAGTGGCGGCCGGACTCCCGATCCCGAGCGCGGTCGCGGTCGGCGGCGACGGAACGTTGTACGCGGCGATCTGGGCCCTGGTGCCGGGCATGGCGCAGGTCATCACGCTGCCGTGACGGCGCGCCGTGAAACCGCATCTCAGAAGAAAGGGCAGGTCGTCATGAAACGGCTCACGTCGGGCGGATCCGGATTGATCGTCGGCCAAGGAGGGGAGGTCATCATGGGGTTCGCGAACCGAGTTCTCTGGACTTTGTTGTCCCTGGTTGTTCTCGCTGGTCGTGCACTCGCCCAGCCGGTGGAGATTGGGCCAACGGGCATCCGGGTCACCGACGTCGCTGTTGCCCCGGCGGCTCCGGGGTTGATCTACGTCGCGTCGGGTAGCGGTGTCCAGAAGAGCGTGGACGGGGGCACGAGCTGGGCTGCCACGCCCCGTGTTCCGGGAGAGGTCACCAATGTGGTCATCGACTCTCTGTCCGCTCAGACCGTGTTTGCGATCTTCGACGTCGACGGATCAGCGTCCAGTCGGCTCTACCGCAGCCGAGATGGTGGAGAGAGTTGGACCTCTGTGGCTTTCCCTTCGCAACGGCGGATCAGGAGGGTCACCGTTCGCGGTTCGACGGTCTACGCGGCGGCCTACGGCTACGTCCTCCTCCCCAATTGGGACCTCGGGCACCGCGACGCGAGCATGGTCAGCCGGGATGGAGGCACCACATGGTTGCCTCTCGGGTTCACGACAAACCCCATCGAGGCCTTTGCGATCGATCCCGTGAATCCGAACGAGACGCTCGCCTTTTCTTCCTGGGATTTCTACAGGACGAACGACGCCGGAGGCCACTGGTCTCTCCTTTTCGAGGAGCAGTGGGCCGGTTTTCGTGCGTGCGCAATCGATCCGACGAACCCGTCCATCGTGTATCTCGGTGCGTCTTCAGGAATGCGGAGGAGCGTGGACGGGGGCGCGACCTGGGGCGCTGTCGGGCTCGACGCGGGCTCCGTCAACGCAATCATCGTCGACCCGTCCTCTCCGTCGACGGTGTACGCCGGAACGTCCGGTGGGCTCTTCAGAAGCGCCGACAGCGGTGAGAGCTGGCAGTCGATCGGGTTTGCGTTCGAAAGCGTGGACGCGGTCGCGCTCGATCCCGCGTCGCCAGGATCTCTCTACGTCATCGCAGGTGGAAGGCTGTTTCGAGTGCGCCCGGAAGGTCCGAAGTGCGCTCCGGGAGCCTCGACCCTCTGCTTGAACGGCGGACGCTTCCAGGTTCAAGTGACGTGGCAATCGACGGGTGAAGGATCGGGGCTGGGCCACGCGATTCCCCTGAGCTCAAACACGGGGTACTTCTGGTTCTTCGACGGCGCCAACATCGAGCTTGCCGTCAAGATCCTCGACGGAACCGCCTACAACGGCAAGTTCTGGTTCTTCGCGGGCTCGTTGACGGACGTGGGCTACACGATCGTCGTGACCGACACGGAGACCGGCGTCGGAAAAAGTTATCGGAGCGCGCCAGGACGCATGTCGAGCTTTGCCGACACGTCGGCGTTTCCCCGGGCCGATGGAGCGGTGGTGGAAGTGTCCGGGGATATCGCCGCCGGGCCCACCCCGGCGACGGCATACCTCGGTGCGGTCGAAGCCTGCACGGTCGGGCGGGATTCCGTCTGCTTGAGCGGCGGAAGGTTCCGGGCGCAGGTCACCTGGCGCACCACGGACGGTCGCAGCGGTGCCGCACAGGCGAACGCCGTGACCTCCGACACCGGCTCCTTCTGGTTTTTCCAGGAAAGCAACGTGGAGCTCGTTCTGAAGGTTCTCGACGGGCGCTCCCTGAACGGGCACTACTGGGTCTTCTACGGCGCCCTCTCCGACGTCGCCTACACGATCACGGTCACGGACACCGAGACGGGAATCGTCAAGACCTACGACAACCCGCAGGGCACGCTCGCGAGCCACGCGGATACCGATGCGTTCTGAGGAGGAAGTGATGCAAGTTCACCGGCGGCGCGTTGTTCGAGTGGTCGTTTTTGCGAGTTTCGTCCTCAGCGCCTCGATCGCGCGCGGGGGACTCAACGAATGGACGAGCATCGGCCCCGACGGCGGCGAGGTCACCGCCATTGCGATCGCCGGTGGATCCCCGTCGACCCTGTTTGCAGGGACGTCTGCGGGGCTCTATCGATTCCTGGACGGCGGGAACTGGATCAACGCCGGGCTTCCGAACGGCGACGTGACGTCGGTCGTCGTCGATCCCCTTTCGCCATCGACTCTGTACGTCGCGGCCGGAGGTGCGGTGTTTCGAAGCACGGACAGTGGGTCGAGTTGGGAACTCAAGACGTCCGGCCTCGGAGCGTTCTCCCTTGCCATCGACCCGTCCGTGCCGTCGACGGTCTACGCGGCTTCGCGTGGAGCCATTTCCAGGAGCAGAGACCGGGGAACAACCTGGGAGGGGGTCTACACCGCTTCCTCCGGCTCGGTCTCGCGACTGACCGCTCTGGCCGTAGGGCCTGGCGTCGTGCTCGCCGGCTTCGAGACGCTGCGCTGCGTCGCCTTCGACTTCTGCATCCCCTCCGGCGGCGGGGTCCTCAGGAGCGCGAACGGGGGCGCGAGCTGGCGAATCGAAGCCGCTGAGGATCTGCCAGCGACGGCCTTCGCGTTGGACGCGATGGGCTCGGCGATCTACGCGGGAAGGGGCCTGGTGGGATTTCTGCAGGCCAGCGGAGGCGGCCTGGCGAAGAGCGCCGACGGCGGCATCAGCTGGGCGCGGCTGGCCATGGGGATCGGGGGCGAGGTCACGTCCGTGGCCGTCGATCCGAATGATGTCTCCGTCGTTTACTGCGGCGTAAGGGGCGCGGGCGTCTACCGGAGCTCCAACGCCGGCACGACCTGGATGAGAGTTCGAACGAGCCCGGGTTCCATTGCCCTCGCCGTCGATCCGGGTTCCTCCCGGGTCTGGGTCGGTACGTACGAGGGGGTCGTCACCAGCGCCAGCGGCTCCGACGACTGGCAGGCGCGCAGCCGCGGCATCTCGGCGACTGACCTGCGCAGCATTGCCGTCGACCCCTCCTCGCCGGGGACGCTCTACGCCGGGGCTTTCGGAGGCATTTACAAGAGTGTGGACTTCGGCTCGTCGTGGGTCGAGCAGACGGCAGGTCTCGAGGGCGTCACCGCGCAGGCCTTCGCGATCGATCCGAACTCCCCGTCGACGCTCTACGCCGGCACCGCCGGGGGCGTCTTCCGGAGCCTGGACGGAGGGGTCACCTGGGCAGCGAGAAACTCCGGGCTCACTTCGCTTTTCGTCTCGGACCTCGTGATCGATCCGCGCTCCCCGTCGGTTCTCTACGCGATGTTGCCCGAGGCCGGGGTCTTCAGGACCTCGGACGGAGGCGCGAGCTGGGCGGCCGTCAACACGGGGATCACCAACACGCAGGGCTACTCGCTCGCGATCGACCCGGTGACCTCCACGATCTACGCCGGGACGTACGGCGGCGTCTTTCGAAGCAGCAACGGCGGATCGAGCTGGACCGCCGCCAATGGCGGACTGACCACGCCGAACGTCTACTCGGTCAGGCTCGCGGCGAGCCTGCCCTCGACGATCTATGCGGCTACGGATCTGGGCATCTTCAAGAGCACGGACAGCGGCGCTTCATGGAATGCGCTCGGACAGTACGCCGGCGTCCTGGCAGTGGACCCGAAGGATCCCTCGACCTTGTATGCGGCTTCGAACGAGGGCATGTTGCGCAGCACCGACGGCGGGGCGACCTGGTTCATGCCACCGGGCCTCTCCGGGCGCGCCTCCTGCATCGCGATCGACCCCGATTCGCCCTCGACGGTGTACGTGGGCACGTACGGAGCCAGCGCTTTCCAGATCCGCTTCCAACCCCTCGAGCCGTGTGTGCCGGGGTCGACGACGCTGTGCCTGAACGGCGGCCGTTTCCGGGTCCAGGTGTCGTGGGAATCGCCGAGCCGGGGATCCGGTAGCGGCCGCGCGATGCCGCTGACCTCGGACACGGGGTACTTCTGGTTCTTCGACAGCGGCAACGTGGAGCTGGCCGTCAAGGTCGTCGATGGAACGGCCTTCAACGGCCGCTTTTGGGTCTTTGCGGGCTCGTTGACTAACGTCGCGTACACGATCGCCGTGACCGATACGGCAACCGGCGTCGTGAAGACCTACCAGAACCCGCAGGGACACATGTCGAGCATTGCCGACACGTCGGCCTTTCCGGGAGCGGGCGGGTCGACGGTCCAGGCGATCGAGAATTCGGACGCCGCCTCGATCCTTTCGACGGCAACTTCCGGAGCGACCGAAGTCTGCACGAGCGCTCCGAGCGCCCTGTGCCTGAACGGAGGGCGATTTCATGCAGACGTCGCCTGGCGTACGAAGGATGGGCGCAGTGGCGCCGGGAGGGCGGTCCCGCTGACCTCGGACACCGGCTACTTCTGGTTCTTCAACGACGCCAACGTCGAGCTCGTCGTCAAGGTTCTCGACGGACGCTCCTTCAACGGCCACTACTGGGTCTTCTACGGAGCGCTGTCCGACGTCGCCTACACGATCACGGTCACCGACACGCAGACCGGTGTCGTGAGGACCTACGAAAACCCCCAGGGCCGCATCGCCAGCTTCGCCGATACCGGAGCTTTCTGAGGAGGCGACCATGGAATGGAACGAGAGATCCAGGCGCATTCGCCGCGGCGCCTCGATGATCGCGGCTTCACTGCTCCTGGCCGCGGCTCCGGCCTGGGGGTTCACGATCACGGTGACGAACACCAACGACAGCGGTCATGGCTCGCTACGCTGGGCGATTCACTCCTTCAATACGCTCGAAATCTTCGACAAGATCACTTTCTTGATCCCGGGAACCGGGGTTCACACCATTCATCCCCTCACGCCTCTCGAACCCATCATCGGCTATCCTTCGCTGTTGATTGACGGGTATTCGCAACCCGGATCTCATCCCAATTCGTCGCCGACCGGCGACAATGCGGTCCTCCTCATCGAGATCGACGGATCGAACCTCGACGACTGCCTCACCATCGCGAGCAGCCTGAACCCGAAGACGATTCAGGGTCTCGTCATCAACCGGTGCAGCGGGGCCGCGATCCTGCTCACTTCGCAGGACAACGTCGTCGAGGGTAATTTCCTGGGAACCGATCCGCTGGGAGCGGCCAGTCTTCCGAACGGGACCGGCGTCGTTGTCAATGGTTCGAGCAGCGTCGTCGGCGGCACGACGCTTTCATCTCGAAATCTCATTTCCGGCAACACCGGCGCCGGGATCAAGCTTCAGGGATCCGACAGCACAATTCAGGGCAACCTCATCGGAACGGACACAACTGGCGATGCTGCGATTCCAAACGATACGGGCATCTACATCACGATGGGCACGTCGTCCACCATCGGCGGCACGGCGACCGGAGAGGCCAACGTCATCGCCTTCAACACGTCGTCCGGCATCGACACGGCCGCGCCGGGCGATACCGGGTCGATCCTCTCCAACCAGATCTTTTCCAACGGGGGCCTGGGCATCGACCGGGGCGGCGACGGCGTCACGCCCAACGTCGCCGGTAACCGGCGCAACTATCCGGTCCTGACGGCGGCCGTATCCTCGGGGGGCACGACGACGATCCAGGGAACTCTCAATAGCCTGCCGAGCGCGACGGGCATTACGGTCGAGTTCTTTTCAAATGCCGCATGCGACGACTCCGGAAACGGGGAGGGGGAGTCGCCGATCGGATCCATCTCGGTGAATACGGACGGCAGCGGCAACGCCAGTTTCTCGGCGGTTCTTTCGCCTGCGCTCGGGCTCGGCACCTTCGTGACGTCGACGGCCACGGTCAACATATCGGGCTCGACCACTTCCGAGTTCTCGGCCTGCCGCGTCGTGACGGATGCTTTCCCGCCGACCCCAACGATCACGCCGACCCCGACCCCTACCTGGACACGCACGCCCACTCCGACGGCCACGATCACAAACACTCCGACGGTCACGATCACGCCCACGCCGACGCCCACCCCGACCGTTACTCCCACGCCGATACTCCAGGTCCTGGGCATTTCCCCAGGCTCCGGGGATGCCGCGGGCGGCACGCCGGTTTCCGTTTGGGGAGCGGGCTTTCTACCGGGGGTCTCCCTGACGATCGGCGGAGTCATGGCCGAGAACGTCGTCGTCGTGGGCTCGGCCGAAATGATCGCCCAGGCACCCGTCCTTCCAGCCGGATCCCTCAATGACGTCACGGTGGCCGACGTGCTCGGTCACCGAACGCCGCGGCACCCCGCGGCGAGCGCCACACTGGCAGCGGGCTGGATGGCCGACTTCCTGGACGTTCCGCAGGGCGACGTCTTTCATGCCGACGTCGAGAAAGTCTTCCGAAACGGCATCACCGCGGGGTGCGGCGGCGGCAACTTCTGCCGCAACAATCCGGTGCGGCGCGACCAGATGGCCGTCTTTCTCCTCAAGGCCGAGCACGGCTCCGCCTACGGACCGCCCTCCTGCACACCGCCTGGCGTATTCACCGATGTCGCTTGTCCCGGCCCCTTCACCGACTGGGTCGAGCAGCTCGCTCTCGAGGGCATCACCGGCGGGTGCGGGCCAGGCACCTACTGTCCTGCGAATCCAGTGACGCGCGCACAGATGGCGGCTCTCCTGATTCGGGTGGAGCACGGAGCAGACTACGCGCCACCCACGTGCACGGGCCTCTTCGAGGATGTGGCCTGCCCGGGCCCCTTCGCGGATTGGATCGAGCAGCTCGCCGCCGAAGGGATTACGGGCGGCTGCGCCACGGACCCGGCGCTCTACTGTCCGAACAGCCCCAACACGCGAGGCCAGATGACGGTCTTTCTCGTGAAGACCTTCGGCCTGGACTGACGAGGAGTCTGATGAAACGGGCGGCGCGTTGGGAAGGGCTGTTTCGCGGCGTTGGCATTTTGAGAACGGGAATGAAGGAGAAGACCATGCGTCAGCGAGGAGTACTGGCGGCGATCCTGAGTCTCTCGACAATCTTGTCCGCATCGGGTCGGGCGGAGACCGCCGCGCCCCGGCCTCAGTGGCTGGCCACCTGGGCCGCTTCGGCCCAGCTCGTAGGGCCGTTCCCGGGGGACTTCACGACGGGTTTCGAGAATCAGACGATTCGACAGATCGTCCACGTCAGCGTTGGCGGCACCGCGGTGCGCTTGCACCTGACAAACGCCTTTGGCACGCAGGCCGTTCGCTTCGACGCGGTCTATGTCGGTGTTCAGGCGACCGGCGGGGGCCTGATGCCGGGCTCGAACCGCCGGGTGACCTTCGGCGGTCAACCCTATATCTCGATTCCTCCCGGTGGGTCCGCGCTCAGTGACCTCGCGGTGCTCGACGTGGCGCCCCTCGAGAATCTCGCGGTCAGCCTCTTCACGGCGGGTTTGACCGGTTTGCCGACGATGCACCTGAATTCAAATCAGGTGAACTTCGTCTCCGAGGCCGGCAACTTTGCTGCGGACGAATCGGACGCGGCATTCCCGTCGGGGAACGCGGCGAGCTGGTATTTCCTCGACGAGGTCGACGTTTTTGCGGCGGCGTCCATCAAGGGGGCAGTGCTCGCCCTGGGAGATTCCCTGACCGATGGCCTCGGCTCCAACTGGGATGCCAACAATCGGTACCCGGACTATCTCGCCCGCCGCATCCTCGCCGGCCCCCCGGGTCGCTGGATGGGTGTGCTGAACGGAGGACTGACGGGCGATCGGGTGCTGAACGACTCTCCGTGCTTCGGAGTCAACACACTCGCGAGGCTCGACCGCGACGTCCTTGTCCGAAGGGGCGTAAAGGCCGTCATCTTCACGCAAGGCTCAAATGACTTCGGCTTTCCCCTCGTTTCACCCGACGGCGGTGGGTTGCCTCCCGAATGCTTCCAGCCCGGAACGAACGTCTCGGTGGACGAGGTCATCGCCGGCTACCGGCAGGTCATTGCCCGCGTGCATGCCGCTGGAATCAGGATCTTCGGCGGAACGCTCAACCCCATCAAGGGCGGTTCGCTGGGGTCGTCCGAGACCGAGGTGAAACGCCAGGCGCTCAATGCGTGGATCCAGGAGAGCGGCGAGTTCGACGGGGTGATCGATTTCGCCGCGGCGGTCGCCGACCCGCGGGATCCCCAGGCGCTGGCGCCCTGGTACGACAGTGGCGACTTCATGCATCCCAACGACGCTGGCTATCAGGCGATGGCGAACGCCGTAAATCTCGCGCTGTTTCGCTGATTCACTGACGACACGAGAGGAGACGAGTATGAGATCTCGCTGTGTGACCTGGGTGTGGCTGCTACTCACGGTGGGATGCGGAAGGAGCCTCCCGACCGAGCCGATGCCAACATCGACCCTGACGCCGGTCGCGGTGGCGAACGTGGCCGGATCCTGGGCCGGAACCTTCAGGCCTGCCAGCGCAATGGTCTGTGGAGGCAATGACAAGCCGGCGAGCGCGACTTTTGTGCAGAATGGCGCGATGGTGACCGGTGAGGTTCATGGGACCCTATGCGCCGGCATTTCGGGCTCTTTCCATGGTGAATTCGCTGGGCTCACCCCCATGGGACTCTCGTCTTTGACAGGAAACATCGGGTCTTTGACCGTGGGTGCGGCAGCCAGCGACAGTCACATTGAAATGAGAATCGGATACCCGGACAGCGGTCTCAGGGCCCGCGGTTGGTTGACGTTGGACCGCTGAGGCGGTGCTCTTACGGCGCCTCAGCCGATCGCGTCGATTGCGGCCAGAGCCCGCTCCATTTCGCCGACGTCGTTGCCGGCGTGGGGCGAGAAGCGCACGAAGCCCTCGCGGGGCGCGACGAGGACTCTGCGTGCCTCGAGGGCTTTCGCCCACGATCGCGCGTCGCCGGAGGGCGGCGCCGCGGCGAGGATCCCGGAGGCGAGCGGCGCAGGTGAGGCGATCGTCCAGCCGCGCGCTTCGAGCCCCTTGCGCAGGACTTCGACGAGCTCGAGGATCCGGTCGCGTACGGCCTGGCGGCCCATCTCGTTCAACAGACCGATGGCCGCCGCAAGGCCCGCGATGTTGGCCGTCGGCAGCGTCCCCGGCTCGTAGCGGCGGGCGCCGGCATACTGGGTCGCGCGGTACTCGAGGTATTCGCCGTCCGCCTTCAGGTTCCACCATCCCCGTGCTCGGGCCGGCACGCGCTCGCGGGCGCTCTCGGCGACGAAGAAGACCGCGCCTCCCTCGGTGCCGTAGAGCCACTTGTGCGCGTCGGCGCAGAGGACGTCCACGTTTTCTGCCGCGACGTCCATCGGCAGCGCGCCGAGACCCTGGATCGCGTCGACGACGAAAAGGATGCCGCGCTCGCGGCACATCCGGCCGATCTCGGCCAGCGGGAAGACGAAGCCGTTGTGGAACGCCACCCACGAGACGGCGACGACCCGCGTGCGGCCGTCCACGAACGGGGCGACGTCGTCCGCCGTGATCCGCCCGCCGCGGTTCTTCGCGACGCGGCACTCGACGCCGCGCTCGGCGAGCGCCCGCCAGGGGAAGGCGTTCGACGGGAACTCCATGTCGTCGATGACGACGTTGTCGCCGGCTCTCCACGGAAAGCCGAGCGCCACGAGGTTGACGCCCCAGCTCGTGTTGGGTAGAAACGCGATCTCGGCCGCGGACGCGCCGATGAAGGCGCCGACCTTCGCGCGCGCCGTCTCGATCAGCCCGTACCAGGAGCGCCAGTCCGCAGAGCCCCGGTCCCGCACGTTCTCGACGTGCGCCGTGATCGCGTCCGCCACGCGCCGAGGCAGCGGCGCCACCGCGGCGTGGTTCAAGTGGATGAAGTTCTTCCGGACCGGAAACTCGCGGTCGAGCGCGGCGGGGGAGAAGTCGAAGGGCATCAGGCGAGGATCTTCCTATAGAACGCCTCGTAGTCGGAGACCATCCGTTCGCTGCCGTAGAGCGCCTCGGCCCGCCGTCGGCAGGCGGCGCGGTTGATTTCCGGCGCCCGGGCGACGAAGCGCGAGAGCTCCTCGTCCGTTTCACCCAGAAAGCCCGTCACGCCGGGCTCGACGAGCTCGGGCAGGGAACCGCGGGGGGTGGCGATGACCGGCGTCCCGGCGGCCATGGCTTCGGCGACGACGAGTCCGAAGGGCTCGTCCCACGAGATCGGGAAGAGAAAGGCGCGGGCGCGGCTCATGAGAGCGAGGACCTCGTCATTGCCGAGTGTCCGGAAGAGGCGCACGCGCTCACCGTCGACGT
>JANMBR010000118.1:0-1615 GCA_031360505.1 Acidobacteriota bacterium
GGAGCGCATCCTGTGGCACAGCGCTGTCGCGGGTGCCGGATCATTGCTGACCGCTTTTGACGCCCTTGTCCTGAGCTCGCGCACAGAGGGTACACCCATCACGTTACTCGAGGCAATGAATGCCCGCGTGCCGATCGTGGCGACCCGAGTCGGAGGAATACCGGACGTCGTCACATCGGCGCACGCCATCCTCGTTGCTCCGGAGCAGCCGATGGCGATCGCTGCAGCGCTCGCGAAATTGCAGCTCGAACCATCTGCCGCGGCGCGCCGCAGCGAGGAGGCGCGCAAAAGACTCCTTCAATCGTACAGCTCCGCCGCCTGGCTCGATGCAGTTGATGCTGTCTACCGAGCGGCGTACGCCAATTGAGGTTATCGGAAAACGATCAAATGCGCCTTGCTCGAGATTTCAACGACGAAGCCATTTAGTCCCCAGACGCAGCACGTCCGCGCCGCGGCTGACCAAGCGAGCTGCGGCCGCGCGACCGGGATGCGGCTCGAGTTCCCATTGTTCTCCGACATCGATCTCGTGCTGCGAGAAACGACGCTTGAAGTCGGAGATTCCGCCAAGAGGATCCTCGCTGTGAGTGGTGCCGCCGGTAATTCCGCCCATGTCAAACCAGCGGGCGCGGTTCCCACGCGCCCACCGCATCAGATCCCACAAGAGCGAGTAGCTCGTCGAAACTTTCAGATCATCCGCCCGCGTCGAACCGGATTCAGCATACTCCGCGACGCCACCGTGCATGCGTCCCCAGGCGAAAGCCAGCACACCTTCAGGCTCAGCCACGTCTGTTCTACGGAGAATTGCGATGCGTGAGAGGTGAGGTACCGCAGCTGACATCGCAATGAACGACTTCCAGTCGAGGTGCCGCGACTCTCCACCGGTGCGCTTCCGCGTCTCGTCACTGAGTTCCTTGAGGCGTGGGGCAAGCGAGACGGATTCAGCACTCGTCACAGCTACAGGATACCGGGCGATATTTCGAATCCCTTGCCTCGCATTTTTGTGAAAGCGCGCCAGCAGCGCGTCCTCCTCCGGGCCAAGGTCGACGACTAGAGTTCGGTCGTACGCCCGAGTTGACTGCACTTGCAGGAACGCATTGCGGCGGAGCGCCGCTGAGGTGCGAAGGCGGGACTCGGCGTTGAGTGCGAATACTTCCACCGTGACTCGCAGGACGGAGCTGTCTCGGCGCACATGATCGGACAAGACCGCGAGGGCAACATCAAGAGACGAGTCATCCAGGCCGCCTGAGTCGATTCCAAATCGACGTATTGAAATGAGGCGATGTCCTGGAAGAGCGCGGCTCAAGTAACTCTCAAAAGCAAAGCCAGCTTTGCACTGCCCGTCCGTGCCCCGAACTGCAACGAAAGAGCAGCGTGCCCCTGACTTGTTCATCGCGCGTGCCCAGGTCGCTCGATGAAAGAGTGGCAGCGATGCTCCTCGCGCGTCGAGAGTGGCCTCGCATTCTTCCCAGGCCGACCCGGGCTCCAGGATTAGCCCATTCAAACTTCCCGTGCGGTGATTGTGTTGTTTTGCTGACAGGTTGGATAGCCATTTTAATAAACGCCGCTCTACCCGACGTGAAATCGCGCGAATATAATTGTACGCTCTCACTCTTCG
>JANMBR010000120.1:0-4842 GCA_031360505.1 Acidobacteriota bacterium
ACGAACCCGCAGGGAGTCGCCTTCATCCCGGTGCAGGACACCGGCGCGTTCCCAACTTCCTGCCCGTAGGGGGAGCGGACGCGGATCCGACCCTAGAACCGACCGTCTGCTGCCTGGACAAGGCCCGCGTAGGGCGAGCCGCCCTCGCTCGAAAAGGAATGAACAACCGTGTATCCCTGGCCGCTGAGTGTGCCGGGAACGACCATCCCGAGGGCAACCACGAAACAGAGGACGATGCGAGCCATGCGGCACCTCACGTCGTAAGTTGTGTTCGCAACCCGCGCAGGATTCTACACGTCGCGCGCGTGGGGTATTGGCGCCCAGGCCGGACGCGAATTCCCCACGATCCGACGCACCTGACTGGGAGAAGCCCTACCCGCAGCTTCGGTGTAGCGCTAGTTAGCCTCCCTCGCAAATGCCTCTAGCGTGCGGGCGAGTGACTTCCCCTGCTGGCCGGGTATCACGGCTCAGATGCGCGTTGCAGCAAGCCGGGCAAACTGGGGGAGAGCCCTCAGGCTGCGCCCATCGCCCACTGCTCCTCTGCGACAGCGGTCCATCCCAGCCATCCCCAAAGCCGCCAAAACAGTTTTCCACAGGCTGTCCCAATTTCATCGCTCCGGCGCCACCTTGCTTGTCAGGAGGATGCAACGCCTGAAAAGCACTGAGAATGGAGAAGCCCTGGTCAGGCGGAGGCTTGCCCGCATCGCTGCGGACCTCAAGGAAGCGCTGGAAGAACTTCCCAGCGACCTCCGCGCCCAAGTCGCGATCG
Organism: Acidobacteriota bacterium; assembly: GCA_031360505.1. Lineage (GTDB taxonomy): Bacteria > Acidobacteriota > Thermoanaerobaculia > UBA5066 > Gp7-AA6 > DAHUXD01. The sequence goes on from JANMBR010000120.1 coordinate 770, forward strand.
GGTCTGCGATCGCCTTCGTCGAATTGGTCCTCGACAATCACCTGGGCGACGAGAAGGCAACCGATCCGCCATCGCGGCCGATGGGCATTGCCCCACCGGCGGAAACCACTTGAACCCTTTGCCCTCAACCGCGCGTGATCACGCGTTCCTAGATTCCGATGTGAGGACCTGGTTACGCTCGGCTCCAAGCGGCCCAGAACAGGATGAATGCGATGGAAAAGGCATGATTCGAACGCTACCTTGAACCGCCGCCACGCGGGTTGACCGAACTCGGCGCCCAAGAGCGGCCCCTTTTTCCACAGGATGTCTCGATCCCCGCCTTGTTGACCCACTCAATGGTCAGGGGAAGAACTGCGCCCATCACCAGACCGAAGAGGAGTGCAGGAGCGCGCGAAGCCGCGGCGATGGAAGCACGGCTCGGTTGGAGGCTATTCAAATCACAAATGTAGGTGCGTTCCGTGTCGTGCCGCCTGGACGCGGTACAACCTCGAAATGCGCATTAGGAGGCGGGCAGCGATGTTCGTGGGGGTCCTGGAAGTGGGCCACGGGACCGAATCCACGTATTTCAACTATTCGTGCCGGTGCAGGTCTTGTAGTGAAGTGCACAGCCGTGCGGAAGCCCTCAGATACCAACGCCGCAAAGCAGCTACGCCTCGTCGCGTGCGGCGGCACTAGGAGTGGGGTCTAGGCTCCGGGCATGAGCGCGCAGGAGAAGCGTCGGCTCGAGGGATCCTGTGGATTGTGCGGGGCGACGCTCCGCACTGAGCTGACGAGAGAGCAGGCAGACGGGCGAATTGTGGACATCCATGGCGAACACCAGGCGCCAGGTGGCGCCGTCTGCAATGGATCGACGAAGGCGCTCGCCTTCTGGCCGGATCAGAAGGTGGCGCGACTGTGCGCGGCCGGTCATCTGTCGGCCGCCCTGGTCCCCGAGGGCTGGATGCCGCCCGAGGACCTCGAAATGCGTCTCCCGGCGGATCGGTGCTCGATTTCCGGATGTTCGGCCGCCGTCGACATGCGGACCGATACGACCAGCGTCTGGGCCAGGGGCGCCTTTGTGTGTTCGGCCTGCGGAAAGCCGTCAGAACCTCATCTGCGGCGCGGAGAGGCGCTCGATCGCACGATCTGTCGAGCCTGCGGCGCCGATCAAGGACAGGCTCCCCCGAGTTTCCGCGTGGCTGTCGTCGCGCCCGAGCTCGTCCGTATGCGCTGCGAGCAGTGCCGGGCGACGTGGGAGGAGAAGTTCCCGACCTTCCGCTGCGCCCGGTGCGGGGCCGTGGCCGACACTCTCACGGAACTCGGGGCAGCATGGCCTCCGCCGGAGTAGTGCGCCCGCGCGGCTATGGCTCGCGCCGCTTCTGTTTAGAAAATGCCTTGCCCTCATCCACAACCGCGACAGTCTGATACGCGCCAGATCATTGGACCGCCGCCGAGGGGCACCGACTCCTCTCCAACCAACAAGCCCAGTCGTCACAGGAGGTTGGTGCCGCCTCGCGCTTTGGTCGTGCCGACCCCCCTACGAAGGAATGGGGCAATCTACGTGATCCACACTTACCTCCTTTTCGGCTCGGTGCTTGAGCCGACGTCGAGGCGGGTGCGGAGCGCTCCTCTTCGCCCTGTCTCACCATGAATGTGGCGGGGGCGAGGTGGTTCCTAGACGACCTGAGGAAAACTCTCTTGCTTGAGTTGCTAGGAGTCTACCGGCGGGGCTTGGAGAGGATCAGCTTCACCTGCTGGCGGAGACTTGCGATCCCGTTGACCTCGGCCGTCGTCCGGGCGATCGCGCCCGAGATCGCTTGTCGGACGGATTGCTCGAGTGCCCTGTCTCCCGTGAGATCGCGAGCCACCCGATCGAGACGCTCTCCGGCAAGTTCGGGGCTGTTGGACCGAGCCCAACTCTCCGCCGCGGCGAGCGTCGCGGTCAGCGAGCTCGCTCGCAGATCGCTCTCTTCGTATAGCTGTGCCGCTCGATCAAAGGAAAGTGCAGCCTCTCGGAAGCGCTCAGCAGAGAAGAGGATGTCGCCAAGCCCATGTCGAAGGTAGCCGAGCACGGAACGATGACGTTCGTGGGACAGGCGTCGCAACACTCGCGCGAACTCCCGTCGCGCTTCATCCAAGCGGCCGGATCGGTAGAGCGCCGTCGCCAGACTGTTCAAGGCCGCCACGTAGTTGCTCCACAGTTCAAGACGCTCAAAAACGGGGAGCGCCTCGCGGTACGCCGAAATCGCCGCGTCGAAGTCCGCGAGGACAGAAAGGGCCAGGCCCTCGGCGACAGCGGCTCGCGCCTTGAAGTCCTCGAGGCCCCGCTCCTCGAACGTGGCCCGGGCACGGCGTGCCAGCGCGAGTGCATGAAGGCCCTCGCCCAAGAACGATCGGCGTTGTGATTCAGTCATTTCGACCACCGCGAGCGCCGTTTCGTCGCCCCCGCGCGCGAGATCGTGGTAGGCGGCGGTCAGGTGAGCGCGCGCTGCCTCGTACTCCTTATGCCAGAGGTTTGCCTGAGCCGCGAGCAGGTTCGCCTGGCCCCGAACGTCCAGCCACGGCAGCATCGCTTCCGCTTGTCTCGAGGCTGCGCTGAGAACGCTGGGTTTGGGCGCTCCGAGCACCGCCTCGGCAAACTCGAGCGCCTGGTGAGGGCTCTCAGTGATTCTCCGAGCCGACTCCTGAAGAGCGTAGTAGAGAGCAAACCTTTGCGCCGGCTCCTCCAGCCGAACCTTCCTAAGGGCCAATACCGGCCGCGCTTCGGCCCGGACGGCGTCAAGAATGCGCCCCGACTGCGCCAGCCCGGCATCCGAAGCCCGAACCGCGTCGAGGCCGATCGATGCACTGCGCCGATCGGTCGTCGCTGGTCTCAGTTTGAACGGGTCTCCTGGCGGAAACTCCGCTGGCGATAGCTCTCGCTCCAGCTGACCCGCCTTGGCCATTGCGCGCAGTTGCGAATCGAGCTCCTCAATCTGTTCTAGCGCCCGTCGGCACGCATGGCATTCGGCAACGTGACTCGCTGCAGCGCCGCGTTCGCGCCCACCGAGTTCCCCCCCGCTGAGACACAGCAGGGCAACCTCATCCAGATGATCGCTCACGCCAGGCATTCTCGCAGTTTCTTCAGGCAGCGGCTCAGCGTCGTCGAGACGCTCGCGTAGGCCAGCGAGAGCCGTTCGCCCGCTTCCCTCAGGCCAACGCCCTCTACGTAGTACGCGCACAGCAGCCGGCGGCAAGGCGATGAGATCGACCCAAGTGCTTGCCGAAGTGCAAGTTGTCGATCGAATTGCTCAGCGCCGATCGGGCCCGCGACGTTTTCGACGGTTGTCGGCGGGCTCGCGAAGACTTCCCTCTTTGCGCGGAGCCCTCCGATGAACCGTGCGCACCGCGCTCGAAACACCGTGAAGACGAAGGCCTCGGGGCTCCGGACGTAGCTTCGCTGGCGAAGCAGCTCGAGCGCCGTCTCCTGGAGCAGATCTTCGGCGTCGCCAGCACAAATTCCAAAACGGGAACGAGCGTACGAGAACAACTTCGCCCGCTCACGATGATTCACGAGCACCGCCTCCGCGACTTCTCGCGGTGTCCGCGGGCCAAGCGGTTGCACATCCATAGATCAACTTCCGTGCGAAACCAACACGCTGCGTTTGGTGCCGTGGACTATATCGCGGCCGTGGGCCACATCGTATGCGACCCCTCGCTCCCTCGAATAAACGAGAAGTAACCGGGGCGCCGCTTTCCACCCGCCTCGTGCCGTAGGATAGCGGCGTGCGAAGGCTCGGCGCCGCGATCGTCGTGGGAATCTTTCTGTCCGCAAATGCGGGCGCGCAAATCGGGCTCGCGGCGGCGAACAACGACGACAGCCTCCTCCTCTCGGCAGAGACTGAATCGGTCGACAGCAACCCTGGTCTCGCGCCCTGCTCCGACGCGGTTTTGGCAGAACCAGAGGCCGAAGCCGCCGAGGCGCAATCGCCGCCGGGCATCGGCACGATCGCCCTCAAGGACACTCTCTCCACGCTCGGGGCGCCCCTGCGCTGGAGCGGTCAGGACTGGCTCGTCTTCGGCGGCATTGCGGCCGGCGTGACCGCGGTCGGCTT
>JANMBR010000134.1:0-9057 GCA_031360505.1 Acidobacteriota bacterium
GCAGTGGAGCGCGAATCCGGAACGCGCGGCCCTCGACGCCGGCCTTCGTGCCGAGGTTCGCCATCCGCTCGAAAGCTTCGAGAAATTCGGGTCGGCAATCCGGGTAGCCGGAGTAGTCGAGGGCGTTGGCGCCGATGAAGATGTCACGAGCGCCGGTCACCTCGCCCCAGGCGAGGGCGTGGGCAAGAAACAGGGCGTTGCGCGCGGGCACGTAGGTGATGGGGATGGCGTTCCGTCCGAGATCGTTGCGTGGAACGGCCAGCGAGCGATCCGTGAGCGCCGAGGCTCCGGCGCCGGGAAAGTCGAGGCGCACCACGCGATGCTCGCGGACCCCGTAGCGCTCGGCAATCGCGCGGGCTCGATCGAGCTCGATCGCGTGGCGCTGTCCGTAGTCGAAGGAGAGGGCGCGGATCTCGAGTCCCTCCTGGCGGGCAAGGAGCAGACAGGTCGCCGAGTCGAGACCTCCGGAGAGAAGGACGATGGCTGCGCGGCTCATCGTCCGGGAACGTCTCCCCATAGGATCTTGTGAAGTTGCAGCCCCAACCGAATCGGCCTGCCGGAATCCCTGACCCACCCGGCCAGTTCCTCGGCGGCGAGCGTGCCCCACGCGGGCGAGAACGTCACGGCATGGCGCTCGTCGAGCCGGCGCGCGCGGACGAGATCGAGCGACCAATCGAAGTCGCGCCGGTCGGCGAGCACGAACTTGACCTCGTCGTGCGGCTGCAGGAGGTCGAGGTTCCCGGGAAGGTTGGCGAGCTGCATCCCGCTGCCGGGGGCCTTGACGTCCACGATCTTCACGACGCGCGGGTCGACCCGGTCGAGGGCGACGTGGCCCCCGGTCTCGAGGAGCACGGTCCGGCCCGCTGCAAGAAGGCGCTCCATGAGCGGGTAGACGGCCTCCTGCTCGAGGGGCTCGCCGCCCGTCACCTCGATGAGCCCGGTTTCGAGCGCGAGCACGCGCTCGGCCGCGTCAGAGACGCTCATGTCGCCGCCGCCTTGGAAGGCATAGGCGCTGTCGCACCAGACGCACCGCAGCGAGCACCCGGTCAGGCGGATGAACGCGCAAGGGAATCCGGCCCGCGTCGACTCGCCCTGGATCGACCGGAAGATCTCCGTGATGCGCAGCATCGGTTCCGTCAAACGGGGTCTCGGGCTGCCAGCATGCTCTCGGTCATGGAGGATGGGGTATCTTGCGAGGCCCGAGTCTATCGCTTCGAGCGAGCCGCATGAGCCACCCCACCCGCTACCGAGCCACGATTGCCTATGTCGGGACGGCGTTCCACGGCTGGCAGCGCCAGAAGAACGCGCCGCGGACGGTGCAGGCGGCGCTCGAGGAGGCGCTGGAGCGGCTCGCGCGGGTTCCCGTGCGCGTCGAGGGAGCCAGCCGTACCGACGCCGGCGTGCATGCGGATGGCCAGGTCGCGCACTTCGACCTGCCGCGGCGGCGCGACCCGCGCGCGGTCCGCGAGGCGGTCAACGGGCGGCTTCCGGAAGACGTTCGCGTCCTCGCGGTCGAAGAAGTTGCGCCGGACTTTCACGCCCGCTTCGACGCGAGCTGTAAGGAGTACGTCTACCGCTGGAGCCGGGCCGAGGTGATCGCGCCTCGCGATCGGCCCTTCGTCGCAAGGATCTCCCCCCGCGCGGACCTCGAGAGGCTGCGCGAGGCCGCCCGCGTCGTGCCCGGCGAGCGCGACTTCCGCGTCTTCGCGGTCGCCCCGCGGGCCGACGAGTCCACGGTCCGCAACCTCCACTCGATCACCGTCCGCGAGGACGGGGCAGAGCTCGAGGCCCTCTTCCGAGGGGATGGATTCCTGCGCGGCATGGTGCGCTCGATCTGCGGGGTGCTGTCCGACATGGCCCGCGGCCGCGTGCCGCCGGACCGGATGGCTCGCTTGCTCGAGACGGGCGACCGGCGGCTGCTCTGCCACAAGGCCGCCGCACAGGGGCTGACCCTGTGCCGCGTCTTCTACGAGCCGAAGGCCGTCCGCCGCGCTACTATTGAGCCGTGATCGAGCTGGAGACCATCGCCGAACCGGGCACTTTCGAGCGGCAGCTGCTCGACGAGATCGACCTTGCCCGGCTGCCGCGCCACATCGCGATCATCATGGACGGCAACGGCCGCTGGGCCAAGCAGCGGGGCTCGCCGCGCGTCGAGGGCCATCGGGCCGGCATTGCCTCCGTGCGCGAGGCGGTCGAGACGTGCGCCCGGCTCGAGCTCGACGCCCTGACGATCTACGCGTTCTCCGTCGAGAACTGGAAGAGACCGCGCTTCGAGATCGTCACGCTGATGACGCTGCTGAAGGAGTACCTTGCCAGGGAGCTTTCCAATCTCCTCAAGAACGACATCCGGTTTCGCGTCGTGGGCCGGATGAACGAGCTCGATCCGTCGGTGCAGAAGGCGCTCGCCCAGGGCCTCGCCGCGACGTCGTCCTGCCGCGGCATGACGTTCAACATCGCGCTCAATTACGGCGGCCGGACCGAGATCGTCGACGCCTGCCGTTCGCTCGCCAACGACGTCATGTCGGGCCGGCTCACGCCCGAGCAGATCGACGAGGAGACCCTCGGCTCTCGCCTCGGCACGGCGGGCCTTCCGGATCCGGACCTGCTCATCCGCACGAGCGGCGAGATGCGCGTCTCGAACTTCCTGCTCTGGCAGATCGCGTACAGCGAGATCTGGGTCACTCCGACGCTGTGGCCGGACTTTCGCAAACGCCACCTCTTCGAGGCGATCCTCGATTTCCAGAAGCGCGAACGGCGCTACGGCGGCGTCATCAACGAGGGCCGGCCCTCGGACTCGAAGTCGGAGGCAAAGGCCGAAGGCGGGCGGCGCTGAAACGCGAGCTCGCGGCGGCAGTCGCCATTCCGATCGTGCTTTTGTCGCTCTTCCACGCGGCCGCGGTCGTCTTCAACCTCCTCGTGGCGTTCGTGGCGCTCGGCGCGCTCTGGGAGTTCTATCGGATCGCGGAGAAGACGGGGCACCCGGTGTCGAAGAGCGTCGGCATCGTCTTCGGCGGCCTCGTCCTCGGCGACGCCGCGATTCTCTGGGGCCCGATCCGGTTCATGAGCGGGTCGGGGCTCGTCGAGATCACCGCGCGCGAGCGGCCGGGCGGATGGTTCGGCCTGATCCTGCTCGGGGGCGCGCTGTGCGCCCTCGCGCCGCTCTTCGCGCGGGTCGCTCCGGCGGCCGCGCTCGCGGGCGCGGGCACGACCGCGTTCGGCGTCCTTTCGGTGGCGCTTCCGGCGACGACGCTCTGCTTTCTCCGAGCCTATTCGCCGCGCGCCGTGCTCTTCCTGCTCCTGCTCGTCTGGATTTGCGATTCCTGCGCCTACTACTTCGGCCGGCGCTTCGGCGCCCACCGGCTCGCGCCCGTGGTCTCGCCGAAGAAGTCCTGGGAAGGCTCGATCGCGGGGCTCGTCGGCGCGACGGTCTTCGGCGCCGCGGCGGGGACCTGGTGGTTTCTGCCCGAGCTCGGGCCGCTCGGCGGCGCTCTGGCCGGCGCGGTCGCATCCACTGCGGGCCAGCTCGGCGACCTCGTCGAGTCCCTCTGGAAGCGGGGCGCCGGGGTCAAAGACTCCGGGACATTTTTGCCCGGCCACGGCGGGTTCTTCGACCGGATCGACTCGCTGCTCTTCGCGGGGCCGGTCGTGGCCGCTTTCATCGCCTGGCGGTAGGGGAGGGGCCCCCTCCCGCCTCTGCAAGATCGTGACTGATGCGGGCGGCCCAAGGGCCGCCCCTACGCTCCGCCTCGTCGATATCCTCAATATAATGACCCGTTGCCCATGAGAACCCTCTCGATCCTCGGCTCGACCGGCTCGATCGGCCGGTCCTCGCTCGACGTGGTGGCGGCCATGCCGGACCGGTTCCGGGTGGTGGCCCTCGCCGCCGGGCGCTCGATCGAAAAGCTCGCCGAACAGGCCGCGCAGTTCCGGCCCAAACTCCTCTCGATCGACCGCGCCGAGGACGTTGCGCGGCTCGAGCGGCTCCTGCCGGCGGGCCTGGGTTGCCGGATCGTTTCCGGCATGGAGGGCCTCGACGAGGCCGCCTGCCATCCGGACGCGGACACGGTCGTCGGCGGGCTGGTGGGCGCGCTCGGACTGCGTTCGGCGTACGCCTCGGTTCGGGCCGGCAAGCGGCTCGCGCTCGCGAACAAGGAGACGCTCGTCGTCGCGGGCGAGCTCATCCTGGCGGAAGCGAAGAAGAGCGGCGCCGAGCTCATCCCGGTCGATTCGGAGCACAGCGCGATCCACCAAGCGCTACGGGCGGGTGCGCCCGGCGAGGCCCGGCGCCTCGTCCTGACGGCCTCCGGCGGGCCCTTCCGCGAGCGGCGCCTCGAGACGTTCGACGCGATCACGGTCGAGGACGCGCTGGCCCACCCGACCTGGAAGATGGGACCGAAGATCACGATCGACTCGGCGACGATGATGAACAAGGGCCTCGAAGTGATCGAGGCGCACTTCCTCTTCGGCCTGCCGGGCGAGCGGATCGACGCGGTGATCCACCCGCAATCTCTCATCCACTCGTTCGTCGAATTCGTGGACGGGTCGCTCGTCGCGCAGCTGGCGAAGAACGACATGAAGTTTCCGATCGTCTACGCCCTGTCCTACCCGGAGCGGCTTGCGAACGATTTCGGCCGGCTCGACCTCGTGGCCCTGTCGCGCCTCGATTTCTTCGACGTGGACCTGCGCCGGTACCCGGCCCTCGGCCTCGCGCGCCAGGCGCTCGCATCGGGGGGTGCCATGCCGGCCGTCCTGAACGCCGGCAATGAGATCGCGGTCGCCGCATTTCTGGAGGGGAAGATTTCCTTCTTGGACATCGTTCACGTCGTCTCCGGAACCATGGAATCCACCGGCCGCAAGGCCGCCCCCGCGAGCCTGGAAGAGGCGCAGGACGTCGATCGCGCGGCGCGCGAGGCGGCGTCCGACCTCGTTCGCCGCCGGTCCGCGGCGGTCGCCGCTCGGTAAATTCACTCTCGAAGGAGCCTTTCTTGACGATCCTCAGCAACACGCTCGCCCTCATCGTCGTCCTGTCGGTCCTCGTCGTGGCGCACGAGTTCGGCCATTTCGCCGTGGCCAAGTGGTTCGGCTTCCCGGTCGAGGTCTTCTCGGTCGGGTTCGGCAAGCGCCTTTTCGGCAAAAAGTGGCGGGGGACCGACTACCGGGTGTCGGCGATCCCGCTCGGAGGGTACGTGCGGGTGATCGGGCTCGGCCCCGATGAATCGACGGTCACCGAGGGCACCTCGCAGGAGGCGCCTCCCGTCGGCAAGCGCTGGCAGAGGGCGCTGGTGCTCTTGGCCGGGCCCACCATGAACGTGATCCTCGCCCTGCTGCTCCACACCGCGGTCTTCGTGATCGGCGTCGAGGTGCCGGGTTACGAGCTCGCCCCGGCCGTCATCGGGTATGTCGAGCCGGGCTCCGCGGCCGCCGCGGCCGGGATCCGGGCCGGAGACCGCTTCGTGACGATCAACGGGACCCACACGCCCCGCTGGCGCGATGCCCAGTACATCCTCGTGATGAACGCCCGGGAGAAACTCGAGGTCGAAATCGACCGCGCGGGCTCCGGCATTTTCACGACCATCACGCCGCGGCCGGCGGGCAAGTACGAGATCGGCGACGCCGGCGTCTATCCGGAAGTCGGCAAGGACCTGCGCGGGCGCATCGGCATGGTCGTCGCCGGAGGCGCTGCCGAGGCCGCCGGGTTGAAGCCGGGCGACATCATCCTCTCCGTGGCCGGGCATGACATCCGGGGCGGCCCGACCCAGATGCAGGACCGCTTCATCGCGGCCGTCCAGGAGAATGCGCCCGGCCCGTTCCCGATTCGCTACGAGCGGGCAGGCCACGAGGCAACGGCCTCCGTCTCGCCGAAGAAAGAGGGCGATGCCTGGAAGGTCGGCGTCAAGGTCGGGCCGGATCTGCCCGAGGTGCTCGAGCGCTTCCCCGTGAATCAGGCCTTCGTGGAGGGCTGGCGCCGCGTGCAGACGGACTTCCGGATGACGCTTTCGGTCCTCGGGCGGCTCTTCCGCGGACACGCCAGCATGAAATCCATGTCGGGCCCCCTCGACATCGCGAAGTTCTCGGGCGAGGCCGCGCGCTCCGGCGCAGTGCCCCTCGTGGCGCTGATGGCCGCCATCTCGCTGCAGCTCGGAATCTTCAACCTCCTGCCGATCCCGGTGCTCGACGGCGGGCACCTGTTCCTGCTCGGCCTCGAAAGCGTCGTGCGGCGCGACTTTTCCCTGCGTGTCAAGGAGCGGATCCTCCAGGTCGGGTTCGTGATGATCCTCGCGCTGCTCGCCGTCGTGCTCTACAACGACCTCGCCAAGAATCTGCCGACGGGGTGGTGGCCGTTCTGAAGAAGTTCATCGGTCGGCAGTAGACGGGCCCGTGCGCGCGGGCAGTGCGGGAGGCTGGAGGGTCGGAAGCAAAGCCGGGGTCTTGCCTGGGAGCGTGGCGAAGGCGGTGCCAAGCGGAGGGGCCATCGCTTCGACGACGCGGTGGAAATCCTTGCGGAAGTCCGCGTCGCCGCTCCAGTAGTACGAACGGTTCGGACAGGCATCTTTTTCCGCGCAAATGCCCTCGACCGAACAGGCCAGGTTAAACTCATCGACGCGGCCGCGGCGAGACATGATCTCGCGCAGCTCTGCGCGGAAGCGTGCGTACGCCGGACTCGACCAGACGTCTGCGAGGGAGTTCTGCCCGACGTTGCCGAGAACCGCTCCCGCGCGGTCCTGAAGGATGCAGCAAGTCACCGCATCGCCATTGGCATTCACGGTCATGGAGTACCATCCGACCAGGCAGAACTCGTGCAGCTCGGCCGTCGCGCGTGCACGCCGGGCCGCGGGGTCCAGAACGTGCCGGACCTTGACGCGGGCCCTTCGGGCGAGTGGGGCGGCAGCAAAAACGCGGCGCTCGGTCTCGGCGATACTCTCGGCGATCGAGCGCTCCCAGAACGAGAAGCGCTCGAGCTTCTCGAAGTAGTCCTGCGCCAGCACGGCTTCGTAGAGCCGGAGCATCTCGACGACGTCCTCGTCGGCCATCGTCGGCATCGGGCGGACAGGGTAGAGGCCGTTCAACCAGAACCGGTCGGCGCCGGTCTCGCGAAAGAGGCGGTACATCTCGGGAAGCTGGCGGTAGTTTTCCTGGTAGACCAGAAATTGCAACTTGATCAGGCAGTCGGCGCCCATCTCTCGTTTCAGGGCCACGGCGCGCTTCACGTTTTCGACCACCCGGTCGAAGTTCTTCTCTGTCGTCTGCATCATGGCGGCGTAGGACCCGGCCTCCGCGGTGTTGAGTGAAACGCAGATCTCGTCACAGCCCGTCTCGAAGAGGGCGCGCACGACGGGCTCGGTCAGGAGAACACCGTTCGTCGTGACGTCCGTGACCCGCAGACCCCGGCGGCCGAGCGCCGCGATGAGTGCGGCGGCATCCTTGCGAAAGAGCGGTTCCCCCCCGCCCATCAGGCGCACGCCCTTGACGCCGAGGTCCCGCATTTCGTCGAACATGGACTCGAGCCGAGCCGCGGAGAGTTCGAAGTTGCCCGCTCGCAATTCGGCCGTCGAGCAGAAGAAGCAGTCGATATTGCAGCGGTCCTGCCAGGAGATCTCGACAACTCGAGGCGGCGGCGCTACACCGCCGTCCGCGATATTGCGGAGAATCGCGGCCTTCTCGCCCGCGTCGAGGCGCTCCCACGAGTAGGCCACGACGGCATTTTACGCCCCAGGGCCATGGACCCCCGGCACGGCTAGAATTGCGATTGGAATGCGCCTCTGACAATGCACTTGCTCGGGCTGTGGCTCACCTACGCGGGGGCCGCCGCGATCAGCCTCTGGCTTGCTCGGCGGTACGCGGGCGGCGTGTCGAGACGCGTCGGAATCCTGCTCGCTCTTCTGCCGCTGATCTTCACGGGCAAGGCGATGCTCCTCGGTCAGTTGTACGGTCCGTCTGACCTCTACTTCAGCGAGAATCCGTGGAAACCGATCGCCGCCGCGCGGGTTGCGCGACCGCCGCAGAACCCGATTCTCTCGGACCTCGCCTTCGCCAACCTGCCCTGGCGCGCCGCCGTACGGGAAAGCGTCGCGCACGGACACCTGCCGCTCTGGAATCGCTTCGTGCTGGCGGGCGGTCCGCTGCTCGGGACGGCGCAGGCGGGCGTTTTTCATCCCTCGACGTGGCTCGGGCTGTGGCTGCCGGTGCCCCTGTCGTGGACGTTCTCCTGCACGTTCACGCTCTTCCTCGCGATCTTCTCGGGGTTCCTGTTCTTCCGCGACTTCGGCCTCGGCGCGCGCGCGGCGCTCGTCGGCGCGGTCGGGTGGGGCTTTTCGACGTACATGGTCTTCTGGAATGGCTGGAGCGTCGGGCCCTCGACGGCGACGTTTCCGCTCCTGCTGCTCGGCCTGCGTCGGCTCGCGCGCGAGCCCGGGCGTCGCCCGATGGGCCTTATGGCCGCCGCGTTGTGGCTCTCGTTTTGCGGCGGGCACCCCGAGTCCTTCTTTCACTCGGTTGCGGCGGGCGCCGTGTACTTCCTGTGGGAGCTCGCGGGCGTCGCGCGGCGGCAGCGTCCGCGCGCGATCGGGATGGCGCTTGGCGCGGGGGGGCTCGCTCTTCTCCTGTGCGGACCGCAGCTCTTTGCGCTGCTCGAGGCGATCCCGCATTCGGCCGAGTACCGCACGCGAAGCCAGGCTCTTGCCGCGGGGGCGGGCCGGCAGTCGGTCCCGATCGGCGCGGCCGCGGCCCGACTGCTTCCGGACGTGCTTCCCTTTGCCCATGGCATCTATGGCAAGAGCCCGGTCGACGCCGCGCGCAACGACGGCTCGGGCATGCCCATCGGATATGCGGGCGCGATCCTCTTTCCGCTCGCGTGCCTCGCGTTCGCTTCGGGGACGCTCGAGCGGGGACGTTGGATGTTTCTCGCGTTGCTCGTGGCCGGCCTCGCTTACGGCGCGAGCTTTCCCGGTCTCATGGATCTCACCGCGCGGCTCCCCGGATTCGCGCTCGCCCTCAACTACCGGCTGGTCTTTCTCGCGGGCCTTGGAATCGCGGGCTTGGCCGCGCTCGGAACCGAGC